>NZ_MLCO01000029.1 GCF_001982615.1 Teichococcus deserti | reverse complement strand
CCGGCGGCCCTCCGGCAGCGCATGGTCCCGCCCTCGCGCCGGGCGGCACCCCTGCCCGGCCGCGCCGCCACGCCGACCAGACCGATTTCTGCAGACCGATTTCCCGGGAGAACGCCGCCCCATGCTCGACCGCCCGAACCCGACGCCGGAAGCCCCCAGCAACGACCCGCATGCCCTGGCCCGCGCTTTGTCGGGCGCGCATTTCATCGGCGGCCGCTTTGCCCCGGCGACGTCGGGCAGGACCTTCGCGGTGGTCAATCCGGCGACCGGCGCGACGGTGGCCGAGGCGGCCGACGGCGATGCCGCCGATGTCGAGGCGGCGGTGACGGATGCCGCCCGCGCCCAGAAGGAATGGGCCAGGGTCCCGGCCCGCAAGCGCGGCGCCCTGGTGCACCAGGCGGCGCAGCTGATCCGCGCCCATGTCGAGGAGCTGGCCCGGCTTGTCGCCCTCGAGACTGGCAAGGCGCTGCGCACCGAGAGCCGCGTCGAGGCCAACAACGTCGCCGACATCTTCGAGTTCTTCGGCGGGCTGGGCGGCGAGATCAAGGGCGAGACGGTGCCCTTCGGCCCCGACGTGCTGAACATGACGGTGCGCGAGCCGCTCGGCGTGGTCGGCGCCATCATCCCCTGGAACATCCCGATGATGCTGCTGGCGCTGAAGGTCGCGCCCGCCCTCGTCGCCGGCAACGCGGTGGTGGTGAAGTCGGCCGAGGAGGCGCCGCTGGCGGTGCTGCGCATCGCCGAACTCATAAACCGCGTGCTGCCGCCGGGCGTGTTCAACCTGCTTTCCGGCCAGGGGCCGGAATGCGGCGCGCCGCTGGTCGCCCATCCGCTGGTGAAGAAGGTGACCTTCACCGGCAGCGTCGAGACCGGCAAGATCATCTACCGGGCGGCCGCCGACAAGCTGATCCCGGTGACGCTGGAGCTCGGCGGCAAGTCGCCGATGATCGTCTTCGCCGACTGCGATTTCGAGAAGACCGTCGCCGGCGCGCTGACCTCGATGCGCTTCACCCGCCAGGGCCAGAGCTGCACCGCGGCCAGCCGCATCTTCGTCGAGCGGCCGATCTTCGACCGCTTCGTCGCCGAGATGGCCAAGCGGGTGGACGCCATGGTCATGGGCGACCCGCTGGATGAGAAGACCGATATCGGCACCATCATCTCGCCCGGCCAGTTCGACAAGGTGAAGACCTTCATCGACGAAGGGAAGGCCACCGCCGGCGCCACCGGCCGCGCCTGCTCGGCCATGCCGACCGATGCCGCGCTGAAGAAGGGCCTGTTCATCCAGCCGCATATCTTCACCGGCCTGACCCAGGAGAGCCGGCTGGTCCGCGAGGAGATCTTCGGCCCGGTCACCTGCATCTTCCCCTTCGACGAGGCGGAAGAGGTGCTGGCCGCCGCCAACGACACCGAGTTCGGCCTGGCCGCCAGCCTCTGGACCAACAACCTGAAGATCGCGGTGACCTTCGCCCACCGCATCGAGGCCGGCCTGGTCCAGGTCAACCAGAACCTGGTGGTGCAGCCCAACCTCTCCTATGGCGGCGTCAAGGCCTCGGGCCTGGGCAAGGAAGCCAGCCTCGAATCGATGCTGGAGCACTTCACCCACAAGAAGACCATCATGATCAACATGGCCTGACCGGTTCCAAGAGGTCCCGGCCCGGCACAGGGCCCCGGCGTCGCGCCGGGGCCTTTTTTGCGGTTGCCTCCACAACCCTGGGCTGCAGGACAGCGACGACGCGCTTGCGCGAAGTTTGCAGACCGCAACAACCCTCTGGAATCCAGGTGCTGGTCGGCCGCGCTAAAGTTTTCGCCAGGCGAAAATCTCACCCGCTGCCAGAAAAATCGCCGGAACGTTAAGCACGCTTCGCTCCCCTCGCGGTAAAGTTGTCCCCGGGCCGCCACTGCCCCCACGTTAAGCCTGCAGGCCGCGCCTGCCGGCCACGATGGACCGCTGGAGCGATGGACACTGGAACGACGGACATTGGGGCGACACTCCGGATGATGCCTGGCTCCGAAAGGCCGGGCCCGGCCGGGCCGGGCGCCGCCGCGCCCAGCTTCTCCGCCGCCCGGGCCCAGCCCGAGGCGACGGATCCCCTGCCGGCCGCACGCCGCCGGCCGCGCCGCCCCCTGCGGTTCCGCATGCAGATCCTGCGGCTGGTGCTGGCGGTCACCCTGCCGCTGGTGCTGCTGGCCGGCGCCCTGGCGCTGTGGACCGCGCATGAACAGCGCGGCGAGGTGCTGCGGGGCATGCAGCACACCGGCCGCGCCCTGCAGCTGGCGGTCGACCGCGAGCTGCGCGCCGGCATCGCCGCCCTTGACGCGCTGGCGACCTCGCCGATGCTGGACGCGGCGCTGCTGGACGACGGCAGCGGCGAGGCGGTGGGCGGCTTCCGCGCCCAGGCCGAGGCGCTGCTCGACCGCCCGACCAGCGGGCTGCGGCGGCTGATCCTGCTGGCCCCCGACGCCCGGGCGCCGCGCCAGGTGATGAACACCGGCCATCCCGCCGGCGCCCCCCTGCCCGCGGTCGAGCGGCTGCAATACGCGCCCCATGCCGAGGGCACCGGCGCCGATTTCGCGCAGATCTGGGCCCGCATCCTGCAGCAGCGGCGGCCGCGCGTCTCCGACCTCTACCGCAGCGCCGAGGATCCGGGCTGGCGCATCGCCCTCAGCCTGCCGGTGCTGCGCCAGCAGCAGGTGGTCGCCGTGCTGGTGGCGGTGATGCAGCCGCAGCGAATCGCCGAGGTGCTGGCCGAGCAGCAGCCGCCGCCCGGCTGGATCGCCAGCGTGGTCGACCGCGGCGGCGCGGTGGTCGCGCATTCCAGCGACACGCCGCGCTTCCTCGGGCTGCCGGCCAGCCAGCCGGTGCTCGACTTCCAGACGCAGCGGGATTCGACCGCGGCCCTGCTCAGCACCGAGACCCGCGGTGGCATCCAGGTCTATGGCGCCATCCGCCGCCTGGGCACGGTGCCCTGGAGCGTCGCCTATGCCGCGCCGCGCTACGAGGTCGATCTGCCGCAATGGCGGGCGCTGGGCCTGGCTGCCGTGGGCGGGCTGCTGGCGCTGGGGCTGCCGGCGCTGCTGGCGCTGCGGCTGGGCCGGCGGCTGGGCCAGGAGGTCGAGGGGCTGGGGCGCGACGCCGCCGCCGTCGCCCTGGCCGAGGCGCCGCCGCCGATCCGCCCCACCGCCGCGATCCGCGAGGTGGCCTCGGCGCGGGCCAGCCTGATGCGGGTCGGCGAGGCGCTGCATCTGCGCGCCGTCGCCAAGCGCGAGAGCGAGGCGCGCCAGGCGCTGCTCATGCGCGAGGTCGACCACCGCGCCAAGAACGCGCTGGCCGTGGCGCTGTCGCTGGTGCGCCTCGCGCCGCGCGACGTGCCGCCCGCCAATTTCGCGGCCAGTGCCGAGGGCCGCATCGCCGCCATGGCGCGGGCGCATTCGCTGTTGGCGCGCGAATCCTGGGACGGCGCGTCCCTGCGCGCGGTGGCCGAGGGCGAGCTCGCCGCCCATGCCGAGCGCGTGGTGCTGGAGGGTCCGCCGATCCGGCTGGCGGCGACCGCCGTGCAGCCGCTGGCCATGCTGCTGCACGAGCTGGTGACCAACGCGGCCCGGCATGGCGCGCTCAGCACCCCGGGCGGCCATGTCGTGCTGGACTGGGAGCGGCCGGAGGGCGAGGCGGTGCTGCGCCTGGTCTGGAGCGAGCGCGGCGGGCCGCCGCTGCTGGTGCCGCCGGCGCAGCAGCATTTCGGCGGCCGGCTGATCCGGCAGCTGGCCGAGCGGCAGCTGGGCGGCGCGCTGCATGTCGAATGGCGCACCGCCGGGCTGCGGCTGACGCTGCGGCTGCCGGCGCGGCACACCCTGCCGCTGATGGGCGCACAGCCCGGATCCGGCGCCGGGCCCGCCGCCGAGGCGGAGCCCCAGGTCGGGCCGCATGGCAGCGCCATGACCTCGCTCTCGGTCGGGCCGGCGCCGCGGGTGCTGCTGGTCGAGGACGAGGCGCTGCTGGCGATGGAGGCCGCGCATCTGCTGCGCGAGCTCGGCTGCATCGTGGTCGGCCCGGCGCGCAGCCCGACCGAGGCGATGCCGCTGGTCTCGGCGCAGCTCAGCGCCGCGGTGCTGGACGTGAAGCTGGGCGGCACCGAGGTCTTCCCGATCGCCGAGCGGCTGGCGGCGCTGGGCGTGCCCTATGTCTTCATCACCGGCTACGAGGCGCCGGACGGGCTGGCCGGGCATGCGGCGGCGGTGCTGCGCAAGCCCTATCGCCGCAGCGAGCTGGCCGCCGCCGTCGCCGTGGTGCTGGAGCGCCCGGAGAGCGAGACTGCCGAGCCCGGCTGACGCCCCCGCGGCTGACACCCCCCGCCGGCACCCCATTACAAACAAAAAACGGCCCTGCATCAGGCGATGCAGGGCCGCTTTCTTGGGCTTTGGTCGGAGCGGCGGGATTCGAACCCACGACCCCCAGTCCCCCAGACTGGTGCGCTACCAGACTGCGCTACGCTCCGGTGAGCGGGGCAATAGCATCGGGGCGGCTGCCCCTCAACCCCCTGCCGCGCGGGATCGCGACTTATCCGCAGCTTCTCGGCCGGTCACGGCGGCTGATCCGCAGCGGCAGAGCCTGCGGCCGCAGCCGGTCACGCGCCGTGCTGCACCGCCGCCAGCGCGCGCAGCTCGGCCGCCAGCGCCTCGAGCTCGGCGATGGCGCGCTTCAGGGCGCTGTGGCCGGCCTCGGGCAGCGCCGCTTCGGGCTCCTCGGCCGCTTCGACGGCGGGCTCCGCCTCGGGCAGCTCGGCGCCGTTGTCGCGCAGCAGCCGCTGCACCCCCTTGATGGTGTAGCCCTGGGTGTACAGCAGGTCGCCGATACGGCGCAGCAGCGCGATGTCCTCGGGCCGGTAGTAGCGGCGGCCGCCGCCGCGCTTCAGCGGCTTCAGCTGGGGGAACTTGGTCTCCCAGAAGCGCAGGACATGCTGCGGGATCTGCAGGTCCTCCGCCACCTCGCTGATGGTGCGGAAGGCGGTGGGCGCCTTGCGCGGGCGGCCCGGAGCCTCCGCATCGTCAACCATCGAAGGCACCCCGTCATTCATCGCTCACACCCCGGCCTGCCGGCCCTGCCGCGCGCCGATCGGGGTTCCGACGACGGCGGCCTGGCACGGATCAATCCTCGTCGTCGGCGACCGTCTCGCCGTTCAGCCGGCCCTTCAGCACCTGGCTGGGGCGGAAGGACAGGACGCGGCGCGGCATGATCGGCACTTCGACGCCGGTCTTTGGGTTGCGCCCGACCCGCATCCCCTTCTGCCGCACCGAGAAGGTGCCGAAGGCGGAGATCTTCACCGGCCGCCCGGCCTCGAGGGCGGCGGAGACGCGCTCCAGCACGTCCTCCAGCAAAGCGGCGCTTTCGTTGCGCGACAGACCGACCTGGGCATAGATGGCCTCGGCCAGTTGCGCGCGCGTGATGGTGTTCATGTCCGAGCGCGGCCCATGGCAGTTGAAACCCCCTGCAACCCCTTCTGATTGCAACAAAACCGGGATGGCAGGCCGGCGTCAACCGCAACGGCGGGTGTGGCGGAAAAGCTTCAATCGGGTGCGGCTTTTATGCCACAGCTTGTGCTGCCGCCCAAGCTTGCCGCAGGCGCGGCCGTCAGGCGCGAATGGTGGCCGCGAGCAGCAGGGCGATCGGGTCCCAGAGCATGGCGGTCTGCTCGACCGCGCTGCCGCCGACGCGGGTCAGCTCCACCGCCACGCGGCGGCCGCCGAGATGCTGGTAGAACCAGCGCGCCGGATTCTCGGTCAGCACCCAGAGCATCGCCGAATGGCAGCCGATGGCGGCCAGATGGGCCGCCGCCGCGCGCAGCAGCCGCCGGCCGATCCCCTGGTCGCGCCAGTCGTCCAGCACATAGAGCGTGGCAATCTCGCCTTCCGCCAGGCCGCTGCGCCGGGCCTTGCCGCCCGAGGCGAAGCCGACCACCTGGCCCGGCCCGTCCGGCGTGTCGCGGGCGATGGCGACGAACAGCGCCTCGCCGTCGCGGCGCTCGACCAGGCCGCGACGATAGACGGTGGCGAGCCGCGCCTCGGACAGGCCAGCGAGGTAGAGGTCGGGCAGCAGCCCGGCATAGGCGCTGCGCCAGGCGGCGACATGGACGGCAGCGATGGCCGGGGCGTCGGCAGGAAGCGCCCGTCGGATGCTGATCATCGACGCTGGCTTCCCCCTCACCTCCGGCGCCCGCGCGCCGGCTGATCCGGCGGGGGCTACTGCTTCCGACGCAGCACGGCGGCGAAGAAGCCGTCCGTGCCATGGCTGTGCGGTGCCAGTTCCATCCAGGGTCCGGAACCCGGCGGCGGGGGCAGTTCCTGGGCCATGCCAGAGGCCGCTTCCGCCCAGGCCTCGGCCAGGGGGACGGTCTCGTAATCGGCATGGCGCGCCAGGAAAGCCTCCACCTGGGATCCGTCCTCGTCGGGCAGCACCGAACAGGTAGCGTAGACCAGCCTTCCGCCGGGGCGCACCAGCTCTGCGACGTGATCGAGGATTTCTCGCTGCTTGGTGACCAGCTCGGCCAGGTCGCGCGCCGTGGTGCGGCTGCGCGCATCCGGGTTGCGGCGCCAGGTGCCGGTGCCGCTGCAGGGGGCGTCGACCAGCACGCGGTCGAACTGGCCGGCGCGGCGCTTGACCCAGCGGTCGCCGGCGACGAGCAGATGGCGCTCGGCATTGTCGACGCCGGCGCGGCGCAGGCGCTTGACCGCGCCTTCGAGCCGGGTGGAGGAAACATCGCAAGCCACGATCCGCCCGCGATTGCCCATCATGGCGGCGACGGCGAGCGTCTTGCCGGCGGCGCCGGCGCAATAGTCGACCACCCGCATGCCCGGCCTGGCGCCGGTCAGCAGGGCGATCAGCTGACTGCCCTCGTCCTGGATTTCGATCAACCCGTCGGTGAAGGCCTTGCTCGCCAGGATCGGGCGGCGGTCGGGGATGCGCAGGCCCCAGGGCGAATAGGTCATGCGCTCGGTCGGGATGCCTTCGGCGGCCAGCGCCGCGGCGGCCTGCTCGACGGTGCCGCGCAGCAGGTTGGCGCGCAGGTCCAGCGGCGCCGCCTGGTCCATGGCGGCGGCGGCGGCCGGCAGCTCGTCGCCGAAGCGGGCCTGGAAGCCTTCCAGCGCCCAGTCGGGCAGGTTGAAGCGCGGCGCGGCCGGCTGGCCCTCTTCCGAGAGCGGCTTGCCGGCCAGCGCCTGGATCACCGCCATCTCGCCCGGATCCGGCGGGCCGGCGTTGAAGCGGCCGCCGGGGAAGCCCTGCAGTACGCCGTCGATCGTCCAGCGCTCGACCAGCAGCAGATGCGCCATGATCAGCATGCGCGGCGTGGACGGCATGTTGTGCTGCGCCAGGTGCCAGTCGAGCCGCAGCTTCTGCCGCAGCACGCTCCAGGCGCGCTCGGCCACAGCCCGGCGGTCGCCGCTGCCGATGTAGCGGCGCTCGCGGAAGAAGGCGTTGGAGGTGGCGTCGGCAGGGCGGCGGGGCGCGGCGGCCACGTCGCCGAGCAGCGCCACCGTGGCGGCGATCCGGGCGGAAGGAGTCATGGCGGCGAGGGCATCCTGAAAAAGGCGCGGCCCCGGTGGAGCACCGGAGCCGCGCGGTACATGGGCCGGGCCAACGGCCCGGCCCCCCAGAAAATTAACCTTCCTGGCGGTAGTTGGGGGCTTCGCGGGTGATGGCCACGTCGTGGACATGCGACTCGCGCAGGCCAGCGCCGGTGATACGGCGGAAGGTGCAGTTCTGCTGCATGTCGGCGATGGTGGCGTTGCCCGTGTAGCCCATCGCCGAGCGCAGCCCGCCCACCAGCTGGTGGATGACATTGCCGACCGGGCCCTTGTAGCCGACGCGGCCCTCGATGCCCTCGGGGACGAACTTCAGGCTGTCCTGCACCTCGGCCTGGAAGTAGCGGTCGGCCGAGCCGCGCGCCATGGCGCCGAGGCTGCCCATGCCGCGATAGGACTTGTAGGAGCGGCCCTGGTACAGGAAGACCTCGCCCGGGGCCTCGTCGGTGCCGGCGAACATGCTGCCCATCATGACGCAGTCGGCGCCGGCCGCGATCGCCTTGGCCAGGTCGCCGGAGGAGCGGACACCGCCATCGGCGATGGCGGGCACGCCCTTCTCATGTGCGGCGGCGGCGCTTTCCATGACCGCGGTCAGCTGCGGCACGCCGACGCCGGCGACGATCCGCGTGGTGCAGATCGAGCCCGGGCCGATGCCGATCTTCACCGCGTCGGCGCCGGCCTCGATCAGGGCCAGAGCGGCCTCCGGGGTCGCGACATTGCCGGCGATGACCTGGACGCTGTTGGACAGGCGCTTGATGCGCTCGACCGACTTCATCACGCCGGCCGAATGGCCATGCGCGGTGTCGACGACGATGACATCGACCTCGGCGCCGACCAGCAGCTCGGCGCGGCGGAAGCCGTCCTCGCCGGTGCCGGTGGCGGCGGCGGCGCGGAGCCGCCCCATCGCGTCCTTGGCGGCGTTCGGATTGGCCTGGGCCTTGTCCATGTCCTTGACGGTGATCAGGCCGATGCAGCGATAGGCGTCGTCGACCACCAGCAGCTTCTCGATGCGGTGCTTGTGCAGCAGCGAGCGCGCCTTCTCGGCCGAGACGTCGCCGGTGACGGTGACCAGGCCCTCGCGCGTCATCAGCTCATAGACGCGGATGCTGGGGTCGGTGGCGAAGCGGACGTCGCGATAGGTCAGGATGCCGACCAGGCGCTTGCTCTCGCGCTCGACCACCGGGATGCCGCTGATGCGGTGCGCCGCCATCAGGGCCTGGGCCTCGGCCAGGGTCTGGTCGGGATGGATGGTGACGGGGTTCACCACCATGCCGCTTTCGAACTTCTTCACCTGGCGGACGGCCGCGGCCTGCTCCTCGGCGGTGAGGTTCTTGTGGATGACGCCGATGCCGCCGGCCTGGGCCATGGCGATGGCCATCGGACCCTCGGTCACCGTGTCCATGGCGGCGGAAATCACCGGCATGTTCAAGGTGATCTCCCGCGTCAGCCGGGTGCGGGTGTCGGTCTGGTTGGGCAGGACCGTCGAATAGGCCGGGACCAGCAGGACATCGTCGAAGGCATAGGCCTCGGCGATGAGGGTACGGCGCGGCGCGGCGCCGCGCTGGGCGGGGCCGTCGGTCGGGATGGTGTCGGGTGCCATGGCAGGAGCCTTTCGCAGAACTCTTGAGGCGCGTTCCGCAGCCTTGGCGCGTCCCCCTATCCCAGAATCGCCCCACCCCGCAAGCGTCCTGCGTGGGATGCTGGGTTGCATGATGCCAAGGTGAAGATTTGGGAAATTAAGAGGCGGGCAGGTCGGGGGAATGAATTCCCCCGAACCCCCTTCTTCTTTCTGTTCACCGGCCGTTCGAGGACCAGCGCGACAGTGGCGCGCCCTTGCAGGTCGCGCTGTCGATGGGCCGTTTCACGTCCTGTCTCCACGTGGACACGGCAGTCCGGAAGAGAAAAGAAGGGGTCCAGGGGAATTCATTCCCCTGGCCTATCCCCAATACGTCAAACCCTGAGAAGATGGATTTCCACGCTCGGCCGCTTCCGCAGGCGGCGCCCCAGCGCCTTGCGCAGCGCCGTCCGCGCCGCGTCGCGCAGCAGGTCGTCTTCCTGCTTCAGCGCCGGCGGCAGGTCGCCCACCACGCGGGCCAGCTCGTCGGCGATCTGCCCGGGCTCGGCATCGGCCATGTCGAACAGGCCGGGCGCCGAGATCTGGGGATTGCCGAGCACCCGCCCCTGG
Source organism: Teichococcus deserti (assembly GCF_001982615.1). Classification (GTDB taxonomy): domain Bacteria; phylum Pseudomonadota; class Alphaproteobacteria; order Acetobacterales; family Acetobacteraceae; genus Pseudoroseomonas; species Pseudoroseomonas deserti. Next base: position 25,779 of record NZ_MLCO01000029.1, on the reverse strand, counting down.
CGGTCCACCGCCAGCGAGGCCACCACGATGCCGTTGAACAGCATCCGCCGCCGCGCGCCCAGCACGCCGCCTTCCAGCGGCAGCAGGCGGTCGCCGTCGAGGGCCAGCTTGCCGGTGGACACGCCCTCGACCACGTCGGGCGGTTCGTTGCTGCCGGTGGAGGCCAGGCGCAGCACGTCGCCGTCCTCCACCAGCACGGGGGTCGAGCCCATCTCGCGCGCCAGCGCCGCATGCTCCTGCAGGTGGCGCCACTCGCCATGGACGGGCACGGCGTAGCGCGGCTTGACCAGGCTGTAGAGCTTCTTCAGCTCGTCGCGCGCCGGATGGCCGGAGACGTGGACCATGTGGTCGTCGGCGGTCATCACCTTGCAGCCGCCGCGGGCCAGCTCGTCCTGCATGCGCAGGATGGCGCGCTCATTGCCTGGAATCATGCGCGACGAGAAGATCACCGTGTCACCCTCGCCGAGCGAGATGCGCGGATGGGTGTCGGCGGCGATCTTGGCCATGGCCGAGCGCGGCTCGCCCTGGCTGCCGGTGCAGATGATCAGCAGCTGGTCGTCGGGGACGTCGTCGGCATCGTCCTCGTGGATGAAGGGCGGCACCTCGGCCAGGTAGCCGCATTCGCGCGCCGAGGCCTCGGCATTGCGCAGGCTGCGGCCGAACAGGGCGACCTGCCGGCCGGCGGCCTGGGCGGCCAGGGCGATGCTCTCGATGCGGGCGATGTTGGTGGCGAAGCAGGTGACGGCGACGCGGCCCTTCAGCTGCCGGATCAGCGCGGTCATGCTGCGGCGGACATCGCCCTCGCTGCCGGAATGGCCTTCCACCAGCGCGTTGGTGCTGTCGCAGACCATGGCCAGCACGCCCTCGCGGCCCAGGGCGGCGAAGGCGTCCTCGTCGGCCGGCGCGCCGACCAGCGGGTTGGGGTCCAGCTTCCAGTCGCCGGTGTGCAGCACCGTGCCGTGGCGGGTGCGGATGGCGATCGACTGCGGCTCGGGCACGGAATGCGTCACCCGGATGAACTGCAGCGCGAAGGGGCCGAGCTCGAAGCGGCCGCCGAGCGGGATGGTGACCAGCTTCACCTGGCCGAGCAGCCCGGCCTCGCCCAGCTTGCGGCGCAGCACCGAGGCGGTGAAGGGGCTGCAATAGATCGGGCAGCGCAGCTGCGGCCAGAGCGGCGCGACGGCGCCGATATGGTCCTCATGCGCATGGGTGATCACCAGGCCGAGCAGCTTGTCCTTGCGGTCGGCAAGCCAGGCGGGATCGGGCACCATGACCTCGGCCTCGGGCTGCTCGGCGCCGCCGAAGCCCAGGCCGCAGTCGACCGCCAGCAGTTGGCCGTCGCAGCGGTAGACATTCAGGTTGAGTCCGATCTCCCCCGTCCCGCCGAGCGGGATGAAGGCCAGGTCTTCTTGATGGAATTGCATCGATACTCGCCAATGGATAGCCGTTTCACAGGGGGTAGGCGCGTCATCATTGCCCCTTGGGGCAGATACTGTGGCCCTCGCATGCTCAATCACCCTCCGGGCGGAGCGCGTCAGGCAAACTCGTACGCTGGAAAATGGGGTCGGGATTGCGTTCCGCCAACAGGCGGAGCCCTTCCAGCGTGATGTCGGGATCGGTGATCTGCAGCACCGGCGTGCCCTCGGCGAACAGCGGGGCCAGCCCGCCCGTGCCGATCACCTTCAACGCGCCCCCATGCTCGGCGCGGATTCGGGCAACGATACCTTCCACCAGACCCACATAGCCCCAGAAGATGCCGGATTGCATCGCCGGAACGGTGGCCGTGCCGATCACGGATTGCGGACGGCCGATGCCGATGCGCGGCAGCCGGGCCGCCGCCTTGTGCAGCGCCTCGATCGACAGGTTGATCCCCGGGGCGATCACGCCGCCGCGATACCCCCCATCCTCATCCACCACGTCGAAGGTGGTGGCGGTGCCGAAGTCGATGACGATCAACGGGCCCTTGTAGTGGTGGTGCGCCGCCAGTGAGTTCAGCAGCCGGTCGGCGCCGACCTCCTCCGGCTGGTCGACCCGGATCGGGAAGCCCCAGTCCAGCGGGGCGCGCGCCACCAGCGGCTCGCAGTCGAACCATTCGCGGCAGAGGCGGCGCAGATTGTAGAGCGCCGCCGGCACCACCGTGCCCAGCACGCAACGGTCGATCTGCCCGGGCGTCACGCCCACATGGCCGAGCAGCGCCAGCAGCCAGACGGCATATTCGTCGCTGGTGCGCGCCGCATCGGTGCGGATCCGCCACCGGCCACGCCATTCCGTCCCGTCATGGATGGCGAAGACGACATTGGTGTTGCCGGCATCGATGGCGAGCAGCATGCGGAGCCTGGTCCTGGCAGGGAGGCGCGTCGGAAGCGCGGGTCTAGCCGCGGATCTCGCCGGAGGATACGGCGATGCGCCCTTCCTTGCTGCATAGCAGCAAACGACCGTCCTCGGCGAGGCCGGCGTAGGTGCCCTGCAGCGGCGCTCCGGCCTGGCTCACGGTCAGAGGCGCGCCGGCTGCGGGACCCCGCGCCATCCAGGCCGCGCGGATGGGGGCGAAGCCTTCCGCCGCCAGGCGGTCGCGCCAGCGGTCCAGCGCGCCCAGCAGCCGCCAGGCAAAGTCGACCGGCGTCGGCGGAGAGACCCCCTGCCCCGCCAGGCTGGCGGTCGGGCGGTCGGGCAGCGGCGGCGCCTCGGCCAGGTTCACGCCGAAGCCGAAGGCCAGCCAGGCGATGCCCCCTGCCCCGTCCGGTGCCGCCTGGGTCAGGATGCCGGCCGCCTTGGCGCCGCCCAGCAGCAGGTCGTTGGGCCATTTCAGGCGCAGGGCGCCGGCGTCGGGCAGACACCCGGCAACGGCATCGGCCAATGCGACCGCCGCCAGCAGCGACCACTGCGGCAGCTCCCGGGCGGCGCCGTCAGGACGCAGCAGAACCGACAGACACAGATTCCCGCGCGGAGAGCGCCAGGGACGGCCCTGGGTGCCACGGCCGGCGCTCTGTGTCAGGGCCAGCACGGCATAACCATCGGCCTCGCCGGCAGCAGCCCCCGCCAGCACCGCATCCTGCGTGCTCGGCAATTCCTCATGCACGCTCAGGCGCCAGGTCATCCACAAACCCTGAGAAGCAGGAAAGGCCGGGGGGAAAGAATTCCCCCCGGACCCCCCATCTTCTTTCTGTCGAGAAAGAAAGTCAGCCCAGCAGGGCCGCGACCGCCGCCTGCGCCGCAGCCAGGAAGGGCGCGGGGAACAGGAAGAAGAAGGTCGTGAACAGGCCGGTGCCGGCCAGCACCATCGACAGGCTCGCCGGGCGCGGGTCCAGCGCCTCGCCACTGTCGAAGAACATCACCTTGATGACGCGCAGATAGTAGTAGGCCGAGACCGCGGAGCTCAGCACGCCGACCACCGCCAGCGTCCAGAACCCGCCCTGCACCGCCGCCAGGAAGACGTAGAGCTTGCCGAAGAAGCCGGCCAGCGGCGGGATGCCCGCCATCGACAGCATGAACAGCGTCATGGCCAGCGCCATCGCCGGATCGGTCTTGCCCAGCCCGGCCAGGTCGTCGATCCCCTCCAGCGCCCGGCCCTTGCGGCGCATGGCGATCAGCACCGCGAAGGCGCCGACATTGGTGAAGAGATAGATCGCCATGTAGAGCAGCAGGCCGCGGACGCCGAGCTCGCTGCCCACCGCCAGGCCCATCAGCGCATAGCCGACATGGCCGATCGAGGAATAGGCCATCAGCCGCTTGATGTTCTTCTGGCCGATCGCCGCCAGCGCGCCCAGGATCATCGAGCCCAGCGAGCAGAGCACGATCACCTGCTGCCACTGCGCCACCAGGTCGCCGAAGGGCCCCGCCGCAACGCGCACCAGCAGCGCGATGGCCGCGACCTTCGGCGCCGAGGCGAAGAAGGCCGTCACCGGCGTCGGCGCGCCCTCATAGACGTCGGGGGTCCACATGTGGAAGGGCACCGCGCTGACCTTGAAGGCCAGCGCCGCCAGCACGAAGACCAGGCCCACCACCAGGCCGAAGGGCGCGCCCTCGGCCGAGGAGATGGCGTCGGCGATGCGGTCGAAATTGGTCGTGCCCGAGAAGCCGTAGATCAGGCTGGAGCCGTAGAGCAGCAGGCCCGAGGCCAGCGCGCCCAGCACGAAATACTTCAGGCCGGCTTCCGAGGAGCGCTCGCTGTCGCGGTTGAAGGCGGCGATGACATAGAGCGACAGCGACAGCAGCTCGAGGCCCATATAGAGGGCGATCAGGTCGTTGGCCGAGACCATGATCATCATGCCGATGGTGCTGAACAGCACCAGCAGCGGGAACTCGAACTTCGACAAGCCTTCCTTGGCGTTCCAGTCGATCGCCAGCAGCAGGCCGAGCGCCGCGCCCGCCACCACCAGCAGCTTCATGAAGCGGGTGAAGGCGTCGGCGACATACTGGCCGCCGAAGGCATTGCCCTCGGGCTGCGCCAGCACCAGCACGCCGGCCAGCAGCAGCCCGCCCAGCACGCCCATGCTGACGCCGAAGGTGGTGTCGCGCTTCGGCAGCACGCCCGCCACCATGGCGACCAGCCCGACCAGCGCCAGCGCCAGCTCGGGGAGGATGAGGGTCCAGTTCATGCCGGTCACATCCCGGCCAGGCGGGGCAGCGCCATCGCGGCTTCATGCCGCGTGACGAGGGCCGCGACGCTGACCTCGAAGAAGGAGAAGAAGGACGAGGGATAGAGGCCCATCCACAGCGTCAGCACGATCAGCGGCGCGAAGGTGACCACCTCGCGCGGGCTGAGGTCCAGCAGCACCCGCAGGTCGTCGCGCGTGATGCGCGAGAAGATCACCCGGCGGTACAGCCACAGCATGTAGGCGGCGCCCAGGATCATGCCCAGCGCCGCGCCGAAGGCGACCCAGGGATTGGCATGCCAGGCGCCGACGATCACCAGGAACTCGCCGGGGAAGCCGGCGGTGCCGGGCAGCGCGACCGACCCCATGGTGAACAGCATGAACACCGCCGCATAGACCGGCATGATCTTGGCGACGCCGCCATAGCGCAGGATCTCGCGGCTGTGGACACGGTCGTAGAGGACGCCCACGCAGAGGAACAGCGCGCCCGAGACCACGCCATGGCTGAGCATCTGGAAGATCGCGCCCGAGATGCCCTGGTGGTTCATGGTGAAGATGCCGATCGTCACGATGCCCATATGGGCGACCGAGGAATAGGCGATCAGCTTCTTCATGTCCTCCTGCGCCAGGGCCACCAGCGAGGTATAGACCACGGCGATGACGGAGAGCGCGAAGATCAGCGGCGCGAACCACTCCACCGCCTGCGGCAGCAGCGGCAGCGAGAAGCGCAGGAAGCCATAGGCGCCCATCTTCAGCAGCACGCCGGCCAGGATGACCGAGCCCGCCGTCGGCGCCTCGACATGGGCGTCCGGCAGCCAGGTGTGGACCGGCCACATCGGCACCTTCACTGCGAAGGAGGCGAAGAAGGCCAGGAACAGCCAGACCTGGACATGCGGCGCGATGCGCAGCTCGAACAGCGCCGGGATATAGGTGGTGCCGGCGGCATACCACAGCGCCAGCAGCGCCAGCAGCATCAGCAGCGAGCCGAGCAGCGTGTAGAGGAACAGCTTGTAGGCGGCATAGACCCGCCGTGCCCCGCCCCAGACGCCGATGATCAGGAACATCGGGATCAGGACGCCCTCGAAGAAGATGTAGAACATCACCATGTCCAGCGAGCTGAACATGCCGATCATCATCGTCTCGAGCACCAGGAAGGCGATCATGTACTCGCGCACCCGGCTCTGGATCGCTTCCCAGGAGGAGAGGATGCAGAGCGGCGTCAGCGCGGTCGACAGCAGCACGAAGAGGACGGAGATGCCGTCCACCCCCATGTGGTAGCCCAGGCCGAATTCCGGCATCCAGTCCAGCCGCTCGACGAACTGGAAGTCCGCCGTCGTCTTGTCGAACTGGAACCACAGGATCAGCGACAGGCCGAAGGTGATCAGGCTGGTCCAGAGCGCCGTCCAGCGCGCATTGGCCGCCACCGCCTGTTCCTCGCCGCGGACGAAGAGCAGGATGCCCGCGCCCAGCAGCGGCAGGAAGGTGAGCAGCGAGAGCAGGGGGAAACCCGCGGCGTTCATCGACCGACCCCAAACAGGAAGATGCTGACGAAGAGGACGAGCCCGATGATCATCGCGAAGGCGTAATTCGCCACCCGCCCCGACTGCAGCCGCACCATCCGGCCGGAGGCCTGGACCGTCAGCCTGGCGGCGCCGTTCGGCATGCCGTCGATGATCTTCACGTCGCCGGTCTTCCACAGCACCTGCGCCAGGCGGCGCGCGGGCTGGACGAAGATCCGGTCATAGAGCTCGTCGAAATACCACTTGTTCAGCAGGAAGCGGTACAGGCCGGGCACGGCCGCCGCCACCTTCCCCGGGATGGAGGGGACGAACATGTAGCAGAGATAGGCGAGCGCGATGCCCAGCACGCCGACGATGGTGGGCGCGACCGGCACCCAGCCCGGCACCTCATGCGCGTCATGCATGATGTGGTTGTGCGGCGCATTGACGATCGAGCCGTTCCAGAAGGCCTGCCAGTGGTGGCCGACGAAGTCCTCGGCGAAGTAGGCGCCGGTGAACAGCGCGCCCAGCGCCAGCACGAAGAGCGGGATCAGCATGACCGCCGGGCTCTCATGCACGTGCTCCATCGTGTGATGGTCGGCCCGCGGCTTGCCGTGGAAGGTCATGATGATCAGCCGCCAGGAATAGAAGGCGGTCAGGAAGGCGGCCAGGATGCCGCAGATGAAGGCGTACTTGGCGGTCCAGCCATGGCCGGCGAAGGCCGCCTCCAGCACGAAGTCCTTGGAGTAGTAGCCGGCGAAATAGGGTACGCCCGCCAGCGCCAGGCTGCCGATCCAGAACATCGCGTAGGTGATCGGGATCTTCTTCCAGATCCCGCCCATCTTGCGGATGTCCTGCTCGTCCGACATGGCGTGGATCACCGAGCCGGCCGAGAGGAACAGCAGCGCCTTGAAGAAGGCATGCGTGAACAGGTGGAACACCGCCGCCTGATAGGCGCCGACGCCGATGGCGAAGAACATGTAGCCGAGCTGCGAGCAGGTCGAATAGGCGATGACCCGCTTGATGTCGTTCTGCACCATGCCGACCGAGGCGGCGAAGAGCGCGGTGGTGGCGCCGATCACGGTGATGAAGCCCAGCACGTTCGGCGCGTATTCGATGACCGGCGACATGCGCGCCATCAGGAACACGCCGGCGGTGACCAGCGTCGCCGCATGGATCAGCGCGGAGACCGGCGTCGGGCCTTCCATCGCATCCGGCAGCCAGGTGTGCAGGCCGATCTGCGCCGACTTGCCCATGGCACCCAGGAACAGCAGCAGCGCGATCACCTCGAGCACCGGGTAGCCGGCGAAGGTGACCTGCTGGGCGGCCTCGATGCCCTGGAAGATGGTGCCGAACTCGACCGAGCCGAAGGTCCAGAAGGTCAGCGCCATGCCGAGCATGAAGAACAGGTCGCCGACGCGGTTGACGATGAAGGCCTTCATCGCCGCGCGGTTGGCGCTTTCCTTCTCGTACCAGTAGCCGATCAGCAGGTAGCTCGCGAGGCCGATGCCTTCCCAGCCGAAGAACAGCTGGACCAGGTTGTCGGCGGTCACCAGCATCAGCATCATGAAGGTGAAGAGCGACAGGTAGCTGAAGAAGCGCGGGATCGTCGCGTCATGCGACATGTAGCCCACGCTGTAGAGGTGGATCATGGTCGAGGCGAGCGTGACCATGCCGACCATGACGACCGACAGCGTGTCGTAGCGCAGCGCCCAGGAGAATTGCAGCCCGCCGACATCCAGCCAGGTCACGATCTCGACCGTGGCCGGGGCATGGCCCCAGGCCACCTGGGCGAAGGAGGACAATCCGCAGAAGGCGGCCAGCGCCATGCAGATCACGGTCGCCCATTGCGCCGCGCGGTCGCCGATCAGCCGGCCGAAAAGACCGGCGATGATCGAGCCCAGCAGCGGCAGGAAGACAGCACCGACGAACATTGGGCTAACCCTTCAGGGTGGAGACGTCCTCCACCTCGATGCTGCCGCGGTTGCGGAAGTAGATGACGAGGATGGCCAGGCCGATGGCGGCTTCCGCGGCCGCGACGGTCAGCACGAAGAGCGCGAAGATCTGCCCGGTGAGGTCCTGCAGGGCGGAGGAGAAGGCCACCATGTTCAGGTTCACCGAGAGCAGGATCAGCTCCAGCGACATCAGGATGACGATGACGTTCTTGCGGTTCATGAAGATACCGAAGATGCCGAGCACGAAGAGGATCGCGCTGACCGTCAGGTAATGGCCTAGGCCGATGGTCAGCATCAGTGATGCCCCCCGCCATGCTTGTCGTCGTGACCATGATTGTCATGCCCATGCCCATGATCGTCATGGCCGTGGCCATGGATCGCCTTGGGCTTGGGCGGCGCCGGCAGCGGCCGGCGGACGATGCCGAGCTCGGCCAGGCCCTTGCGGGGCGGCACGGCGGTCAGCGTCACCGCCTCGCCGCGGGCGACCTGGACGGCGATGTCCTGGCGGCGGCTGTTGGCCGGCTTGTCGCGCAGCGTCAGCACGATCGCGCCGATCATGGCAACCAGCAGGATCAGGCCGGCGACCTGGAACAGGAAGATATAGTCCGTGTAGATCAGCTGGCCGAGGGCCGCCGTGTTGCTGATCCCGGTCTCCGGCGCCGCGTTCATGCGCAGGCTGTTGGCTTCCGGCGCGAACTGCCAGGAGCCGAAGACGAAGAGCAGCTCGAGGAAGAGGATCGCCCCGATCACCGCGCCGATCGGCGCGTAGCGCTGGAAGCCTTCCCGCAGCCGGCTGAAGTCGATGTCCAGCATCATGACGATGAACAGGAACAGGACCGCGACCGCGCCCACATAGACGATGACCAGGATCATCGCCAGGAACTCGGCCCCTGCGAGCAGGAACAGCGCCGAGGCGTTGAAGAACGCCAGGATCAGGAACAGCACGCTGTGCACGGGGTTGCGGCTGGTCACCACCATGACCGCGGAGGCGATCAGGATGGCCGCGAAGACATAGAAGGCGAGTGCGGCGATCATCGCAGCCCGCCCGCGTGCAGATGCAGCATCATGGCACCGTTCCGAGAAAGCCGTCCTGGCAGGAGGACGGGGCCGTGAAGGAAAGCCGCGGGGATGGCACGACCGGACCCATCCCCGCCGCGGAACTCAGCGGTAGGGCGCGTCGAGCTCGAGGCGCTTGGCGATCTCCGGCTCCCACCGGTCGCCGTTCGAGAGCAGCCGATCCTTGTCGTAGATCAGCTCCGCCCGGGTCTCGGTCGCGAACTCGAAATTCGGCCCTTCGACGATGGCATCGACCGGGCAGGCTTCCTCGCACATGCCGCAATAGATGCACTTCGTCATGTCGATGTCGTAGCGCGTGGTGCGGCGCGAGCCGTCCTCGCGCGGCTCGGCCTCGATGGTGATGGCCAGCGCCGGGCAGACCGCCTCGCACAGCTTGCAGGCGATGCAGCGTTCCTCGCCATTGGCGTAGCGGCGCAGCGCATGCTCGCCCTTGAAGCGCGGCGACAGCGCCGTCTTCTCGAAGGGGTAGCTGATGGTGCTCTTCGGCTTGAAGAAATACTTCAGCGTCAGCGCCATGCCCGAGGCCAGCTCGGCCAGCAGCAGGCTGCGCGCCATCCGGTCAAGACTTGCCATCACTCACCTCGCGGCGCGGGGGTAGCCCGCGCTCTCCATTTGGACAAGGCCCGTCATCATGGCCAACAGGGGGTTGGACCAGGTCATGCCGGCAGCCAGCCCATGATCTTCAGCACGAAGGCCGTCAGGATCAGCCAGCCCAGGCTGAAGGGCAGGAAGATCTTCCAGCCCAGCCGCATCAGCTGGTCGTAGCGGTAGCGCGGGAAGGTCGCGCGCACCCAGACAAAGGTGAAGAGGCAGAGGCAGATCTTCAGGATGAACCAGATCGGCCCCGGCACCCAGTTGAAGGGCGCGATGTCGAACGGCGGCAGCCACCCACCCAGGAACAGGATGGTGGTCATCGCCGACATCAGGATCATGTTGGCGTATTCGCCGAGGAAGAACAGCGCGTAGGTCATGGAGGAATATTCCACCATGAAGCCCGCGACCAGCTCCGACTCGCCTTCCGCCAGGTCGAAGGGCGGCCGGTTGGTTTCCGCCAGGGTCGAGACGAAGAAGATGATGAACATCGGGAAGAGCGGGATGGCGAACCACACCGTGCTCTGCGCCCGCACGATCTCCGTCAGGTTCAGGCTGCCTACGCAGAGCAGCACCGTGACGATGACCAGGCCCATCGAGACTTCGTAGGAGACCATCTGCGCCGCCGAGCGCAGCGCGCCCAGGAAGGCGTATTTCGAGTTCGAGGCCCAGCCGGCGATGACGATGCCGTAGACGCCGAGCGAGGAGATCGCCAGCAGGTAGAGCACGCCGACATTGATGTCGGCGATCGCCCAGCCGTCATTCACCGGGATCACCGCCCAGGCGATCAGCGCCAGCACCAGGGTCAGCATCGGGCCCAGGATGAACAGCGCCCGGCTGGCGCCGGCCGGGATGATGGTCTCCTTCAGCAGCATCTTCAGCGCATCGGCGAAGGGCTGTAGCAGGCCGAAGGGGCCGACCACGTTGGGGCCCTTGCGCATCTGCATCGCCGCCATGACCTTGCGCTCGGCCAGGGTCATGTAGGCGACGCCGATCAGCAGCGGCACCAGCAGCGCCAGCGTCTGGGCCACGGTGATGGCCAGCACCCCGATCGGGGAAGCGAGGAAAGCGTCCATGGCCCCTTACTCCGCCGCCAGCTTGGGGGTGGCGTCGTTGTAGATGCGGCTGCACTCGGCCATCGTCTCCGAGGCGCGGCTGATCGCATCCGCCTGCCAGTAATCGGTCACCGGCAGGGTGAAGTCCGTGTGCGACAGCGGCGTCGGACCGGCGACGGGGCCGGTCGTGTCCAGGCAGCCGCCGGCGACGCGGCCATCGACCATGCCGAAGACCGGGTTGGCGGCGACCAGGCGGGCGCGCAGCGCGTCCAGCGTGTCGAAGGCCAGCGGCACGCCGAGGGCGGCGCCGGCGGCGCGGATGATGCGCCAGTCCTCCCGCGCCTCGCCCGGCGGGTGCAGCGCCAGGCGGCCACGCTGGGCGCGGCCCTCGGTGTTGACGTAGGTGCCTTCCTTCTCAGGATAGGCGGCGCCCGGCAGGATCACGTCGGCGCGGCTGGCCGCGCGGTCGCCGTGATGGCCCTGATAGACCACGAAGGTCTCGGCCGGGATCAGCGCCGGGTCGAAACCATCGGCGCCGAGCAGCCAGAGCGCGTCCATGCCGCCCGACAGCATCGCCGACAGGTCCTTGCCCCCCGGACCCGGCAGGAAGCCGGCATCCAGTGCGCCGACCTGGCCGCCGAACAGATGCAGCAGGTTGAAGCCGTGCCAGTCCGGGGTCAGCGCGCCGACCGCATCGGCCAGCGCCCAGGCCGCGGCCAGCACCGCCGCGCCATCGGCCCGCGCGATCGCCGCGCGGCCCAGGATGATCATCGGCTTCGAGGCGCCCTTCAGCACCTCGGCGAAGCCCTCGCCCGCCTGCAGGGCTGCCAGCGCGGCAGGCCCCTCGCCCAGATGCTGCGCCTTGTAGGTCAGGTTCAGACCCTTGGGCCCGACATAGCCGACCTTCAGCGCGCCCGAGGCCCAGCGCTTGCGGATGCGCGCGTTGAGCACCGGCGCTTCCTGGCGCGGGTTGCTGCCGATGATCAGCAGCGCATCGGCCTCGTCGATGCCGGCGATGCCGCTGTTGAACAGGTAGAAGTCACGGCGCGAGGTATCCAGCGCCGCACCGTCCTGCCGGCAGTCGAGGTTCGACGAGCCGAGGCCCGCCATCAGCTCGCGCAGGGCGAAGGCGCTCTCGGCATCGACCAGGTCGCCGGCGACGGCGCCCACCCGCTCGGGCTTCAGGCCCTGGAAGCGGTCGGCGATGGCGGCGAAGGCCTCTTCCCAGCTGGCCGGGCGCAGCTTGCCTTCGACGCGGATCCACGGGCGGTCCAACCGCTTCCGCTTCAGGCCATCGAAGGAAAAGCGGCCACGGTCGGCCATCCACTCCTCGTTCACGTCCTCATTGGTGCGGGGCAGGATGCGCAGCACCTCGGGGCCGCGGGTGTCGATGCGGATATTTGCACCCACCGCGTCCAGCACGTCGATGCTGTCGGTCTTGCGCAGCTCCCAGGGGCGGGAGACGAAGGCGTAGGGACGGCTGGTCAGCGCGCCGACCGGGCAGATGTCGATCAGGTTGCCCGACAGCTCGGTCGACAGCGCCTTCTCGACATAGGTGCCGATCTGCATGTCCTCGCCGCGGCCCGTGGCGCCGAGCTCGGGGACGCCGGCGACCTCGGTGGCGAAGCGGATGCAGCGGGTGCACTGGATGCAGCGGGTCATGATCGTCTTGACCAGCGGACCCATGTACTTGTCCTTCACCGCGCGCTTCTGCTCGCGGTAACGGCCGCCCTGCCCGCCATAGGCGGTCGCCTGGTCCTGCAGGTCGCACTCGCCGCCCTGGTCGCAGATCGGGCAGTCGAGCGGATGGTTGATCAGCAGGAATTCCATGACGTTGCGACGCGCGTTGCGCACCATCGCAGAGTCGGTGAAGACCTTCATGCCATCGGCGACCGGATAGGCGCAGGAAGCCACCGGCTTCGGCGCCTTCTCCACCTCGACCAGGCACATGCGGCAATTGCCGGCGACCGACAGGCGCTCATGGTAGCAGAAGCGCGGGATTTCCTTGCCGGCGGCCTCGCAGGCCTGCAGCACGGTGGCGCCGTTCGGGACCTCGATCTCGATCCCGTCGACTGTGACCTTGGCCATGCTCGCTTACTCCGCCGCCAGCGGCATCGCGCCGCCGTGCTTTCTGGCGTGATAGTCCCGGATGCGCTCTTCCATCAGCGGGCGGAAATGCCGGATCAGGCCCTGCACCGGCCAGACGCCGCCATCGGCCAGCGCGCAGATGGTGTGGCCTTCGATCTGCCGCGTGACGCTTTCGAGCACGTCGATCTCGGCGAGCTCGGCGCGGCCCTCGACCATGCGGTCCATCAGGCGCTTCTGCCAGCCCATGCCCTCGCGGCAGGGGGTGCACTGGCCGCAGCTCTCATGCTTGTAGAAATGCGCCAGCCGGGCGATCGCCTTGATGATGTCGGTGGACTTGTCCATGACGATCACGCCGGCGGTGCCCAGGCCCGACTTGTGCTCGCGCAAAGCGTCGAAATCCATCAGCACGTCGTCGCAGATATGCTTGGGCAGCAGGGGCGTGGAGGACCCGCCCGGGATGACGGCCAGCAGGTTGTCCCAGCCGCCGCGCACGCCGCCCGCATAGCGGTCGATCAGCTCCCGCATCGGGATGCTCATCTCGGCTTCGACGTTGCAGGGCTTGTTCACATGGCCCTGGATGCAGAAGATCTTGGTGCCGACGTTCTTCGGGCGGCCGAAGCTGGAGAACCAGCTGGCGCCGCGCTTCAGGATGGCGGGAACGACGGCGATGGTCTCGACGTTGTTCACGGTGGTCGGGCAGCCATAGAGGCCGACGGCGGCCGGGAAAGGCGGCTTCAGCCGCGGCATCCCCTTCTTGCCCTCGAGGCTCTCGATCAGCGCGGTCTCTTCGCCGCAGATATAGGCGCCGGCGCCGCGATGCACGTAGAGGTCGAAGTCCCAGCCCGAGCCGGCGGCGTTCTTGCCGAGCAGGCCGGCCTCATAGCACTCGTCGATCGCGGCCTGCAGGACCTGGATCTCGTTGTAGTATTCGCCGCGGACATAGATGTAGCCTGCATGCGCGCCCATGCCGACGCCGGCATAGAGGCAGCCCTCGATCAGCAGATGCGGATCGTTGCGGATGATGTCGCGGTCCTTGCAGGTGCCCGGCTCCGACTCGTCGCCGTTGACGACCAGGTAGGAGGGGCGCCCGTCCGGATTGGACTTCGGCATGAAGGACCACTTCATGCCGGTCGGGAAGCCGGCGCCGCCGCGGCCGCGCAGGCCGGACTGCTTCATCTCCTCGATGATCCAGTCGCGGCCCTTGGCGATGATCCCCGCCGTGCCGTCCCAGCTGCCGCGCCGCCGCGCATCCTTCAGGTTCCACGGATGCAGGCCGTAGAGGTTGGTGAAGATGCGGTCCTTGTCGCTCAGCGCCATGGTCTCACTCCTTCCCCGCATCAACCATCGGGATGTCGAGCACCGTCTCCGGCCCGCCGATCGGTGCGCTGCCCTGGCGGCCCTTCATGCTGCCCGGGGTAGGCCGCTCGCCGCGCTTCAGCGCCTCCAGCAGCGTGACCGTGGTCTCGTAGTCCATGTCCTCGTAGTAGTCGTCATCCACCTGCAGGATCGGCGCGTTGACGCAGCCGCCCAGGCACTCCACCTCGGTCATGGTGAAGAGCCCGTCCTCGCTGGTGTCGCCATAGCCCTTGAGGTGGCCATGCTCCTTGCAGGCGCGCAGCACCTCGTCCGAGCCGCGCAGCCAGCAGGGCGTCGTGCCGCAGACCTGCAGGTGGAACCGGCCGATCGGCTTGGTGTTGAACATGAAGTAGAAGGTGGCCACCTCATAGACGCGGATCGGCGCCATGCCGAGCCGCTCCGCGATGGTGTCCATGGCGATGCGCGGCGTCCAGGCGCTGCCGGTCAGGCGGCCCATCTGCTTCTGCGCAACATAGAGCAGCGGGATGACGCCGCTGGCCTGCTTGCCCTCGGGATAGCGCGCCAGGATCCTGGCGATCTGCGCCTCGCTCTCCGCGTCGAAGGCGAAGCTCGCCGGCTCCTCGTGCGTATGGGCCGGGTGAGAATGAGAATGCGGGGCGCTCACCGGTCGATCTCTCCGAAGACGATGTCCAGGCTGCCGATCACGGAGACGGCGTCGGCCAGCATGTGGCCCTTGGACAGTTTCTCCATCGCCTGCAGATGCGCGAAGCCGGGCGCGCGGATCTTGCAGCGATAGGGGCGGTTGGTGCCGTCGGCGACCAGATAGACGCCGAACTCGCCCTTCGGCGCCTCGACGGCCGTGTAGGTCGACCCCTCGGGCACGTGGTAGCCCTCGGAATACAGCTTGAAGTGGTGGATCAGCGCTTCCATCGAGCGCTTCATCTCGGCCCGCTTCGGCGGCGCGATCTTGCTGTCGGCCACCTTGATCGGGCCGCTCGGCATCTGCGCCAGGCACTGCTTGATGATCTTGTGGCTCTCGCGCATCTCCGCGATGCGCACCAGGTAGCGCTCGTAGCAGTCGCCATGGCTGCCCACCGGGATCTCGAAGTCGAGCTGGTCGTAGATCTCGTAGGGCTGGCTGCGGCGCAGGTCCCAGGCGCAGCCCGAGGCGCGGATGCACGGCCCGGTGAAGCCCCAGGCCATCGCCTCCTCGGCGGTCATGATGCCGATGTCGACGGTGCGCTGCTTGAAGATGCGGTTGCCGGTCAGCAGCCGCTCGATGTCGTCGACGAAGGTCGGGAACTGCTCGGCCCAGGCGCTGATCCGGTCGGTCAGCCCGGCCGGCAGGTCCTTGGCCACCCCGCCGGGGCGGAAGTAGTTGGCGTGGTAATGCGAGCCCGAGGTCGCGTCGTAGAATTCCAGCAGCACCTCGCGCTGCTCGAAGCCCCAGAGGCTCGGCGTCGTCGCGCCCACATCCAGCGCATAGGTGGTGATGTTCAGGATGTGGTTCAGCACGCGGCTGATCTCGGCGAAGAGCACGCGGATATACTGGGCGCGCAGCGGCGCCTGGATGCCCAGCAGCTTCTCCGTCGCCAGCGCGAAGCAATGCTCCTGCGCCATCGGCGCCACGTAGTCGAGGCGGTCGAAATAGGGCAGCGCCTGCAGGTAGGTCTTGTGCTCGATCAGCTTCTCGGTGCCGCGATGCAGCAGGCCGATATGCGGGTCGGCACGCTCCACCACCTCGCCCTGCATCTCCAGGATCAGGCGCAGCACGCCATGCGCCGCCGGATGCTGCGGACCGAAATTGATGGTGTGGCTGTCGATCTCGACGGTGCGGGTGCCGCCCGAGGCCGGGGTGTCGTCGGTGCTGAGGCTCATTCGCGGGTGATCCGGTTGAGATGCACCTTCTCGTCGCCGGGCAGCGTCGTCATGCCTTCCCAGGGCGAGAGGAAATCGAAATTGCGGAATTCCTGGGTGAGCTTCACCGGCTCATAGACCACGGCCTGGCGCTCGGGGTCGTAGCGGACCTCGACGAAGCCGGTGAGCGGGAAGTCCTTGCGCAGCGGATGACCTTCGAAGCCGTAATCCGTCAGGATCCGGCGCAGGTCCGGCTGGCCGTCGAAGACCACGCCGTACATGTCCCAGGTCTCGCGCTCGAACCAGGTGGCGGAGGGCCAGATGTCGCAGATGCTGGCCACAGGCGTCGCCGCATCGGTGGCGACGATCACCCGGATGCGGTGGTTCAGCGCCATCGACAGCAGGTGGTAGACCACGTCGAAGCGCTCGGCACGAGTCGGCCAGTCGACGCCGCAGACATCGACGCAGAGCTCGAAGGCGAAGCGCGGATCGTCGCGCAGCATCAGCATGGTCGCGTGCAGCGCCTCGCGGCGGATGCGGATCTCGACCTCGGCGCCGCGGGCGATCTGGCTGTCCAGCACCACGCCCCCGGGCAGGGAGGCGAGAACGGCGGCCAGCAGCGCCTGCTCGGGCGTCGGCGGCGGCGGGGGCTCGGCCGGCGCGACGGCGGTATCGTTCTCAGCCACGCAGGATGCTCCCCGTCCGGCGGATCTTCTTCTGCAGCTGCAGGATGCCGTAGACCAGCGCCTCGGCCGTCGGCGGGCAGCCGGGCACATAGACGTCGACCGGCACGACGCGGTCGCAGCCGCGCACCACGCTGTAGCTGTAGTGGTAGTAGCCGCCGCCATTGGCGCAGCTGCCCATCGAGATGACCCAGCGCGGCTCGGCCATCTGGTCGTAGACCTTGCGCAGGGCGGGCGCCATCTTGTTGGTCAGCGTGCCGGCCACGATCATCACGTCCGACTGCCGCGGCGAGCCGCGCGGGATGACGCCGAAGCGGTCCAGGTCGTAGCGGGGCATATAGGCATGGATCATCGGCACCGCGCAGCAGGCCAGGCCGAAGGTCATCGGCCAGAGGCTGCCGGTTCGGGCCCAGTTCACCACCTTGTCCAGGTTGGCGACGACAAAGCCCTTCTCCTCGATCTCGCCGGAGACGCCCTTGATCACGGCGTCCTGGTCAGCCCCCGGCGGCAAGGCCTGCTGGTTCCAGGCCAGCTGATTGCTCGCGCTCATGAGCCGATCACTCCCAGTCCAGGGCGCCTTTGCGCCACTCATAGATGAAGCCGACGGTCAGCACGCCAAGGAACGCCATCATCGACAGGAAGCCGAGCCAGCCGATCTGCCCGAGCGAGACGGCCCAGGGGAATAGGAAGGCGACCTCGAGGTCGAAGATGATGAACAGGATGGCGACCAGGTAGAATCGCACATCGAAGCGGCGGCGGGTGTCGTCGAAAGGCTCGAAGCCGCATTCATAGGCGGAGACCTTCTCCGCATAGGGCTTCTGCCGGGCCGCCAGCACGCTGCCGCCGACCATCGCGATGGCGATGCCGCCGGCAATGGCCAGGAAGACCAGGATCGGGAAATAGTTCGCCAGCAGGGGCTGGGTCATGGTGCGTCCGTCCTCGGGCCCGGGGCCCAACAGGGCCGTGCACAGGGGAGCACACGGCCAGTCACGCCGCGGGGCATGCCGCAGCGCAACGCTGGGCGGACATTACCTCCCAAGCGCCCGGATCGCCATAGCCCGCAGGGCATTGCGGAACATTGAAAGATGGATAGCCGCCAAGACAAAAACGCCGCCCTGGAAGATCCAGGGCGGCGTTTTTGTAGTACGACTGGCGCGAGTGACGGGGCTCGAACCCGCGACCTCCGGCGTGACAGGCCGGCGCTCTAACCAACTGAGCTACACCCGCTTCCGTCGTGGAGGGGGAATTACGGCCCAGCGCCCCTGCTGTCAACGACCCAAAATCATCTTTTCGGCGATTGATATGACAGAGAAATGGCCCAGCCGAGGCTTTCCGGCGAAGCGGCCGTGACGGCGCCGGGTTCCGGCCTGGAAATGCTGGGGATGCGGCGCAGGGGCGTCTCATCGGGCGGCGAGAAACGGGTGGACGAGAGGAAGATGGCCAGGCTGTCACGCCGCGCATGACAGGACGGCCGGCCTTCTTCCGGTGTGGCGCCGCGCCTCACCTGGATCGTCGCGCGACCGGCGCGGGCGAAGCGTCCCGCCTCCCCCCCCCCTGATGATCCGAACGGACAGAAGAATGGGCGCTGACGGATTCGAACCGCCGGCATCCTCGGTGTAAACGAGGCGCTCTACCGCTGAGCTAAGCGCCCTCAGCGTGGCGGCTGTTTAAGGGGAAAAGCGGCCCCATGGAAAGCGGGGCCGCGCATCGGGCAGGTCAGCGGCCTTCTGCCGCGAGACCTGCCCCTTCCAGAGGCCGGTGCGGGCGCGCTGGAGCGCCCGCGCGGCAGAGCTCAGGTCAGGCCGTCCTTCAGCGCCTTGCCGGCCTTGAAGCGCACCGTGGCGGAGGCGGCGATCTCGATCTCCTCCCCGGTGCGCGGGTTGCGGCCCTTGCCGGCCTTGCGGCGGGAGGTGGAAAAGGTGCCGAAGCCCACCAGCCGCACCTCCTGCTTGCTCTTCAACGACTCGCTGATGGCATCGAACACCGCATCGAGCACCTCGCCGGCCTTGGCCTTGGAGAGCTCGCCGGTCTCTGCGACGACCGCGACGAGATCCTGCTTGTTCACGTGGTCCTGTCCCCCGACTGTCTCGATAGCTGTCTCTGGATGGCGGCCACCGCCTTCTGGCGGGTCCACCTTGGGCGGTTCCCTGGGCCGAGAGTACCGCAACGGGCCGCCTGGCGGAATTCTCCCACCGGGCGACGACGAAGGGTGCGCCCGACCGGGCATCCCGCTGACGGCCTCAGTCTCAACCGCTTGGTGCGGCTTCGCAACGGCTTCGCTCGGGGACCGCGTATAAAAACTTGTGCGATGCCCATGAAAAAAGGGCCAGGAAGATCCTGGCCCTTCGGTTCCGACGAGGCCTCTCGGGCCCCCGCCAGGTCAGTGCGGCAGGCTGGCCGGGGAACTGGCCTTGCCGTCGGCGGCCTGCGGCGCGGCCTCCTCCGGCTCGCTCCAGTCGATGGCCTCCGGCGCGCGGACCAGGGCCTTGTTGATCACCTCGTCGACATGGGCCACGGGGTTGATGCTCAGCCCCTTCTTCACGTTGTCGGGGATCTCGGCCAGGTCCTTCT
Source organism: Teichococcus deserti (assembly GCF_001982615.1). Classification (GTDB taxonomy): domain Bacteria; phylum Pseudomonadota; class Alphaproteobacteria; order Acetobacterales; family Acetobacteraceae; genus Pseudoroseomonas; species Pseudoroseomonas deserti. Next base: position 6,491 of record NZ_MLCO01000029.1, on the reverse strand, counting down.
CGTTGTCCTTCGGGATGAAGACCGTCTTGATGCCGGCCCGCAGCGCGGCGAGCAGCTTTTCCTTCAGGCCCCCGATCGGCAGGACCCGGCCGCGCAGGGTGATCTCGCCGGTCATGGCGACATCCTTGCGCACCGGGATGCCGGTCAGGATCGAGACGATCGAGGTCGCCATGGCGATGCCGGCCGAGGGGCCATCCTTGGGCGTCGCCCCTTCCGGGACGTGCACATGGATGTCGCGGCGGTCGAAGGTCGTCGGCTTGATGCCGAAGCTGATCGCCCGCGAGCGGACATAGGACAGCGCCGCCGAGACACTTTCCTGCATCACGTCGCCGAGCTTGCCGGTGGTCTGCACCTTGCCCTTGCCCGGGACCATGACGGATTCGATCGTCAGGATCTCGCCGCCGACCTCGGTCCAGGCCAGGCCGGTGACGACGCCCACCATGTCCTCGGACTCGGTCTCGCCATAGGTGAACTTCTTAACCCCGGCATACTTGTCCAGGTTCTTGCGGTTGATCGCGACCTTCTTGGCCTTCTTGGAGACGATCTCCTTGACCGCCTTGCGGGCCAGGCCGCCGACCTCGCGCTCCAGGTTCCGGACGCCGGCCTCGCGCGTGTAGTAGCGCACCAGATCGAGCAGCGCGTCGTCGGTGACGCTCCACTCGCCCTCCTTCAGCCCGTTCGCCTCGGTGACCTTGGGCACCAGGTGGCGGCGGCAGATCTGCACCTTCTCATCCTCGGTGTAGCCGGGGATGCGGATGATCTCCATGCGGTCCAGCAGCGGCTGCGGCATACGCAAGGAGTTGGCGGTCGTGACGAACATCACGTCCGACAGGTCGTAGTCGACCTCGAGATAGTGGTCGGCGAAGGTCGAGTTCTGCTCCGGATCCAGCACCTCCAGCAGGGCGCTCGACGGGTCGCCGCGCCAGTCGGCGCCGAGCTTGTCGATCTCGTCCAGCAGGAACAGCGGGTTGGAGGTCTTGGCCTTCTTCATCCCCTGGATGACCTTGCCCGGCATCGAGCCGATATAGGTCCGGCGATGGCCGCGCACCTCCGCCTCGTCGCGCACGCCGCCGAGCGACATGCGGACGAAGTTGCGGTTGGTCGCCTTGGCGATGGACTTGCCCAGCGAGGTCTTGCCGACGCCCGGCGGGCCGACCAGGCAGAGGATCGGGCCGCGGATCTTCGGCGAGCGCGACTGCACCGCCAGGTATTCGAGGATCCGCTCCTTGATCTTCTCCAGCCCGTAGTGGTCGGCATCCAGCACCGCCTCGGCCTTGGCCAGGTCGTTGCGGACCTTCGACTTCTTCTTCCAGGGGATCGACAGGATCCAGTCGAGGTAGTTGCGCACCACCGTCGCCTCGGCGCTCATCGGCGACATCGAGCGCAGCTTCTTCAGCTCCGCCATGGCCTTGTCGCGCGCCTCGGGCGACAGCTTGGTGGCCTTGATCTTGGCCTCGAGCTCGGCGGATTCATCCTTGCCGTCCTCGCCCTCGCCCAGCTCCTTCTGGATCGCCTTCAGCTGCTCGTTCAGATAGTACTCGCGCTGGGTCTTCTCCATCTGCCGCTTGACGCGGTTGCGGATGCGCTTCTCCACCTGAAGAACGCCGATCTCGTTCTCCATATGGGCGAAGACCCGCTCCAGCCGCTGCGCGACGGAGGCGATCTCGAGCAGCTCCTGCTTCTCGGAGATCTTCAGGTTGAGGTGGCTGGCGACGGTGTCGGCCAGCTTGGCCGAATCCTCGATCTGGTTGATCGAGACCAGCACCTCGGGCGCGATCTTCTTGTTGAGCTTGATATACTGCTCGAACTGGGACACGACCGTGCGGGCCAGCGCCTCGATCTCGGGCGCCTCGGGCTGCTCCTCGTCGAGGGCGGCCGTATAGGCCTCGAAATACTGGTCGGTCTCCTTGAAGCCGAGCACGCGGGCGCGCTTGCCGCCTTCGACCAGCACCTTGACGGTGCCGTCGGGCAGCTTCAGCAGCTGCAGCACGGTGGAGACAGTGCCCACGTCATAGAGATCGGCGGAGCCGGGATCGTCCTGCGCGGCGTTGCGCTGGGCGACCAGCAGGATCTGCTTGTCGTCGCGCATCACCGCCTCGAGGGCGCGGACGCTTTTCTCGCGGCCGACGAAGAGCGGCACGATCATATGCGGGAAGACGACGATGTCGCGCAGCGGCAACACCGGCAGCAGCTCACCGCTCGTCAATTCGGGTTTCTGTTCCGCCATAGGGGACCTCACTCAGGACAGTCGGCGCAGGTCCGCCCGGTCATCGGCACGGCCCCGAACCACGGGCGTCATTCCCATGAAATGGGGCCGGCAGGGCGCCGGGGCAAGCCATGCGGCCGAAGCCGACAGCCCCCCGGGCACCGCTGCCGGGTTCGGCTCATGCGGAAGACTGCTCCGCCGCCCGTTCACCATAGATGAACAACGGGGCGGCGCGGCCTTCGGCCACCTCCTTGTTCACCACCACCTCCTCGACATCCTCGAGCCCCGGCAGGTCGAACATGGTGCCGAGCAGGATGCCCTCCATGATCGAGCGCAGGCCGCGGGCGCCGGTCTTGCGCTGGATGGCGCGGCCGGCGACCGAGCGCATGGCGTCCTCGGTGAAGGTCAGCTTGGTGGCCTCCATCTCGAACAGGCGCTGGTACTGCTTGACCAGGGCGTTCTTCGGCTTGGTCAGGATCTCGACCAGCGCCTTCTCGTCCAGGTCGTCCAGCGTCGCCACGACCGGCAGGCGGCCGATGAACTCGGGGATCAGGCCGAACTTCAGCAGGTCCTCGGGCTCGACCTCGCGCAGGATCTGGCCGGTGCGGCGCTCGTCCGGACCGCGGACCTCGGCGCCGTAGCCGATGCCGCTACCCTTGCCGCGACCCGCGATGATCTTCTCCAGCCCGGCGAAAGCGCCGCCGCAGATGAAGAGGATATTGGAGGTGTCGACCTGCAGGAATTCCTGCTGCGGGTGCTTGCGCCCGCCCTGCGGCGGCACGGAGGCGACGGTGCCTTCCATGATCTTCAGCAGGGCCTGCTGCACGCCCTCGCCGCTCACATCACGGGTGATGGAGGGGTTGTCGGACTTGCGGCTGATCTTGTCGACCTCGTCGATATAGACGATGCCGCGCTGCGCCCGCTCGACATTGTAGTCGGCCGCCTGCAGCAGCTTGAGGATGATGTTCTCGACATCCTCGCCGACATAGCCGGCCTCGGTCAGGGTGGTGGCGTCGGCCATGGTGAAGGGCACATCGAGGATGCGCGCCAGGGTCTGCGCCAGCAGCGTCTTGCCCGAGCCGGTGGGGCCCACCAGCATGATGTTCGACTTGGCGATCTCGACTTCGCCGGTCTTCGCGCCATGGGCCAGGCGCTTGTAATGGTTGTGCACCGCGACGGAGAGCACCTTCTTGGCGTGCTCCTGCCCGATCACGTAGTCATCCAGCACCTTGCAGATCTCGCGCGGGGTCGGCACCCCGTCGCGGGACTTCACCAGGTGCGTCTTGTGCTCCTCACGGATGATATCCATGCAGAGCTCGACGCACTCGTCGCAGATGAAGACCGTCGGGCCGGCGATGAGTTTGCGTACCTCGTGCTGCGACTTGCCGCAGAACGAGCAATACAGGGTGTTCTTTGAGTCGCCGGACTTGCTCATGCGCGCTCCTGGACCCCCCGGCGAAGGGCCGGGCGATCTTGCGGGACTGTAGCCCCCCTGTCATCTGGGGGGAAGTGGAACGGAAACAGGGCGGCCCGCGCCAGCCCCGCTCCCGCCAGGCGGGCCGGGCGGGGAAGCCGGGCCGGGTTTCTCGCCCGGCCCAGGGCTTCCGCCGCCGTCACCCCTTGGCCAGCTCGGCGGGGGTCGCCGGACGCTCCTCGACCACCTGGTCGATCAGCCCGAAGTCCCGCGCCTCCTCGGCGGACATGTAGCTGTCCCGCTCCAGCTTCTTCTCGATCTCCTCGATCGGCTGGCCGGTATGCTTCACGTAGATCTGGTTCAGCCGCTTGCGCAGCGACAGGATCTCCCGCGCCTGGATCTCGATATCGGTCGCCTGGCCCTGGGCACCGCCGGAGGGCTGGTGGACCATGATCCGGCTGTTCGGCAGGGCGAATCGCTTGCCCTTCTCGCCGGCGGTCAGCAGCAGGCTGCCCATCGAGGCGGCCATGCCGAGGCAGACCGTGCTGACGGGCGCGCGGATGTACTGCATCGTGTCGTACATCGCGAGGCCGGCCGAGACCACGCCGCCCGGGCTGTTGATGTAGAAGGCGATGTCCTTGTTCGGATTCTCGCTCTCCAGGAACAGCAGCTGGGCGCAGATCAGCGACGACATCTGGTCGTAGACCGGACCCGTCAGGAAGATGATCCGCTCCTTCAGCAGGCGCGAATAGATATCGAAGGCCCGCTCGCCCCGCGCGGTCTGCTCGATGACCATCGGGACGAGGTTGTTGTACAGTTCGACCGGATCGCGGTCCCGCATTGTGCATCCTCTCGCGGTGGCAGGGGGGCCGGATCCGCCGCGGGCCCTTTGCCGGCGGCCTTCCGGCGCCGGCCTGCCGCCGTCACCCTAACGCTTCGGGATTAACATGGGGCAGCCGGCGGCGGCGCGAAAGAGGGGGGCGCGACAATGCGGCGCCGAAGCCCCGCAAACCCGCCTTTCCTGCCCGGCGCCGGGCGCTCGGCGCGCCGCCGGCAAAGCCTGGCGCGCCATTCCGGGGCCTGGTCACCCCGGTCACCCCGGATCCCGGCCCCCGATATGGGGTGGCGCCGGCTCCGGCGGCATGCCGGCGGGCGGGGCCTGACCCGCCGCGCCGCGATGGCTTCCCCGGGCCAAGGCCCGGGGCGCAGGATCAGGCCGCGGGCTCGGCCGAGAGCTCGCCGGCCGGGACTTCCTTCTCGCTGACCTTGGCCAGCTCGAGCATGAAGTCGACCACCTTCTCCTCGAAGAGCGGCGCGCGCAGATTGTCGATCGCCTGCGGGTTCTTCTGGAAGAAGTCGAGGACCTGGCGCTCCTGGCCCGGATAGCGGCTGGCCTCGGTGCGCATGGCCCGGGTCAGCTCCTCGTTGGTCACCTGGATGTTGTTGCTGCGGCCGATCTCGGACAGCAGCAGGCCCAGGCGGATGCGGCGCTCGGCAATGGCGCGGTAGTCGCCCTTCAGCGTCTCCTCGTCCTTGCCCTTGTCCTCGTCGTCGAGCTTGCCTTCCTTCAGGTCGGCCTCGACGCGCTGCCAGATCTGGCCGAACTCGCTGTCGACCATCGAGGGGGGAACCTCGAAGCTCGCCTGCGCCGCCAGGGCGTCGAGCAGCTTGCGCTTGACGTTCAGGCGCGACAGCTGGTCGTACTCGCCCTGCAGGGACTCGGCGATCCGCTTCTTCAGCTCGTCCAGGCTCTCCAGGCCGAGCTTCTTGGCGAAGTCCTCGTCCACCGCGGCGGCGACCGGGGTCTGCAGCTTCTTCGCGGTCAGCTCGAACTGCGCCGGCTTGCCGGCCAGCTCGGCGGCGCCGTACTCGGCCGGGAAGGTCACGTCGACATGGCGGGTCTCGCCGACCTTGATGCCCTCGAGGCCCTCGGCGAAGCCGGGGATGAAGCCCGAGCCGCCGATCTCGACCGGCATGTCGGTGCCGGTGCCGCCCTGGAAGGCCTCGCCGACCACGCCATCCACCACGACGCGGCCGATGAAGTCGGTGACGACCACGTCGCCCTGGGCCGCAGCGCGGTCCTCGGTGACATCCTCCATGGCGCGGTTGCGGGAGGCGATGCCCTCCAGCGCCTTCATCACCTCGTCGTCGCCGACCTTGGCGACCGGCTTCTCCAGCTCGATCGCGGCGAAGTCGGGCAGCGGGATCTCGGGCAGCTGCTCCAGCTCGATCTTGAACTCGAGGTCGCTGCCGTCCTCGAACTTCACCAGCTCGATCTTCGGCTGCATGGCCGGGCGCAGGCCGCGCTCATCGACCACGGTCTTGGTGATGGACTGCACCTGCTCCTCGAGCACCTCGCCCATGATCGAGGCGCCGTAGCGCTGCTTGACCACCGCGGCCGGCACCTTGCCGGGGCGGAAGCCCGGCAGCCGGATCTCCTTCGCCAGCGACGCCAGACGCTGATCGCGCGCCGCGGCGATGTCCGCCGCCGGAACCACCACGGTAAAGCCCCGCTTCAGCCCCTCGGCTGCCAGCTCGGTCACCTGCATCGCCACACCATGCTCCTGAAGAATCAGTCTCGTGCCGGAGGGCCGGTGGTGCGGGCGGAGGGATTTGAACCCCCACGGCTTGCGCCACTGGAACCTAAATCCAGCGTGTCTGCCAGTTCCACCACGCCCGCGAACGCAGTCCCGGCGCTTCCATAAGCCGGCGCGTTTAGCGCAAGGGGGCCGGCATTGAAAGGGCGGACCGCAATCGGCGCCGTCATCCGCGCCCGCTTGCGCGCCCGCTTGCGCCGGGCCGCGGCCCCGGCCACAGAAGGGGGACGACGCCAGAGGCCCCGCCATGAGCACCACCGCCACCCCCCTGCCC
>NZ_MLCO01000288.1 GCF_001982615.1 Teichococcus deserti | reverse complement strand
CCGCATCCCCCGCCGCCGCGACGCCCGCCGCGCCGCCGCCCGGGCCGGCCGCCGCGACGCCGGTCAACCGGCGGGTCTTCGCCGCCTCGGCGCTGCTGACCCTGGCCTTCGTTGCCTTCGGCGCGCTGGCGCCGCAGACCGCCGGCCGCGCCTTCGGCGCCGCCCAGGCCTGGATCACCGCCGAGCTGGGCTGGTTCTACCTGCTGGCCGTCGCCGTCTTCCTGCTGTTCTCGGTGCTGCTGGCCTTCGGCGACAGCGGCCGCATCCGCCTGGGCCCGAACCATTCCGAGCCGGAGTTCAGCTATCTCGCCTGGTTCGCCATGCTGTTCAGCGCCGGCATGGGCATCGGCCTGGTGTTCTTCGGCGTGGCCGAGCCGGTGACGCATTTCATGCTGCCGCCGGAGGGCGACCCGGCCAGCCTGGCCGCCGCCCGCGCCGCGCTGCAGCTGACCTATTTCCACTGGGGGCTGCATGCCTGGGCGATCTATGCGGTGGTCGGCCTGAGCCTGGCCTATTTCAGCTTCCGCCACGGCCTGCCGCTGACCGTGCGCTCCGCCCTCTACCCGCTGATCGGCGAGCGCATCCGCGGCCCGATCGGCGACGCGGTGGATGTCTTCGCGGTGCTCGGCACGCTGTTCGGGGTGGCCACCTCGCTCGGCCTCGGCGCGCTGCAGGTCAATGCCGGGCTGTCGCATGTGATGGGCCTGCCGATCGGCTTCACGGTCCAGGCGCTGCTGATCGCCGGCATCACCCTGCTGGCCACGCTCTCGGTGGCCTCCGGGCTGGAGCGCGGCATCAAGCTGCTGAGCAACCTCAACATCCTGATGGCGACGGCGCTGATGCTGTTCGTCTTCGTGGTCGGGCCCACCACCTTCCTGCTGCGCGGCTTCGTGCAGAATCTCGGCGGCTATATCGACCAGTTCGCGCTGCGCACCTTCAACATGTACGCCTATGACCCGAAGGAATGGCTGGGCGAGTGGACGCTGTTCTACTGGGGCTGGTGGATTGCCTGGTCGCCCTTCGTCGGCATGTTCATCGCCCGCATCTCGCGCGGCCGCACCATCCGCGAATTCGTCCTCGGCGTGCTGCTGGTGCCGGCCGGCTTCACCTTCGCCTGGATGACGGTGTTCGGCGACAGCGCGCTGTGGCTGCACCTCTCCGGCGCCACCACCGCCGTCTCCGAGGTGGTCGACCGCGACGTCACCCTGGCCCTCTTCGTCTTCCTGGAGCAGTTCCCGCTCTCGGCCGTCTCCTCCTGGCTGGCCATGCTGCTGGTGGTGGTGTTCTTCGTCACCTCGGCCGACAGCGCGGCGCTGGTGGTCAGCACCATCACCGCCGGCGGGCGCGACGACGTGCCGCTCTGGCTGCGGGTGTTCTGGGCGGTGGGCTCGGGGCTGATCGCCATCGTGCTGCTGGCCTCGGGCGAGGGGCTGAAGGCGCTGCAGACCGCGGCCATCGCCAGCGCGCTGCCCTTCGCCGTGGTGATGCTGCTGATGGCCTACGGGCTGTGGCGCGCCCTGCAGCGGGAGGGGCTGCGGCAGGACGCGCTGGCGCAGAACCTGCCGCCGCGCCAGGGCCGCTCCTGGCAGCGCCAGCTGCAGGGCATCCTGGCGCATCCCAGCCGCGAGGCCGGGCTCGGCTTCGTCGCCAACACCGCCACCCCGGCGCTGGAGGCGGTGGCGGAGGCGCTGCGCGGCCGCGGCCTTTCGGCCGAGGTGGAGGCGCGCGAGGACCGGCTGCGCCTGGTCACCATGCCCGGCGCGCCGGAGGAGTTCCGCTACGGCATCCGCCTGCGCCGCTACGCCATGCCGAGCTTCGCCTATTTCGAGAGCCGCCCCGAGCAGGAGCAGCGCGAGCACTACTGGCGCGCCGAGGTCTTCCTGGAGGATGGCAGCCAGGATTACGACGTGCTGGACCTGACGCGGGAGGAGCTGATCCAGGACGTGCTGTCGCAATACGAGCGGCACTTCCAGTTCCTGCATGCCAGCCGAGGGCTGCCGCGCGGGCGGGCCGGATAGGGGCGCTGCAGCCGGCCCCCGACGGCCTGCTGGCTCGGAAATCCAGCGGCTTCCGCAGATTTCAGGGCGCGGCGCGGGCGGCGCCCTTGCCAGCGCGGCCGAAGCGGCCCAAAGGCGAATGCTTGCGGGGCGGAAACGCCCCGTGCTAGGCGCGCCGTTCCAGGTCCGCCCTGGCTTCTTTCCATCCCGGTCATCCATCACGGGAATTCCCCGCACGTGAACCCGCCGCTGATCTTCGTCCTGAACGGTCCCAACCTGAACCTGCTCGGCACCCGCCAGCCGGAGATCTACGGCCACGAGACGCTGGACGACATCGAGGCGCTCTGCGCCGAGACCGCCGACGCGCTCGACCTGGCGATCGACTTCCGCCAGACCAATGTCGAGGGCGAGCTGATCTCCTGGGTGCAGGAGGCGCGCAACATGGCGGCGGGCATCATCATCAATCCGGCTGGCTACAGCCACACCTCGATCGCGCTGATGGATGCCCTGCTGGCCTCCGACCTGCCGGTGGTCGAGGTGCATCTCAGCAACATCCACCGCCGGGAGTCCTTCCGGCACCTGTCCTATGTGTCGCGCGCGGCGCAGGGCGTGATCTGCGGCCTGGGGCCGCATGGCTACGCCCTGGCGCTGCGCGGCATCGCCGGCATCCTGGCCCAGGCGGACCAGGACTGACGGCGGGCAGGGGTATCAGAGAGGTTCCATGAGCGGCATTTCCTTCACCCCCGACGCGGTCCGGGCCCTGGCCCAGATCCTGCGCGAGACCGACCTGACCGAGATCGAGCTGGCCGACGGCGAGGCCCGCCTGCGCGTCACCCGCACGGTCACCGTGGCGCCGACCGTGGTCGCCGCAGCGCCCGTGGCCGCCGCGCCGGCCGCCCTCGCCGCGGCCCCCGCGGCCGCGGCCGCCGCGCCGGCCGCCGAGGTCTCGGCCAGCACGCCGGGCGCCGTCACCTCGCCGATGGTCGGCGTCGCCTACCTGGCCCCCGAGCCGGGTGCCGCGCCCTTCATCACGCTGGGCGCCAAGGTCGCCGCCGGGCAGACGCTGCTGCTGATCGAGGCGATGAAGACCTTCAACCAGATCAAGGCGCCGAAGGCCGGCACCGTGACCCGGATCCTGGTCGAGAGCGGCTCGCCGGTCGAATATGGCGAGCCCCTGCTGGTGGTCGAGTAAGGCCCCCCGCATGTTCAAGAAGGTGCTGATCGCCAACCGCGGCGAGATCGCGCTGCGCGTCCACCGCGCCTGCCAGGAGATGGGCATCAGGACGGTGGCCGTGCATTCCACGGCCGACGCCACGGCGATGCATGTCCGCCTGGCCGATGAGAGCGTCTGCATCGGCCCGCCGGCGGCGCGCGACAGCTACCTGAACGTCGCCGCCATCCTCTCGGCGGCGGCCATCACCGGGGCGGAGGCGATCCATCCCGGCTACGGCTTCCTGTCGGAGAATGCCAGCTTCGCCGAGATGGTGGAGGCGCATGGCTTCACCTTCATCGGCCCGACCGCCGAGCATATCCGCATGATGGGCGACAAGATCGCCGCCAAGCAGGCGATGATGTCGCTGGGCGTGCCGCTGGTCCCCGGCTCCGACGGCGAGCTCGCCAGCCTCGAGGAGGCGCGCGAGGTCGCCGAGCGCATCATGTACCCGGTGCTGATCAAGGCCGCCGCCGGCGGTGGCGGGCGCGGCATGAAGGTCGCGCACTCCGCCGACGAGCTGGAGGAGGCCTGGCGCGTCGCCCGCACCGAGGCCAAGGCCGCCTTCGGCAACGACGCCGTCTACATGGAGAAGTACCTGGACCGCCCGCGGCATATCGAGCTGCAGGTGATGGCCGACATGCATGGCAACGTGGTGCATTTCGGCGAGCGCGACTGCTCGCTGCAGCGCCGCCACCAGAAGCTGGTCGAGGAGGCCGGGTCGCCCGCGCTGACGCCTGCCGAGCGCGACGCGATCGGCGCCCAGGTGACCTCGGGCCTGTCCAGGCTGGGCTACCGCAATGCCGGCACGCTGGAATTCCTGTGGCAGGACGGTCAGTTCAGCTTCATCGAGATGAACACCCGCCTGCAGGTCGAGCATCCGGTGACCGAGATGGTCTGCGGCATCGACCTGGTGAAGGAGCAGCTGCGCGTCGCCGCCGGCGAGAAGCTCGGCTACACCCAGGCCGATATTGCCTTCAATGGCCATGCCATCGAATGCCGCATCACCGCCGAGGACCCGGACAGCTTCGCGCCGTCGCCGGGGCGGGTGAACACCTACCACGCGCCGGGCGGGCTCGGCGTGCGGGTCGATAGCGCGCTCTATTCGGGCTATTCGGTGCCGCCGCATTACGACAGCCTGGTCGCCAAGCTGGTGGTGCACGGCAAGACCCGGGCCGAGGCGATCAGCCGCATGCGCCGGGCGCTGGGCGAAATGGTGGTGGACGGCATCCGCACCACCCTGCCACTGCACCAGCGCATCATGGACGACGCCCAGTTCCAGTCGGGCGACTACACCATCCACTGGCTGGAGCGCTTCGTCGGCCTGCAGCGCTGACCGTCGCGGGCGGCGGGATGGCCGCCGCTAACGCAGGCGTGAACTGCCCCGGCCGCGCGCCGGGGCGGCCGTCCACGCCTTGCAGGCCGGGGCCGCAAGGCGTTGAGCGCGCTGGGGAAGCCCGCTGCGCGGCACTTTCCCGGAACGCATCGTGGCAGCGGGGCCACTATCTTTTCATCATTTCGCTATCCCCTGGCCGCAGCTTGTGCGTCAGCCTGAAGTTTGCCGTGCAGCGGCCTTCCGCCTTCGGCCCGCCAGCCCATCTCACTGCCGGCCTCCTGCCTCTTGGGAATGCTTGATGAACGGCCTGCCTTCCGCGCCCCCGCCCCCCGAGGTCAGCCTGCTGCAGAGCGAGGCGCCGCCGGCCGCGGATGCCCGGCGGGCGCGGCGCTGGGCGATCCTGAAGCCCTGGCTGCTGCTGGGCGGCGGCGTGCTGATGGCGGCGCTGGCGCTCCTCGCGCTGCACGGCCTGTCGCATGAGCTGGACTACGCCACCGTCATGGCCGGCGTCACCGAGGAAAGCCCCTGGACCCTGGCCGCCGCGGTCGGCGCCACCGCGCTGAGCTTCCTGGCGATGACCGGCTACGACCTCTCGGCCGCGCGCTACGTGGCGCCGGGGGCGGTGCCGAAGCGGATCGCCATGCTGGCCGCCTTCTGCGGCTTCGCGCTGAGCAACACGGTGGGCGTCGGCGCCTTCACCGGGGCCGCGGTGCGCTGGCGCATCTATGCCGCCGCCGGGCTGAAGCCGGAGCGCATCACCCGGCTGCTGGTCTTCGTCACGGCGAGCTTCGTCCTCGGCCTCTTCGCGGTCGGCGCGCTCGGGCTGCTGGCCACCGCCGAATCGGTCGACGACTGGTCCGGCCTGCCGCCCGACCTGCTGCGCGGCATCGCCCTGGCGATCCTGGGCGGGCTCGGCGCCGTCGCGGTGATCGGCCGGAGGAAGCCGGGGGGGCTGCGCTTCGGCCGCCACACGCTGCGGGTGCCGCCGGCCCGGCTGATCCTGTTCCAGGGGCTGGTCTCGCTGGTCGATATCGGCGCCGCCGCCACCGTGCTCTGGCTGCTGCTGCCGGAGGGGGCGGTCGACCTGCCCTTCTTCATGGCGCTCTATTCGGTGGCCATCGCCATCGGCGCCGCCAGCCACCTGCCCGGCGGCATCGGCGTCTTCGAGGCCGTGGTGCTGATGGCCTTCCGCGACACCGGCGTGCCGCTGGACCAGGTGGCGACCGCGCTCGTCCTGTACCGCTTCATCTATTTCGCCCTGCCGCTCGGCCTGGCGCTGCTGCTGCTGGCCGGCTTCGAGGCCAGCCGCCGGGCCCACCTGCTGGAAGGCGGCACCCGGGCGGTGCGGGCGGCGACCCGGCTGATGCCGCGCTTCCTGGGCGCGACGGCCTTCGCCGCCGGCGCCGCGCTGCTGTTCGGCGGCGTCACCCCGCCACTGGGCGAGCCGCGCGGGCTGCTCGGCCCCGCTTTGCCGCTGCCGCTCTTCGAGGCCAGCCACCTGCTGGCCAGCGTCGGCGGGCTGGCGCTGATCGTGGTGGCGCACGGGCTGGTGCACCGGCTGGATGGCGCCTGGTGGCTGGCGCTGGTGCTGGCCATCGGCGGCTTCTGCCTGTCGCTGGCGCGCGGCGGCGGCGCGCTGGAGCTCGGGCTGCTGGCGCTGCTGGCCGTCGCCCTGATCACCTCGCATGACCGCTTCGACCGCCGGGCGCGGATGCTGACGCCGAGCTTCACCCCGGGCTGGTGGGCGGCGGTGATCGGCGTGGTGGCGGCCGCCGCCTGGCTGCTGTTCTTCGCGCATCGCGACGTCGAATATTCACGCCAGCTGTGGTGGCAGTTCGAGTTCGACGCCTCGGCGCCGCGCGGCATGCGCGCGACGCTGGGCGCCGTGCTGCTGCTTTTCGCCGCCGGGCTGTGGACGCTGCTGCGCCCGGCGCGCGGCCTGGTGCACCGGCCGACGGCCGAGGAGCTGGCGCGGGCCGGCGCCATCGCCCGCACCCAGGAACGCGCCATGGCGCATCTGGTGCATATGGGCGACAAGCCCCTGCTGTTCTCCGAGCAGGGCGACAGCTTCATCATGTATGGCCGGCGCGGCCGGTCCTGGGTGGCGCTGGGCGGGCCGGTCGGGCCCAAGGCGCAGCGCGTCGACATGGTCTGGCGCTTCGTCGAGATGGCCGACGCCCAGGGCGGGCGCGCCGCCTTCTACCAGGTGCGCCCCGAGAACCTGCCGCTCTACATCGATGCCGGGCTGCAGCCGCTGAAGCTGGGCGAGGCGGCGCGGGTGCCGCTGGACAGCTTCAGCCTGACCGGCAAGTCGCGCCAGCCGCTGCGCAGCGCCCTCAACCGCGCCGAGCGCGAGGGGCTTTCTTTCAGTTTGGTCCCCGCCGCCGAGGTGCCGGCGCTGATGACCGAGCTGGCCGAGGTCTCCCGCCAGTGGCTGGACCAGCACAAGGCGCGGGAAAAGGCCTTTTCCCTGGGCGCCTTCGAGCCGAACTATGTCGCCGCCGGGCCGGTTGGCGTGGTGCGCGGGCCGGACAATGCGATCATCGCCTTCGCCACGCTGATGGAGACGCCCGAGGTCAAGGCGGAGATGTCGATCGACCTGATGCGGCACCGCCCCTCGATGCCGCCGGGCACCATGGACTTCCTGTTCCTGAAGCTGATCCTGCTGGCCAAGGAGCAGGGCTACGGCTTCTTCGACCTGGGCATGGCGCCGCTCTCGGGCCTCGCCGCGCATCGCCTGGCGCCGGTCTGGTACCGCCTGGGCGGGCTGGTCTTCCGCCGCGGCGAGCGCTTCTACAACTTCCGGGGCCTGCGCGCCTTCAAGGAGAAGTTCGAGCCGGTCTGGGAGCCGCGCTACCTCTGCACCCCGGGCGGGCTGGACCCCTGGGTGGTGCTGGCGGATGTCGCGGCGCTGCAGTCGGGGGGCCTGCGCGGCGTGATCGGCAAGTGATGGCGAAAGGCGCCGCCTGCGCCTTGTTTTTCCCTCGCGGCTTTCCCTTCTTCGGGACATGGGCATGAATCGCCGATCTCTTCTCGGCGCCGGGCTGGGCCTGGCGATGGCACCCGCGCTGGCCAGTCCGGCGCTGGCGCAGCGCGACACCTCGAGCTGGCTGATCGAGATGACGCCGCGGCAGAAGCGCAGCGACACCTTCGTCATCGTGCTGTCGGGCGATGGCGGCTGGCGCGACCTGGACCGCAGCATCGGCCGCATCATGCGCGACCGCGGCGTGCCGGTGCTGGGCTTCGATTGCCTGAACTGGTTCTGGAAGCGCCGCTCGCCGCAGGAGGTGGCGACCGAGCTGGACCGCATCATCGCGCTCTATGCCGAGAAGTGGCAGACGCCGAAGGTGGCGCTGGTCGGCTATTCCTTCGGCGCCGACGTGATGCCCTTCGCCTGGAACCGGATGAAGGCCGAGAGCCGCGCGCGGGTCGTGCTGATCAGCCTGCTGGCCTTCGCCAGGGAGGCCGCCTTCGAGATCAAGGTCGGCGACTTCATCGGCTTCTCGCGGCCCAGCGCGCTGCCCACGGCGCCCGAGGTGCCCGGACTGCCGGTCGAGCTGATCCAGTGCACCTATGGCTCGGACGAGGAGGCGGAGACCGCCTGCAAGGTCTTCGAGGGCACCGCGGCGCAGATCGTGCGGACCCGCGGCGGCCACCATTTCGACGAGAACTACACCGCGCTGGCCGAGCGCATCCTGGCGCGGCTGCCGCGGCCGCAGCCGTAACGCGCCGGCATGTCACGACGCTCCGTCGACATCACACCCGAGTTGCTGCTGCGCGCCTATCGCGCCGGGCTGTTCCCGATGGCGGAATCGCGCGACGGCGACCGGCTGTTCTGGCTGGACCCGGAGCAGCGCGGCATTCTTCCGCTCGAGGGTTTCCATCTGTCGCGCCGCTTGCGGCGGACGGTGACCTCGGGCCCCTACACGGTGACGGCCGACCGGGATTTCAGCGGTGTCATCGCCGCCTGCGCGGCGCCGGCGCCGGGGCGCGAGGACAGCTGGATCAATCCGGAGATCGAGGCGCTGTTCACCACGCTGCACCGGATGGGGCATGGCCATTCGGTGGAGACCTGGCTGGATGGCGAGCTGGTCGGCGGCCTTTATGGCGTGTCGCTGGGCGGCGCCTTTTTCGGCGAGAGCATGTTCAGCCGCGCCCGTGACGCGTCGAAGGTGGCGCTGGTCCACCTCATCGCCCGCCTGAAGCTGGGCGGCTTCACCTTGCTGGACACCCAGTTCATCACCAGTCATCTGGCGCAGTTCGGCGCGATCGAGATCCCGCGCGACGCCTACAAGAAGATGCTGCTGGTGGCGATGGAGGCTGACGCCGTGTTCCCGGCTGACCCTCTGGGCCTCGAGGAGGCCATCCACCGCCTGCGCGAATGAAGGTGGGGGTCCGGGGGAACCCAGTTCCCCCGGCGCTTTCTTGCTTCAGTTCCTGGTCGGTGCCGCCCAGAGCATTTCCTGCTGCGGCAGCTTGAGCTCCTCGAGCTCGGCGAGGAAGCTTTCCGCCCAGCGCGTGGCGGTCTGTTCCTCGAGCCCGCGCATCATGCTTTCCCAGCGGTCGCGGCGCTCGTCCAGCGGCATGCAGAGCGCCTGGTGCAGCGCCTCGCCCATGGCTTCGGCGTCGAGCGGGTTGACCAGCAGCGCCCCGTCCATGCTTTCCGCCGCCCCCGCGAAGGAGGACAGCACCAGCACGCCGGGATCCTCCGGGTCCTGGGCCGCGACATATTCCTTGGCCACCAGGTTCATGCCGTCGCGCAGCGGCGTGACCAGGCCGACGCGGCCGGCGCGGTAGAAGCCGGCCAGCGTGTCGCGGGCCAGGGCGCGGGCGACGTAGCGCACCGGGGTCCAGTCGAATTCCGCATAGTCGCCGTTGATCCGCCCGGCCAGGGAATCGAGCTCGCGGCGGAGATTGCGATAGCTGGCGACCTCATTGCGGCTGCGGGCGGCGACCTGCAGGTAGGTGACGCGGTTCAGGTGCTCGGGGAAGTCCTTCAACAGCGCCGCAAAGCCGCGCATCCGGTGCGGCAGGCCCTTGGTGTAGTCCAGCCGCTCGGCGCCGACGATCAGCGAGCGGTCGCCCATGCTGGCGGCCAGGCGCTGGGTCTCGGGGCCGAAGGCGGCCTTGCGGGCAAGGGTGGCAAAGCCCCGGGTGTCGATGCCGATGGCGTGGGCGGAGAGCTGGGTGCGGCGCTGAAGACCGGCCACCTCTCCGCGCACGCCGCCGTCCTCGTCGGGGGCGAGGCCCAGCGCATCCTGGAAGCAGTTGATCAGCCCGCCGAGGTCACGCTTGGTCTGCACGCCGACCAGGTCATAGGCGAGGAGGTCGCGCAGCAGCCGCTCGGCATCGGGCAGGGCGGAGAGCACCGCCCAGGGCGGGAAGGGGATGTGCAGGAAGAAGCCGATGCGCTGCTTGGCGCCGAGCGCGCGCAGCTCGGTCGCCATCGGGATCATCTGGTAGTCGTGGATCCAGACCACGTCGTCCGGACCCAGCAGGGGCAGCAGCGCCTCGGCGAAGTCGCGGTTGACCTTGCGGTAGGAGGCCGCCTCCTTGCGGTCGTATTCCATCAGCCCGAGGCGGAAATGGAACAGCGGCCAGAGGGTGTTGTTGGAATAGCCGGCGTAGAAGCCCTTCTGGTCCTCGGGGTCGAGGTCGATGGTGGCGTAGTCGATGCCGGCGGCGCGGACCTGCTTCGGCGCCTTCTCCGGATTCTTGCGGCACTCGCCGCTCCAGCCGAACCAGAGTCCGCCGCTGGCTTTCAACACGTCCTTCAGGGCCACCGCCAGGCCGCCGGCGGCGGCCTCGCCTCGCCGCGGCACCGCCACGCGGTTGGAGACAACGACTACCCGCCCCACAGACCGTGCTCCCACGAACGGCTCAAACGCATCGCCGAGAGAATCAGGCCAACGTGGGAATAGGTCTGAGGAAAGTTCCCCCAGAGCTGATTCCGCGTCGGGTCCAGGTCTTCCGCCAGCAATCCCAGGTGATTCCGGCATGACAGGATCCTCCCGAACATGGCGCGCGCCTCCTCCGTCCGGCCGGCGGCGGCGAGCGCATCCACGTACCAGAACGAGCAAACGAGGAAAGCAGTTTCAGGTTTCCCGAAATCGTCAGCCATGTCGTAACGGTAGAGAAAACCGTCATGCACCAGATGATGCCCGACGCGGTCCAGCGTGCCGAGGAAGCGCGGATCGGTGGCGGGCAGGAAGCCGATCTCCGGCAGCAGGAGAAGGGCGGCATCCATGCCGTCGCTCTCGAAGCTTTCGACGAAGGAATTGAGCTCCGGGCGATAGGCCTTCTCGCAGATCACCGCATGCAGCTCGCGCGCCGATTTCGCCCAGCGCTCGGCGCGGTCGGCCAGGCCGAGATGCCTGGCGATGCCGGAGAGCCGCGCCATGCCGGCCCAGCACATGGCGGCGGAGAAGGTGTGGATGCGCTCGCGGCCGCGATATTCCCAGATGCCGGCATCCGGCGTCAGCGCCCGGGCCTCGGCCTGCTCGCCCAGCGTCTCCAGCAGGCGGAACAGCGGCTCGCCGGCGGGGCGCGGCAGGCGCTGGTCGAAGAACATCTGGGCAGCGGCCATGATGACCGAGCCATAGACGTCGTTCTGCACCTGCTCCGCCGCCTGGTTGCCGACGCGCACCGGGCCCATGCCGAGGAAGCCGGGCAGCTGCTCCTCGATCCGCTCCTCCATGGCCAGCGAGGGCACCAGCGGGTAGCAGGGCTTGAGCTCGCCGCCCGGGGAGATCGCCACCACGTTGGTCACGTAGCGGATGTATTCCTCCATCGTCCGGGTCGCGCCCAGCCGGTTCAGCGCCTGCACGGTGAACAGCGCGTCGCGCAGCCAGCAGTAGCGGTAGTCCCAGTTGCGCTCGGTGTTGGCGGCCTCCGGGATCGAGGTGGTCAGCGCGGCCACCACCGCGCCCGTCTCCTCGAAGGTGCAGAGCTTCAAGGTGATGGCAGCGCGGATCACCGCCTCCTGCCATTCGAAGGGCAGATGCAGCCCGCGGGTCCAGTCCAGCCAATAGGCCTCGGTCTCGCGGATGAATTCCTGGCCGATCTGCTCCGCCCCCTCCGGCACCGTCTCGTCGGGACCGAGGATCAGGGTGATCGGCTGGTCGAGCAGGAAGGGCGCCTCCTCGCCCAGGCAGGCCAGCGGCGCGTCGGTGGTGACGCGCAGCGCCGCATCCTCGGAGAAGTAGCGCAGGTGGTTGGAGCCGGAGCGGCGCACCGGCTTGTCGGCGCCCCAATGCGCCTTCGGCCGGATGCGCAGCCGGATCAGCGGCTGGCCTGACAGCGGCTCGATGCGGCGGACCAGCATCGGCGGGCGGAAGGCGCGGCCGAAGCGGCGGAAGCGGGGGGCGACGTCGGTGATGCGCAGCCGCGCGCCCTTCTCGTCCTCCAGCTCGGTCTCCAGGATGGCGGTGTTGCGGCGATAGGCCTGGCGGCTCTCCTTCAGGCCGATCATCTCGCATTCCATGAAGCCGTCCTGCGGCTCCTCGCCGCCGAGCAGCGCGCAGAAGACCGGGTCGCCGTCCAGGCGCGGCCAGCACATCCAGGTGCAGCGGCCGCGGCGGTCGAAGAGGCCGGCGATGATGCCGTTGCCGACGGGGGCGAGGTCGAGGGGCTGCGGCGGCGGGGCGGGCAG
>NZ_MLCO01000287.1 GCF_001982615.1 Teichococcus deserti | reverse complement strand
TGGGATGGAGTGTGTGGGGTGGTGTTTTGGTGGAGTGGAACGGCGACCAAGTAGAGCGACACGCGTAAGCTGGTCGGCAGCGTCAGATGTGTAGAAGGGACAGCCCTCCCCCTGGCGCGGCACCTCGCCGCCCAGCCCGGCGATGGCGCAACCATTCCCCGGCGCGTCGCGATGCGCGGCCGACAGATAGCGCCCGGCGAAGCGCTGCAGCGCCTGGCGCGGCGTCTCGCCGTCCCGCGGCAGGGTGCGGCCGGCGCGGGCCTCGATCATCGCCGCCACCGCCGCCTCGGCCAGCCGCTCCTTCGAGCCGAACTGGCTGTACAGGCTGCCATGCGTCAGCCCCGCCGCCTCGGCCAGGGCGTCGACGCCGGTCGCCGCCAGGCCGCGCTCGCGGAACAGCCGGCCGGCGGCCTCCAGGATCTTCTCGCGGTTCTCCGCCGCCTTCGCGCGCGACACCCTCATCGGCCTCACTCCTTCAAGCCCGGCGCATAGCACGCCCTGCCGGCCATGCGGGATTTTTTGATGACGAGCGCCATCTGAACCGATAATCATGACGTCCGCCATCAATAAAGGCCCTGCCATGCCACCCGATCCGGATCCCGTCGTCATCGCCGCCGCCGCCCGCACCCCGCTGGGCCGCTTCATGGGGGGGCTGGCCGGCGTGCCGGCGCCGCAGCTGGGCGCAGCCGCGATCGGCGCGGTGCTGCAGCGCGCCGCCCTCGCCCCGGACCAGGTGGAGGAGCTGCTGATGGGCTGCGTGCTGCCGGCCGGCCAGGGCCAGGCGCCGGCGCGCCAGGCCGGCCGGGCAGCGGGGCTGCCCGACGCGGTCGGCGCCACCACGGTGAACAAGGTCTGCGGCTCCGGCATGAAGGCGGTGATGCTCGGGCACGACGCGATCCTGGCCGGCTCGGCCCGGCTGGTGGTGGCGGGCGGCATGGAGAGCATGTCCAACGCCCCCTACCTGCTCGACCGGGCGCGCGGCGGCTATCGCGCCGGCCATGCCCGGCTGCTCGACCACATGCTGCTGGACGGGCTGGAGGATGCCTATGCCGCCGGCCGCTCCATGGGCAGCTTCGGCGAGGCGCTGGCCAGCCGCGACGGCTTCGACCGCGCGGCGCAGGACGCCTATGCGATGGAGACGCTGCGCCGCGCCCAGGCCGCCCTGGCCGAAGGGGCCTTCGCCGCCGAGACGGTGCCGGTCGGCGATGTCGCGGCCGACGAGATCCCGCCGCGCCTGAAGCCCGAGCGCATCCCGACCCTGAAGCCCGCCTTCGCGCCCGACGGCACCATCACGGCTGCCGCCAGCAGCGCCAATGCCGACGGCGCCGCGGCGCTGCTGCTGGCCCGCCGCTCGGTGGCGGAGGCCGCCGGCCTGCCGGTGCTCGCCGCCCTCCGCGGCCATGCGACGCATGCCCAGGCGCCCGACTGGTTCACCACCGCCCCGGCCCCGGCCATCGGGAAGCTGCTGCGGCGCACCGGCTGGACGGTCGACGATGTCGACCTCTTCGAGATCAACGAGGCCTTTGCCGTGGTCGCCATGGCGGCGATCGGCGCGCTCGGCCTGCCACCCGAGCGGGTGAACATCCATGGCGGCGCCTGCGCGCTCGGCCATCCGATCGGCGCGACCGGGGCGCGGCTGATCGTCACCCTGCTGCACGCGCTGCAGCGCCACGGGCTGAAGCGCGGCGTGGCTGCGCTGTGCATCGGCGGCGGCGAGGCCACGGCCATCGCAATCGAGCTTCTGGACTGAGACCGTGAACGCTCTCACCCCCGCCGCCACGGCGATCCCCGCGCCTGCCGCCACGCCGGCGATGAACCCGCGCACCCGGCTGCTGCTGCACGGCCCGATCCTGCCGACCCTGCTGCGCCTGGCTTGGCCCAGCACCCTGGTCATGCTGGCCCAGGCCTCGGTCGGGCTGATCGAGACCTGGTGGGTCGCCCATCTGGGCAGCGACGCCCTGGCCGGCATGGCGCTGGTCTTCCCCGGCTTCATGATGATGCAGATGCTGTCCAACGGCGCGCTGGGCGGCGGGATTTCCTCCGCGATCGCCCGCGCCCTGGGCGCGGGGCACCAGGACCAGGCCGATGCGCTGGTGCTGCATGCCCTCGTCATCAACGGGCTGCTCGGCCTGGCCGCCAGCGCGCTGTTCCTGACCAAGGGCGAGGCCATCTACCGGATGCTCGGCGGCGACGGCGCCGCGCTCGAGCTGGCGATGCGCTATTCCGACGTGGTCTTCGCCTTCTCCATCCTGGTCTGGCTGGGCAGCGCGCTCGCCAGCGTGCTGCGCGGCGGCGGCAACATGCTGCTGCCAGCGGTGGCCATCATCGCCGGCGTCGTGTTGCTGATCCCGCTGTCGCCGGTGCTGATCTTCGGCTGGGGCCCCGTCCCGGCGCTGGGCGTCGCCGGCGCCGGCTGGGCGGTGGTGGCGGGCTCGGGCCTGACCGCCCTGGTGCTGGCCTGGGCGGTGCTGTCGGGCCGCAGCCTGGCGCGCTTCCGCCTGGCGCCGCTGCGCTGGCCGCTGTTCGCCGATATCCTGAAGGTCGGGCTGGTCGCCTCCCTCAGCACGCTGCAGACCACGCTGACCGTCGCCATGACCACGGCGCTGGTCGCCCGCGCCGGCGGGGCGGATGCGGTGGCCGGCTACGGCACCGGGTCGCGGCTGGAATACCTGCTGGTGCCGCTGGTCTTCGGCCTGGGCGCGCCGCTGGTCGCCATGGTCGGCACCAATGTCGGCGCCGGCCAGCGCGCCCGGGCACTGCGCATCGCGCTGACCGGCGGCGCCCTGGCCTTCGTGGTGACGGAAAGCCTCGGCCTGGCCGCCGCCTTCTTCCCCGAGGCCTGGCTCGGCCTGTTCGGCAGCGACCCGCGCATGCTGGCGGCCGGCACCACATATCTGCAGCATGTCGGCCCGGCCTATGGCTTCTTCGGCCTGGGCCTGTCGCTCTACTTCGCCTCGCAAGGCGCCGGGAAGCTGTTCTGGCCGCTGGCCGCCGGCATGCTGCGGCTCGCCATCGCCGTGCTCGGCGGCTGGGCGGCTTTCGCCATCACCGGGTCGCTGGACTGGGTCTTCGTCGCGCTGGCGGCCGGGCTGGTCGTCTATGGCGCCTTGGTGGCGGGCAGCATCGCCTCTGGCGTCTGGTTCAAGGAAGAGAAGAACCGGGGGCATTGAATGCCCCCGGACCCCCACATCAATCAGTCAGCATACAGGCCCGCCGCCTCGATGATCGGGCGCCAGCGGGCCACCTCCTCCGCCAGGAACTTCCGGTGGAACTCAGGGCGGGCACGCTCGGCCGAGGCCGGCTCGGTCAGCAGATCGGCAAAGCGCTGCTTCAACCGCGCCTCGCCCAAGGCGGCGCGCAACGCGGCCGACAAGCGCTGCTGCACCGGCTCCGGCGTCCCGGCCGGCGCATAAAGCCCATGCCAGGTGCTCATCGCGATGCTCGGCTCGCCCGCCTCGGCCGTCGTCGGCAGTTCCAGGCCGGAGACGCGGCCGGTGCTGGTCACCGCATAGGACTTGATCCGGTTCTCGCGGATGAAGTTGGCGGTGTTGGTGGCCTGGTCGCAGAAGATGTCGATCCGCC
Source organism: Teichococcus deserti (assembly GCF_001982615.1). Taxonomy (GTDB): domain Bacteria; phylum Pseudomonadota; class Alphaproteobacteria; order Acetobacterales; family Acetobacteraceae; genus Pseudoroseomonas; species Pseudoroseomonas deserti. The sequence continues at coordinate 9,206 of NZ_MLCO01000287.1, read as the reverse complement.
CGCCCATCAGGTCGGTGATCGCCGGCGCGCTGCCGCGGAACACCACCGTCGTCACCGCCTTCCCCGCCGCATGCTGCAGCAGCATTCCGCACAGCTGGTTGGCGCCCCCCAGGCCGGCATGCGCCAGGTTCAGCTTGTCGCCCTGCTCGCGGATCGCGCGCATGAAGCCCGCCAGGTCGGTCGCCGGGAAATCCGGCCGCGCCACCAGCGTCATCGCCGCGTCGGAGGCCAGGCCGAGGGGCGCGAAGCTCTCCAGCACGCTGAAGGGCAGCTTGCGGTACAGGGTGGCGGTGCTGGCCAGCCCGATATGGTGCATCAGCAGCGTGTAGCCATCCGGCCGCGCCTGGGCGACGCGCGCCGCGGCGATGGTGCCGCCGGCGCCGGTGACGTTCTCCACCACCACCGGCTGGCCCAGGTCGCGTGACATGCCCTCGGCCACCAGCCGGCTGATCACGTCGGTCGGGCCGCCGGCGGCGAAGGGCACCGTGATGGTGATGGATCGGTTGGGGAAATCGCCCGTTTGGGCGAGCGCAGGCAGAGCGACGCCGGAAGCGAGCGCGGCGGCCACCAGGCCGCGACGGCTGACAGGCATGAACGAACCCTCCTTGGTCGACGGCCGGTTTTCCGGCTCGCCTCATTTCCTCAGCAAAGCACAGCCGGCACGGCGCGGGGCCAGAAAACCCCGCGCCGCGCCCGTCACAGATTCTCGGCGCGGATCGCCTCGCAGACCGCGTCCGTCACCTGCTGGGTGGTGGCCGTGCCGCCCAGGTCCGGCGTCACCAGCCCGCTGCCCGAGACCTTTTCCACCGCCCGCATCAGCCGCTTCGCCGCCTCGGCCTCGCCCAGATGCTCCAGCATCTGCGCGCCGCTCCAGAAGGTGGCGATCGGGTTGGCGATGCCCTTGCCCGTGATGTCGAAGGCCGAGCCATGGATCGGCTCGAACATCGAGGGGAAGCGCCGCTCCGGGTCGATGTTCCCCGTCGGCGCGACACCCAGGCTGCCCGCCAGCGCCGCCGCCAGGTCCGAGAGAATATCGGCATGCAGGTTGGTGGCGACGACGGTGTCGATGCTCTGCGGCTTGAGGACCATGCGCATGGTCATGGCGTCGACCAGCATCTTGTCCCAGGTGACGTCGGGGAAGTCCTTCGACACCTCGGCCGCGATCTCGTCCCACATCACCATGCCGAAGCGCTGGGCGTTCGACTTGGTCACCACCGTCAGCAGCTTGCGCGGCCGCGACTGCGCCAGGCGGAAGGCATAGCGCATGATCCGGGTGACGCCGACGCGGGTGAAGATGGCGGTCTCGGTCGCCACCTCCTCCGGCAGGCCGCGATGCGCGCGGCCGCCATGGCCGGCATATTCACCCTCGGAGTTCTCGCGCACGATCACCCAGTCCAGGTCGCCCGGCCCGCAGTCGCGCAAGGGGGGCGTGACGCCCGGCAGGATGCGGGTCGGGCGGACATTGGCATACTGGTCGAAGCCCTGGCAGATCGGCAGCCGCAGGCCCCACAGCGTCACATGGTCCGGCACGTCCGGCGCGCCGACCGCGCCGAAATAGATGGCGTCGAAAGCCTTCAGCCGCGCCAGCCCGTCCTCCGGCATCAGCACGCCGTGCTCCTTGTAGTAGTCGGAGCCCCAGGGAAACACCTCGACCTTGAGCTCGAACTCGCCGCTGCGGCGGGCCAGCGCTTCCAGCGCCTGCAGGCCAGCGGCAATGACCTCGGGGCCGATGCCGTCGGCGGGAATGGCGGCGATCGCGTGCTTGCGCATGAAGCCTGGCGTCCTTGGCTGTTTCGACCAGCCTAGACCCGCCCCGGCCGCCTGGATGCAGGCATAGAATTATACAAGAAAACGCTATAATGCTGCTGCGTCAGGGGGTCCGCGCCATGGAGCTGCGCCAGCTCGGCTGCTTCCTCGCCGTCGCCGAGGAGCTGCATTTCGGCCGCGCCGCCGCCCGGCTGCACATGCTGCCCTCGGCGCTCGGCCGCCACGTGCGCCTCTTGGAAGAAGAGCTCGGCGCGCCGCTGTTCCGCCGCTCGACCCGGCAGGTGGCGCTGACCGCGGCCGGCGCGGCCCTGCTGCCCGATGCCCGCGCCCTGCTGGACCGCGCGGCCGAGGCCGCCGCCCGCGTCCGCGCCGCCGCCCGGGCCGAGACCCAGCCCCTGCGCATCGGCGCCATCGACAGCGCCGCCTCCGGCCTGCTGCCGCCGCTGCTCTACGCCTTCCACCAGGCGCATCCGCAGGTCGAGACCCGGCTCTGGGAGGAGAAATCGGCGCGGCTGCTGCCGATGCTGGCGGCCGGCCGGCTGGAGCTGATCTTCATCCGCCCGCCACAGCCCAGTGCCGGCCTGGAGTTCCTGCCGATCCGCCAGGAGGTGCTGCTGGCCGCCCTGCCGCGCGGGCACCGCCTGGCCAACCGCCGCCGCATCCCGCTGCCGGCGCTGGCCGCCGAGCCGCTGATCCTGCCGCCCCAGCGCAGCCGGCCGCACAGCTTTGCCCTGGTCGCGCATGCCTTCGCCGCCGCCGGGCTGGCGCTGCCGCAGGGGGGCCAGGAGGCGGCGGAGAAGCAGACCATCGTCAACCTGGTGGCGGCCGGCCTGGGCGTCGCGCTGGTGCCGGACTGGACGGCGCAGCTGCGCCGCCCCGGCGTGGTCTATCGCCCGCTGGCCGAACCCGCCGCCCCTGCCCGGCCCGAGGCCATGCTGGGCGTCGCCTGGATGCCGGACCGCGCCAGCCCCGCCCGCGACGCCTTTTTGCAAGTCCTGCGCGAGCGGCCTCAGGGCGCCGCGATGAACAGCCGGCGCGAGGCATAGGACAGCCAGACCCGCCGGTCGCGCATCCAGTCATAGCCGAGGACCATCTCCTCCGAGCCGACGGAATCGCGCAGCACCACGATGGGGAAGTCGCGCAGCACGACCTCGCCGAGAGCGAGCTCGCGGATGATGTATTCCTGGCCGCGCGCCGTCTCGGAGGCGGTGCCGGAGGCCCGCGTCGTGCTGCCGCGCACCGCATCCCGCAGCAGGCCTAGCCGCTCGGCGGCGCGGCGGGTCAGCATGGTGCGGTTGTTGCCGCTCTGCAGCGCGGCGCGCGCCGGCTGGCCGTTCACCCGCAGGGTCAGCACCGGCACATTGTGCTCGGCCAGCACCACCGGCAGGCTGGCGGCCGGCGTCCAGCCCGGGCCGCCGCCCTGGCAGTCCTGCCGGCGGTGCAGCCCGAGGCGGCGGCCGGGCAGGTCGAATTCCAGCTCGGTCTCGCGCAGCAGGTCGGAGGCCAGCATGACGTCGAAGGGCGCATCGCCCTCGCTGCGGAAATTGCGCACGGCCAGGCTGCGGTCGCTCCATTCCTGGCCAGCGGCGGTGACGCTGCGGGCCAGCAGGTTGCGCTGCGGCACGCCGCCGCTGTCGCCGAAGCTGGATTGCCGCCGCGGATCGGCCGGCAGGCCCAGCCGGTTGGCGACGCCCGGCAGCAGCGCGGTGATGCCGAGCCCGGTGTTGACGTCGAAGCGCAGCGTCTCCCCGTTGATGGCGCCGGCCACCGCTAGGCCGCTCGCCCCCTGCAGCGGCACCAGCGCCGCGTCGGTGAAGACGCATTCCGGCTGCGGCGCCCGGGCCGCCGGCGGCGGCGCAGGAGTGGCGCAGCCGGCGAGCAGCAGGCCGAAGGCAGCAGCGAGAGGCAGGCGGAGCATGGGCGATCCTGTCCGGGCGATGACGAAGGCTTCATACGGCATCGCAACGGCCAAGCCTACCGGGCGGCCTTCTCCAGCGCCTGCAGCACCAGCCGCAGCCCGCGGTCGATCACCTTCTCCCGCCGCAGCACGGTGCCGATCTGCCGCGACAGCGCCGGCTTCAGGGCCAGGGCGCGGGTGCCAGGCGGCGGCGGGCGCAGCGCCATGCCGGGCAGCAGCGCGGCGCCGAGGCCAGCGCCGACCAGCGGCTTGATCGCCTCGACGCTGCCCAGCGCCATGGCCGGCGCCGGCTGCAGCCCGGCGGCGCGGAACCAGGCATCGCCGATGGCGCGCGTGTGGCTGCCGGCCTCGAACAGGATCAGCGGCAGGGCGGCCAGCGCCTCTGGGGTGATGCTTTTCTTCGTGCCGGCCATCGCCTCCGGCAGCAGCGCGATGAAAGGATCCTCGAGCAGCGGGGTGACGGACAGGCCGCGGGCGGGCCCGGCCGGCAGGGTCAGCAGGCCGAGATCGAGCTCTCCAGCCAGCAGCCGCGGGGCGAGCGCGGCGGTGTTGCCGATGGCCACCGTCACCTGCAGCCCCGGCATCGCCTTGCGTGCCGCCGCCAGCACGGCGGGCAGGAAGAAGATGCAGGCGGTGGCGCCGGTGCCGATGCGCACCAGGGCGGTCTCGCCGGACCGGTGCGGCGCGGTGGCGGCCAGCGCGTCCTCAGCGGCGGCCTGGGCGCGGCGGGCGGGCTCCAGCAGCGCCTGGCCGGCCGGGGTGGGCAGCACCTGGCCGCCGGCGCGCTCCAGCAGGCGGGTGCCGGTGATGCGCTCCAATTCTCTCAGCTGCTGGCTGGCCGCCGGCTGGGTCAGGCCCAGGACGCGGGCCGCCTCGGTGACGCTGCCCTGCTCGATGACCGACAGGAAGGTGCGGAGCTGGCGGAGGGTGGGGGCGCGCATCAGCGCAGCTTATTCCGATGCGCCGCATAAGAAAGATTTTCTTCTGTCGGGATGCGCGGCGCGTCAGCCTGTCGGTCGTGAAGAAGGCTGTGGATGACGATGACGATGCTGGACGGGCTGCTGCTGCGGCCATTCTCGGATGCGGCGGAGATCGCCCCGCTGACCGCCCTGCTGCACCGCGCCTATGCCAGGCTGGCGGCGATGGATCTGCGCTTCATGGCGACGCACCAGCCGCCCGAGGTCACCGCCCGCCGCGTGGCGGAGGGCGAGTGCCTGCTGGCCTATGACGGGGACCGGCTGGTGGGCAGCATCCTCTACCGCCCGGCGGCGCGCACCGGCGGCAGCCCCTGGCTGGACGGCGCCGGGGTCGCCAGCCTGGCGCAGCTGGCCGTCGAGCCCGGGCTGCAGTCGCGCGGCCTGGGCGCCCGGCTGATGCGCTGGGCCGAGGCGCGGGCGGCGGCGGAGGGCGCGGCGGAGATCGCCCTCGACACCGCCGAGCCGGCGGCCCACCTGGTCGCCTGGTATGCAAGCCGCGGCTACCGCGCCGTCGAGACGGCGCAGTGGTCGCACACCAACTACCGCAGCGTCATCATGAGCCGGCCGGTGGGGTGAGCGGGACTCAGGCCGGGCGCCAGTCCCGCGTGAACTTCTGGACGTCGGGGCGCGGCGGCGCCGGAGAAACCGGCTCGACCGGCGTGCCGACATACAAGAAGCCCAGCAGGCGCTCGGACGCCTCGAAGCCGAGCGCGGCCGACACCGCCGGGTCATAGACATTGGCGCCGCTCAGCCAGACCGCGCCATAGCCGCTGGCATGGAAGGCGTTCAGCAGGTTCATGGCGCCGGCGCCGACGGTCAGGACCTGCTCGACCTCGGGGATCTTGTGCCCGGCCTGGATGGCGGCGCCGACTGCGATGATCAGCGGCGTGCGGTGGATGCGGGCGCGCTGCTTCTCCAGCATCGCCTCGGTCACCTCGGGGTCGCGCGCGCGCATCGCCTCGGTGATGACCTGCAGGAAGGCCATCCGCGCCGCGCCGCGGATCAGCACATAGCGCCAGGGCCGCAGCTTGCCGTGGTCCGGCGCCGACATGGCGGTCTGCAGGATTTTTTCCAGGTCCCCGCCCTCGGGCGCCGGCGATTGCAGCAGGCCGATCGAGCGGCGGGCGGTCAGGCTGTCCAGCACCGCATCGGCCGCGGCGGAGGGGGTTTCGGTCGGCATCGGCATCTCCCGCGGCAGGCTCAATCGAGAATGATTTGCATTATCATGAAGCACGGCCCGCAAGGCAATGCATGCCCGCCATGCCGCCCCCCTGGCAAGACACCCCTTTCCGGCGCCATGCTGGCTGCCGATCTAAGCAGTCGCGCTTGCGATAGGGAGCCCCTGGCATGGATGCCGCCCCGATCACCCTGGTCTGCCCGCATTGCTCGGCGATCAACCGGCTGGCGGAAACCCGCCTCGCCGCCGGACCGCGCTGCGGCGCCTGCCACGCGCCGGTCTTCGAAGGCCGCCCCCTGGCGCTGGACGAGGCCGGCTTCCGCCGCCACCTGGCGCATGACGGCGTGCCGCTGCTGGTGGATTTCTGGGCCAGCTGGTGCGGCCCCTGCCGCGCCATGGCGCCACAGTTCGAGGCGGCCGCGCGCAGCCTGGAGCCGCAGTTCCGCCTGGCCAAGGTCTCGACCGAGGAAGCCCCGGCGCTGGCCCAGTCGCTCAACATCACCGGCATCCCCGCCCTGCTGCTGTTCCGCGGCGGGCGGGAGGTGGCGCGCCAGGCCGGGGCGCTGGCCGCCGGGCAGATCGCCGCCTGGGCGCGCCAGAAGGCGGGAGGACAGGCGGCGGCATGAGCGACGATCCCTATGCCCGGCTCGGCGTCGGGCGCGACGCCTCGGCGGACGACATCAAGCGCGCCTATCGCAAGCTGGCGCGCAAGCTGCACCCCGACCTGAACCCCGGCGACAAGACGGCGGAGGAACGCTTCAAGCAGATCTCGGCGGCGCATGACCTGCTGTCGGATGCCGAGAAGCGGGCGCGCTTCGACCGCGGCGAGATCGATGCCAGCGGCCAGGAGCGCCCGACCCAGCGGCGCTGGCGCGACCATGCCGGCAGTGCGCGCGACAGCTACGCCTCCGACTCGGGCTTCGCCGATTTCGCCGATGATGACGACGTGCTGTCGGAATTCTTTAGCCGCGGCGGCCGCCGCGCCGGCATGCGGGTGAAGGGCCATGACCTGGCCGGCGAGCTGCGGATCGACTTCCTGGAGGCGGTGAACGGCACGACGCGCCGGCTCGGCCTGCCGGACGGTGCGGTCGATGTGGTGGTGCCGCCGGGCTCGGCCGATGGCCAGGTGCTGCGGCTGCGCGGCAAGGGCGCGCCGGGCTGGGGAGGCGGCCCGCCGGGCGACCTGCTGGTCACCCTGTCGGTGGCCCCGCATCCGCGCTTCACCCGGGAGGGCGACGACATCCTGCTGGACCTGCCGGTCTCGATCCCCGAGGCGGTGCTGGGCGGCAAGGTCGAGGTGCCGACCCCGGCGGGCGCGGTGATGCTGAGCGTGCCGCCGGGCAGCAATGCCGGCAGCCGTCTGCGGGTGCGCGGCCGCGGCGTGCCGCGCGCCGATGGCAGCCGCGGCGACCTCTATGCCACGCTGGCGCTGGTGCTGCCGGAGCAGCCGGACGCGGCGTTGGAAGACTTCCTGCGCGGCTGGGCCGGGCGGGGCTACGACCCGCGGAAAGGGAGGGGGTGATGCCGCGTCGCACGATCTTTCTCCAGGCCGGGCTGGGCGAGGCGCGGCTGGAGGCCTGGGTCGCCGAAGGCTGGATCGGCCGCGACACGGCGCCGGACGAGGCCGAGCTGGCGCGCATCGCACTGATCCAGGCGCTGACCGAGGAGCTCGGCGTCAACGAGGCCGGCGTGGACGTGGCGCTCGGCCTGCTGGACCAGCTGCATGGCCTGCGCCGGGCGCTGCGGCAGATGCAGGCGGAGCTCGACCGGCTGCCGCCGCCGCTGCGCACTGCGCTGATCGAGGCGGCGCGGCGGGGGGACTAGCTCCAGGCCGCCGGATGGCTGCCCAGCGGCACCGGCGGCGTCGCCCAATGGGCCGGCGTCGCCGCGAGCCGCGCCGCATGCCGGGTCAGCCGCAGGCGGCCATAGGGGCTGTCGACATCCTCCATCCGGTCCTGCACGTCGTCATAGCCGGGGTCGGGCCGGTCGAAGCCGTCCGGCAGGCGCGGCAGGCTGCGCAGCCAGAGGCCGGTGCGGGCCAGCGAGACGCGCACCCGCCAGGAACCGCCCTCGGTCATCCGCCGCAGCGCCGCCACCAGGATGCCGAAGGCCAGGAGACTGCCGCCGGCATGGTCGAGCGCCTGGGCCGGCAGCGGGCGCGGCGTGTCGCTGCCCGCGGCGGCGGCCTCGGCCAGGTTGATGCCGGTTGCGGTCTGCACCAGGCTGTCGAAGCCGCGCCGTGGTGCCCAGGGCCCCTCGAAGCCATAGGCCGAGAGCGAGGCATGGATGATGCCGGGATGGCGCCGGGCCATGTCCCCGGCGCCGAGTCCGCGCCGTTCCAGCGTGCCCGGCCGGTAAGACTGGAGAACAATATCGGCGCCGGCGGCGAGATCGTGGAAGCGGTCGAGGTCGCCGGGCTCGCGCAGGTCGAGCGAGGCGCTGCGCTTGCCGCGGCCGCTGTCGACCACCAGCGGCTGCACCTGCGGCAGATGCGGGGCGGAGAGATGCAGCACCTCGGCGCCATGCGCGGTCAGCAGCCGGCCGGCGACGGGGCCGGCGATGATCCGGGTCAGCTCCAACGCGCGCAGGCCGGAAAGCGGGCGGGGCCCGAGCGGCAGCGGCCTTGGCGGCGCGTCGCCGATGCGGGTGACGGCGACCAGCGGCTCGGCGGCCAGCGCCTGCCCTGCGGGCGAGGCATCCCAGCTGGCGGTGTCGCGCAGCGCCGCGACGACCAGCCCGGCTTCGGCAGCCTCCTGCTCGAACTGCAGGGGGTCGCGCCTGGCCAGGGCAGCGGCCACCGCCGCCTTGTCATGCGGCACGTCCAGCAGCCGCAGGATGCCGTCGCGGTGATGCGGAAAATTGGTGTGCAGCCGCACCCAGCCCTCGCCGCAGCGATAGAGGCCGGCGATGGCGTCCCAGAGCTCCGAGGCCGGGCCGTCGCCCAGCCGCAGATAGCGTTCCGAGCGGAATTCGATGGCGGCATCGTGGCGGTCGATGGCGATGTCCTGGGCCGGGCCGCCGCGGGCGCGGTGGATCTCGGCGGCGGCGAGCGCCACGGCGCCGATGCTGGACGCCGCCAGGCTGCCGATGGCGAAGGAGGACGGCAGCGCCGGATCCTCGCCCGTCATGACAAGGCGCGACAGCGCCGCGGGATCGAGGCCCTGGCCGGTCCAGAGCGCGGCGAGGGCATCGATGGTCATGCGGCTCTCCTGCAAGGCCGCCAGCATGCGCCGGTCAGAGGTCGAGGTCGAGCGAGCGGAGTGGACTGTTGCGCAAACGAAGAAACCCCGCCTGGCTTGGGGGCCGGGCGGGGTTCAGCGGAATGATTTGATCTTGGATGCGGGGACAGGATTTGAACCTGTGACCT
>NZ_MLCO01000286.1 GCF_001982615.1 Teichococcus deserti | reverse complement strand
GGGGCGGGGGCAGGGGGCGTCACTGCAGCCAGACCTTGATCCAGTGCAGCCCGCCCATCAGCAGGATGGTGACCAGCGAGGCGATGGCGGCGGCGGTGATCCACAGATCGATCCCCGCCTTGCCGCGGGCCAGGAAGCCCGGGCGCGCCGCGGCGCGGCGGCCGCGCGGGGCGGGGGCGGCGGCCTGGCGGGACGCTTCCATCCGCGCCTGGCGCCAGCGCAGCCCCATGCCGACCATGACGGTCAGCAGTAGCATGATCAGCAGCGAGGCCTTGATCACGCGCGGGGGGCCCTCCTCGCCTTGGCCGCGTCAGGCCAGCTCGATGCGGAAGCTCTCGATGACCGTGTTGGCCAGCAGCTTCTTGGCCATGGCCTCGGCGGCCGCGCGGGCGGCGGCGGGGTCGGTCTCGGCCAGCTCCAGCTCGATGATCTTGCCGGTGCGGACCTCGCCCACGCCGCCGAAGCCGAGGGTGCCGAGCGCGTGCTCGATGGCCTTGCCCTGGGGGTCGAGCACGCCGGCCTTGGGCATGACGGTGACGATGGCCTTCATTTTCTGCTCCGGGCTGGCGCGATGGGCGGTGGTGGTGGCGGCGGCGGTCACTGCATGATCTCCGGGCCCTTCATGTCGCGCACCCCGGCCTCGGGCAGGATGCCGAGGCGGCGGGCGACTTCCTGGTAGCCTTCCTCGACCTTGCCGAGGTCGCGGCGGAAGCGGTCCTTGTCCATCTTCTCGCCGGTCTTGACGTCCCAGAGGCGGCAATTGTCCGGGCTGATCTCGTCGGCCAGCACGATGCGCATCTCGTCGTTCTCGTAGAGGCGGCCGAATTCCAGCTTGAAGTCGACCAGCACGATGCCGACGCCGAGGAACAGCCCGCACAGGAAGTCGTTGATGCGCAGCGTGAGGGCGACCATGTCGTCCAGGTCCTGGGTCGAGGCCCAGCCGAAGCAGGTGATATGCTCCTCGGAGACCATCGGGTCCTGCAGCGCGTCGTTCTTGTAGTAGTATTCGACGATCGAGCGCGGCAGGCGGGTGCCTTCCTGCAGCCCGAGGCGCGCGGCCAGGCTGCCGGCGGCGACGTTGCGCACCACGACCTCGAGCGGGATGATCTCGACCTCGCGGATCAGCTGCTCGCGCATGTTCAGGCGGCGGATGAAATGGGTCGGCACGCCGATCTCGGCCAGGCGCGTCATCAGGTATTCGCTGATGCGGTTGTTCAGCACGCCCTTGCCGGTGATGATGCCCTTCTTGGTGCCGTTGCCGGCGGTGGCGTCATCCTTGAAATACTGGACCAGGGTGCCGGGCTCGGGGCCTTCGAACAGGACCTTGGCCTTACCTTCGAAGAGCTGCCGGCGACGCGCCATGATCCAGGAATCCCTCTGGCCGCCGGGACGGGGGCCGGCGGCGTTCGGGGGGCCGTATAGCAG
>NZ_MLCO01000285.1 GCF_001982615.1 Teichococcus deserti | reverse complement strand
GGCCTAGAGGGAGGCCGCCACCACGCGGAAAGACGCCGATCGACGCGCAGCCCGGGACGCCGCCGCTGCGATGCAGTGGCGTCGACGTCGGTCGCAAAGGATCCAGGTCCCGGGCATGGCGCGCGAGACTGTCGCGGCGCGCCCGGCCTCGTCAAGCGGGGATGCGCCGCGCCGCGGCCTTCAGGCCTTCTTCTCCCAGCCGCGCGCGCCCTGCTGCCAGTAGGTCAGCGTGTGGCCGGCCGATTTGGCGGCGGTCCAGCGGGCGCGGGCGGCCTGCACCGCCTGGTCGTCCTGGCCGTCGAACAGGTCGAAGACGCGGTCATAGTCCCCCAGCCTCTCGCTGTCCGCCCCGTCGACCAGGAACAGGAACCGCGCCCCGTTCGGCGCCGCGTCCTCGAGGGTCAGGAAGATCGGCTGCATCGCCGGCTCGGCGGTCCCATGCGGCAGCCAGTCGGGATCGGGGCAGAGCCAGAGCGAGGCGTCCAGGCTGGCCAGCCGGGCGGCGTCGCTCAGCCGCACCACGGCGCGGCCGCCGGTCGCCAGCACCCGGCCCAGCAGCTTCGGCAGGGCGGCTTCCATCGGCGTCCGGGTCAGGTGGTAGAAGCCGATCTCGCTCATCCGCCATGCCCCCTCAAAGCCGGTGCGGGTCCTCGAAGCGCTGCCGCGCCAGCCGGTCCAGCAGCCGCACGCCGAAGCCGCCGGTGATGTGACGGCCCGCCGCCCCGCTGTCCAGCGCCCCGCCCTCCGAGGCCAGGTCCAGCAGCGTCCAGGGCTGCCCGCCCAGCACGCTGCCCAGGAAGCCGGCGGCGCGGCCGGCCTCGCCGGGGCCGGGGGCCGCTGGCGTGTCGCCGGCCAGCGGCGGCAGCGGCCAGAGCGGCTCGCCGGTGGCGGCGCCGGCGGCGGCCAGCGCGGCCTCCAGCGGCGGGTCGCTGCCGAACAGCGCGGCGCCTGCTCCTCCCGAAGGTCCGCCCAGCGCGGCGCCGGCGCCCTCGGTTAGCCGGCCCAGCCCGACCAGGGCGCCGGGGCGGAAGGCCAGCGCGGCATAGGTCATGGCCTCGGCCAGGGCCAGCTGGCCGGGCAGGCGCGCTGCCGCCGGGGCGAGCGTGCCGCCGCCCAGCAGCGCCACCGGCTGGTCCGGAAGATCGCCGCCCGGCGCGCAGAGCGCCAGCACCGCCGCCGCCGGCGCCGGGCTGTCGCGCAGGGCCAGCGACAGCAGCGCGCCGGCGCAGGCCGCGGCCCCGGCCATCCCGGCGGACCCCGCGCCGGTCACGCCGAGGCCGGCGAAGACCAGCGGGGGCGCGGCGATCCGCCCGGCCCAGCGCATCACCACCAGCCGCGGCGCCGCGGCGCCCGAGGCCGCCAGCAGCCCGCCGAAGCCCGCCGCGCGCAGCCGCCGCCGCTTCAGCCGCTGCACGGCGATGCCCTGGCGCTGCAGCCCGCGCAGCCGGCGGGCGATGTCGCGCGGAACGGCGGCGTCCATCGCCGCCAGGCTGCGCGCCAGGGCGACGCCGCGGCGCAGCGCGACGGCCTCGGCCAGCCGCGGGCGCAGCGCGGCGGCCGCCGGATGCCAGAGATCGACCACCGCCCCGGCCGGCCCGGCAAGGGCGAGGCAGAGCGACAGCTCGGCGGCCTCTGCGGCCGAGAGCATGCGGGCGTCGAGCAGCACCCGGCCGGCCGACCCCGGCAGCAGCGCCCAGGCGGCGCGGCCCAGCGCCGGCCAGTCGCGGCCGGGCAGCTCGACCACGCCCCCGGCCAGCGCCGGCCCGGCATGCGCCGGCGCCTCGGGGAAGGCGCGCAGCCGCGGCCGGGCCAGCGCCCGCGGGCCCGGCGCCGGGCGCGGGCGGATCAGTCCCATGGCCGGCGCTCCGGCGGGCGGCGGCTCAGCCCTCGTAATGCTCGGCGACCAGCCGGTCGAGCAGCCGCACGCCATAGGCGGTGGCCCCCTTCGGCGTCACCGCGCTGTCCTTGGTGGCCCAGGCGGTGCCGGCGATGTCCAGATGCGCCCAGGGCACCGCGCCCTCGCTGGTGTCGACGAAGCGCTGGATGAACTGCGCCGCGGTGATCGAGCCGCCCTGCCTTCCGCCGCCGACATTCTTCATGTCGGCGATGTCGGACTTGATCTGCTTGTCATAGGCCTCGCCCAGCGGCATGCGCCAGACCGCCTCGCCGGTCGCGGCCCCGGCGGCCGAGAGCTGCTGCGCCAGCGTGTCGTCATTGGCGAACATGCCGGCATGCTCGTGGCCGAGCGCCACGATGATGGCGCCGGTCAGCGTCGCCAGGTCGATCATGAAGCGCGGCTTGAAGCGCTGGCGGGCGTACCAGAGCACGTCGGCCAGGACCAGCCGGCCCTCGGCATCGGTGTTGATGATCTCGATGGTCTGGCCGGAATAGGACTTCACCACGTCGCCGGGGCGCTGGGCGGTGCCCGACGGCATGTTCTCGACCAGGCCCACCAGGCCGACCGCGTCCACCTTCGCCTTGCGGCCGGCGAGGGCCGCCATCAGCCCGATCACCGCGCCGGCGCCGGCCATGTCGAACTTCATGTCCTCCATGCCGCCGGCCGGCTTGATCGAGATGCCGCCGGTATCAAACGTCACGCCCTTGCCGATGAAGGCGACGGGGGCGGCGGTCGAGCCGGCGGGGGCGCCCTTCCACTGCATCACCACCATGCGCGGCGCCCGGGCGCTGCCCTGGGAGACGCCGAGCAGCGCGCCGAAACCGAGCGTCTCCATCTCCGCCTGGCCGAGGATCTCGACGGAGACGCCGAGCTTCTCCAGCCCCTTGCAGCGCTCCGCCATCTCCTCCGGGAACAGGACGTTGGGCGGCTCGCTGACCAGGTCGCGCGTTAGGAAGACGCCGTCGGCGATGGCGTCCAGCGGCTTCCAGGCGGCGCGGGCGGCCTCCACATCGCTGCTGGCCAGCGACAGGCGGACCAGCTTCGGCTTGTCCTCAGCCGTCTCCTTGGTGCGGTAGCGGTCGAAGCGGTAGCTGCGCAGCCGGGCGCCGGAAGCGAAGGCAGCGACCAGCGCCGGGGCCAGCCCATCGCTGGCGACGAAGGCCTCGGGCTCGCCGGCGATCAGCGGCAGGGCGTTGCCGCCGGCGGCCTCCAGGCTGCGGGCGTCAGCGGTGGCGCCGAGGCCGACCGCGACCACCTTCGACAGATGCGCGCCCGGCGACCACAGCGTGCAGCTCTGCCCCTTCTTGCCCTTGAAACTGGCCGCCGCCAGGCCGCGGGCGATGGCGCCGCCGCAGGCCGCATCGGCGTCCTGGGCGATGCCGGCCAGCGAAAACCCCTCGGCCAGCGGCAGCACCAGCGCGCCCGCCCGCGGGAGGGAGGGGGAGACGAAGAGGAAATCGGTCATGCGGCGGGCTCCGTCGGCGGCTGGGCCGAGGACGATAGCACCGCGCGCCGGTCACGCCAGGGGCGCGGCAAGCCCCTCCCGCCAGGCGCGCCGCTTCGTGCTATGGACAGAAAGATGAACGACGCCGAACTCCTTGCCCTTGCGGCGCGGCTGGCCCAGAGCGCCGCCGCCGCCATCCTCACCATCCGCGATGCCGGCTTCGCCGTGGAGCGCAAGGAGGATCTCAGCCCGGTCACCGCCGCCGACCGCCTGGCCGAGGCGATCATCACCGAAGGCCTGCACCAGGCCGCCCCCGGGATCCCGGTGGTGGGCGAGGAGGCGGTCTCCGACGGCGCCGAGCTGGCGGCCGCGCCACGCTACTGGCTGGTCGACCCGCTGGACGGCACCCGCGAATTCGCCGCCGGCCGGCGGGAATTCACCGTCAACATCGGCCTGATCGTCGAGGGCCGGCCGCGGCTCGGCGCCGTCGCCCTGCCGGCCTATGGCGAGCTCTTCACCGGCATCGTGGGCCAGGGCGCCTGGAAGCAGGATGCTTCCGGCCATCGCCGCATCCAGGCGCGGCGGGTGCCCGAGGAAGGCCTGACCGTGATGGCCAGCCGCCACTATGCCGACGATCCGCGCCTGCCCGAATTCCTGGCCGGGCGGAAGGTGCAGCGCATCGTCCAGATCGGCTCCGCCACCAAGTTCTGCCGCCTGGCCGAGGGGGTCGCGGACCTCTATCCGCGCTTCGGCCGGACGATGGAATGGGACACCGCGGCGCCGGAAGCCGTGCTGGTCGCCGCCGGCGGCCGGGTCACCGGCTTCGACGGGTCGCCGCTGGGCTACGGCAAGCCCGGCTGGGAGAACCTGCCCTTCGTCTGCCACGGGGCGGAGTGATCCCGCGGTGACCGAGCGCCTTGCCGCCGACCAGGTCAGCCGCGCCGCCGAGCTGCTGCGCGCCGGCCGGCTGGTCGCCTTCCCGACCGAGACGGTCTATGGCCTCGGCGGCGCCTCGCGCGACGCCGCGGCGGTGGCCGGCATCTTCGCCGCCAAGGGCCGCCCCAGCTTCAACCCGCTGATCAGCCACTTCCCCAATGCCGATTCGGCCTTTGCCGAGGCGGTGGACGACGACCGCGCCCGGGCGCTCGCCGAGGCCTTCTGGCCCGGGCCGCTGACCCTCGTCCTGCCGCGCGCCGCCGACAGCCGCATCGCGCTGCTGGCCTCGGCCGGGCTGCCCAGCCTGGCGCTGCGGGTGCCGGCGCATCCGCTGGCCCAGGCGCTGCTGCGCGCCGCCGGGCAGCCGGTCGCCGCCCCCTCGGCCAACCGCTCGGGGGGCGTGTCGCCGACCACGGCGGACCATGTGCTGGACGGGCTCACGGGCCGCATCGACGCCGTGCTGGATGGCGGCCCCTGCGCGGTCGGGCTGGAGAGCACCGTGCTCGACCTGACCGGGCCAGTGCCGCTGCTGCTGCGGCCCGGCGGCATCCCCGAGGCCGAGCTGGAAAGGATCCTGGGCCCGATCGGCCGCGCCGCCCCGGCGGCCGCGGAGGACGAGGCCCGGCCGGCGCCGGGGATGCTGACCTCGCATTACGCCCCGGCCCTGCCTGTCCGGCTGGACGCGACCGCGGTCGCGCCCTGCGAGGCGCTGCTCGCCTTCGGCCCGGCCCTGCCCGGCGCCGGCGCCACCTGGCAGCTCAGCGAATCGGGCGACGTGGTGCAGGCGGCCGCCCGCCTCTTCGCCGGGCTGCGGGAGCTGGACGCGCTGGGCCAGCGGCTGGGCCTGACGGGGATCGCCGTGCAGCCGGTGCCGATGCAGGGGCTGGGCGCCGCCATCAACGACCGCCTGTCCCGCGCCGCCGCGCCGCGCGGGTAGCCCCCCTGTCAGGGAGGGCCGGCCGGGGCTATCCTGCCGCCATGGCCGTGCTCTCCTTCCTGCGGCCGGCTGCCCTGCTCCTGCTGCCGCTGCTCGCCGGCTGCGCCGGCTCGGCCCCGCCGGCCGACCGCAATGCAGGCGCGACAGGCGTCGAAACGGTCGCCGCCCGCGCGGCGCGGCCGCAGGCGGCCGCCGTGCTGGCCGGGCTGCGCAGCGAGATCGGCCCCGCCTGCTTCGCCACCGGCGCCGCCATCCATCTTGGCCAGGGCCGCTTCCTGACCGCCGCGCATCTGCTGGACGGCAGCCAGGGCATGCTGCGGCGCTGCCCCGGCCTCGACACCAGCCTGGGCAAGCCGGCGCAGCTGAACTTCCAGGGCCGCGACCAGCTGGCGCGGCTGATCCGGCTGGGCCGGGCCGACCTGCGCTTCGGCCTGGGAACCTATTATGTCGGCGGCCGTGACCTGGCGCTGCTGCAGCTCGACACGCCGCCGCGCAACGCCGCCGGCCTGCCGCTCTGCGCCCAGGGGCCGCGCCCCGGCGAGCGGGTGCTGGTGCTGACCCCCTATCGCGAGCAGGTTGCCGAGATCAGCGGGCTGATGCGCGAGGACAATCCGCTGCACGGCGGCTATGCCGAGATGACGCTGCGGCTCGAGGCCGGCGAATCCGGCGGCGCGGTGCTGGATGCCGCCGGCGGCTGCCTGGTCGGGCTGGTCAGCCACCGCCAGGAGGGCCCGCCCGGCGAGCGCACCCGCATCGTCCCCGCCCCCGTCCTGGAAGCTTTTCTGTTGGGGCAGTGATCCGCTGGATCGCAGCTTTTCTGTTAGGGCAGTGATCCGCTGGATCGAAGCTTTTCTGTTAGGGCAGTGATCCGCTGGATCACTGCAAGCGGGGTTTCTTCGTGAAACCCGCCGCATGCTTGGCGGCCCCGCCCGCCCGGCCTACATCACCGCTGCCTGCCCCCGCCTGCGGCCTGCCGACCCAGAGGTGTTTCGCATCCCGATGACCCGTCTCGACCGCTACCTGTTCCGCCAGCTGGGCATCGGCCTGCTGGCCGTGACCGTGGGCCTGGCCGCCCTGGTCTGGCTGACGCAGAGCCTGCGCTTCATCGAGCTGGTGCTGGACCGGGGCCTGTCGCTCGCCGTCTTCGTCGAGCTGACCGGGCTGCTGCTGCCGAGCTTCTTCGCCGTCATCCTGCCGATCACCACCTTCGTGGTGATCCTGTTCAGCTATATCCGGCTGAACGGCGACCGCGAGCTGGTGGTGATGCGCGCCGCCGGCCTGTCCGACTGGCAGCTGTCCCGCCCGGCGCTGCTGCTGGCGACGCTGGCGACCGCGACCTGCCTGTTCCTGCAGCTCTGGCTGGTGCCGGTCAGCCATGCCGCCTTCCGCGCCTGGCAGTTCGAGATCCGCAACGAGATGGCCGCCATCCTGGTGCAGGAAGGCGTCTTCTCCAGCCTGGGCGACGAGCTGACGGTCTATGCCCGCCGGCGGGAGGCCGATGGCACGCTGCGCGGCATCCTGGTGCACGACACCCGCGAGGCCGGCGCGCCGGTCACCATCATGGCCGAGGAGGGCCGGCTGGTGGCGACGCCGAACGGGCCGCGCGTCATCCTGCTGAACGGCGTGCGCCAGCAGATGGACCCGGCGCATGAGAACCGCCCGGCCCGCCTCTCGGTGCTGACCTTCGCCGAGAACAGCGTCGACCTGGCCAGCTCCTCGCGCAGCCAGGTGGACGGCGCCCGCAACCGCGATTCGCGCGAGCGCTTCGTGGGCGAGCTGCTGCAGCCGGACCCGGCCGAGAACCTGCCCGAGCGCGACATCCGCAAGTTCCGCGCCGAGGGCCACCAGCGCCTGGCCTCGCCCTTCACCGCCCTGGCCTTCGCCATGGTCGGGCTGGCGACCGCGCTCTCCAGCGGCTTCCGCCGGCATGGCGACTGGCGCCCGGGCGCCATCGGCGTCGCGCTGGTCGTCACCCTGCTGGCCATCGGCCTGTCGATCGGCAACCTGGCCGCCCGCGACAATGCCTTCATCCCGCTGATCTGGATCCATGCCTTGGGACCCTGCCTGATCTCCGCCTGGGTGCTGACCGGCCGCCCCGGCATGCCCCGCCGC
>NZ_MLCO01000284.1 GCF_001982615.1 Teichococcus deserti | reverse complement strand
GGCAGGGGGAGGGGGGGGCGGGGGGGGGGGAGGCCGCCGGGGGGCTGCGGATCGGCGGGGGGGCCGCCGACGCGCAGGGTGCCGGCGAGCTAGGCAGCCGGGCCGCGGCGGCGGACGAGGATGGAGTGCGGCGCCTCGACGGTGACAGGCAGCGCGAGCGGGGGCGCGGGGGTCGCCGGCGGCGGCGGCGGGGGCGCATTGGCGCCGCGCTCGCGCACCTCGCCCAGCGTGGCGACGCCGCCGCCGGGCAGGGCCGAGGGGATGTTCAGCGCGACACGCTTCAGCCGGACGGTGCCACCCAGGGCCGGGCTCACCTGCAGCGGCCCGGTGAAGCGCAGGTCGGCATCCATCAGCGCGGTGACCAGCTCGCTCTGCACCGGCGTCGCGTCGCGGGCGGTGATGGCGATGTCGAGCGGGATGCCGGCGGCCAGCGGCTGGGCGAAGCCGTTGACGGTGATGCGGCCGGTGCCGGCCCGCGCCACGATGTTGTCGACCAGGACGCGGTCGCCCTCCATGCGCAGGCGGCCGCCGATATTGGTCAGCCGCAGGCCGAAGAGCGGGTTGCGGACCTCGCCGCCCGACAGCGTCGCGGCGCCCGTCAGCACCGGCGCGGCCAGGGTGCCGGAGGCGCCCGCATCGATGGCGACGCGGCCGGCGACGCGCATGGCGCCGCCGCCGAGGCTCGGCGCCACCAGCGGCTGGACGTTCAGGTTGCCCTTCACCGAGGCGTTGAGCGGCGCCTCGGCGCCCGGCCCCTGCGGCAGCGCCGCGGTGGCGTCGAGGGTGATGAGATTGCCCATGCGCAGGGCGGCGGTGGCGCGGATGGCGCCGGCGCCGTTGCGCTCGACATCGACCTTCAGGCTGGCGGCCGGCCAGCCCTGCGACCACGGCGCCTCGGCGCGCAGCCCGGTGCCGTTGAGGGTGGCGGTGACCTCGGGGGCGGAGACCGGGCCGGTGATGCGGGCCTCGCCGACCACGCTGCCCTGCAGCCGCGGCTCGGGCGCGAACATGTTGACCAGCGAGGCGGGCAGCGCGGCCAGGGCGACCCGGATATCGGCCCGCTCCGGGCCCCAGCGGCCGCTGACGGTGAAGTTGCCGGCCGGGCGGGCGGCGAGGCGAAGCCCCGGGATCTCGATGGCGCCCGAGGTGGGAAGCAGAATGCTGCCGGGTGCGGCCAGGCGGATGCCCATCTCGCCCTGGCTGGCATCGAAGGCGGCGATGTCCAGGCGCATGCCGGCGTCATTGCGGCTGAAGCGGCCGCGGCCTGCGACATTGGCCTGCGGCAGGCGGCCCTTCACATCCCAGTCGAGGGCGGCGTCGGTGCCCTTCAGCGTCATCTCGGCCGCATAGGCCTGGCCGGCCAGCTGCACCTGCTGGGCGGCCAGCCGGGCGTCGATCGCCTGGCGGCCCTCGGACGTCGGCGCCAGCTTCGCGGTCAGGCGGAAGCCGCCGGCGACCGGCTGGCCGATCAGGCCGGAGAGCGGGGCGATGTTCTCGGCCCCCGCCGTCATCTGGCCGTCGAAGCGGGCGGCGGTCATGTCGTAGCGGCCTTCGGCGGTGGCGCGCACCGGGCCGAAGGTGACGTCCGCCTGTTCCAGCTTCACGGAGTCCCCGTCGCGGGCGGCGCGAAGGGCGACCTGCACCGGCTGGCCCTCGGCGCGGCCGGTCAGGCGCAGCGTGCCGCCATAGGCGCTGACCGCCGGGATCTCGGCCGTCAGGTCGGGGTTCTCGATCTTGCGGCCGGCGGCGACCAGGCCGGGGCTGGTCAGGTGCAGGCGGATGGCAGGGTCGGCGACGGGGCCGGTCACCTTCGCCTCGAGACGGGCGGGGCCTGCCAGCTCCGGCCGCACGGCCTTGAGGTCGGGCACCTGCAGCTGGGCGTTGATGTCGAGGATATCCCAGCCGCTGCCCTGGACGTTCAGCTTCGCGCCGCGGCCGCGCAGCTCCAGGCTGTCGATGCGGAAGGGGGTGCCGGCGAAATCCACCTCGGGCTCGGGGCCCAGCACGGTCGACAGAGGGTCGGGCCCGCGCAGGCCCCGCGGCCGCAGCTGGGCCGTGATGGTCTGCCCGTCGCGGATCTCGGCATTGAGCAGAATCCCGTCCCAGCCGACGATCTCGGGCACCAGCGGGCCGAGCACCGAGGAGGCGGCGACCCGCGCCTCGGCCTTCAGCAGCGCCAGGCTGCCGCTGGCGGTGATCTCGCCGGCCTCGGTGGTCAGGCGGACCGAGCGCAGCTCGGGCTGGCCGCCGGCAGGGATCACGGCATCCAGGGCAAAATCCAGCGCCCGCACCGGCGGCGGCGCCAGGACGGCCGGCGAGTCCAGATGGCCGGCGAGCGTCAGGCCGCCGGCGCCGCCGGGCTGAAGAGAAACCTGGCCCTCGGCGCGGAAGCCGGCCTGGCCGCCGAAATCGGCCCGCGCGGTAAGCGCGGCGCCGGAAGCCGGGCCGTCCAGCTTCAGGCTGAGATCGGCCGGCGCGTCGGGAATGCCGAGCCCGGTGGCCAGCACGCCGCCCGCCGGCTCCTGAACGCGCAGATCGGCCAGCAGCCGGCCGCGGGGATCGAGGCCGAGCGCCAAGTCGAGCGAGCCCGCCGCCTCCAGCCGCTGCACCGCCAGCTTCGCCTGCAACGCGGCGGCGACGAGGGAGGCGTCGCCGTTCAGGGAAAGGGCGAAGCCGGGGGCCGGGCCATGCTCCTCGACGGTGGCGGCGACCAGCTCGCGCGGGATCTCGATGCGGGCGATGGCCAGCTTCTCGAGGCGCACGGCGACAGGCAGCTCGGGCAGGGACGGGATCAGCGGCGCGTCCGCCGGTGCCGGCTCCGGCGGCGGCGCGTTCGGATCGGCCTCGGGCAGGCGCAGCAGCGCGATGCGGCCGGCGGACATTTCCTCGATGCGCAGCTCGCGGCCCAGCAAGGCGCGCAGGTCCAGGTCGATGCGGGCGTTCTCGACCTCCAGCCAGGGCCCCTTGGCATCCGCCATGACCAGGCGGGAGAAGCCGGGGGCGCCGGGCAGGGGCCCGTGCAGCCCCTCGAGGGTCAGGCCGGGCACGAAGCGCTGCGCCAGGTCAGTGATCATGCGCTGGCCGGGCGCGGTATTGGCCCCCAGCAGCACGCCGCCGATCAGCAGCAGCGGCAGAATGACGATCAGGGCCAGGGTATACCCGGCCCAGCGCAGCAGCCGGCGCATCAGAACGCCTGCCCGATGCCGATGTAGAGGCCGAAGGCGCTGTCGCCCCGTTCCTTGTTCAAGGGCACGCCGACATCGGCGCGCAGCGGCCCGATGGCGGTCAGGTAGCGCACGCCGAGGCCGGCGCCGACCTTCAGGTTGCTGAAGGTGGGGGTGGGGTCGCGGGTGACGGCGCCGGCATCGACAAAGGCCGCCATGCCGAGATTGCCGGAGACGCGCTGGCGCAGCTCGATGGTGCCCTCGATCTGCGACAGGCCGCCGGCCGGCTCGTCGGAGGCGGTGCGCGGCCCGACCGACTGGTAGCTGTAGCCGCGCACCGAGCCGCCGCCGCCGGAATAGAAGCGCTTGTCCGGCGGCACGCCGCCGAAGCTGGCGCCGACGATGCTGCCGACCACGGCGCGCAGCGCCAGGATGCTGCCCTTGTCGCCGGAGATGTCGAGATAGGTGCTGCCCTGGACGCGCAGCCGGGTGAAGACGTTGCTCTCGCCCAGGCTGTAGATCGGGTTGACCAGCACGGTCGCGCGGGTGCCGCGGCTCGGGTTCAGCAGGCTGTCGGTGTCGTTCCAGCGCAGCGTGCCCAGCATGCCGAGCAGCTGGTAGCTGGTGGTCTCGCCATCCTGCGTCACCCGGCTGAACTCGAGCTGCGGCCCGGCGCCCCAGGACAGCCGCGGCGAGACGGTGCGCTCCAGCAGGGCGCCGAGCGTGAAGGCGTCGCGGTCATAGGCGTCGGGGCGCTCGCGGAGTGCGGCGATGTCGAAGGTCAGGGTCTGGTTGCGCCCGGCGAACCAGGGCGTCCTCAGGCTGGCGCCGACCTTGCCGCCGGTGTCGCTGGTGTCGCCGGTGGTGCCCAGCCGGTTGACCTCGGCCTCGAGGCGCAGCCGCTCGGCGCCGCCGAACAGGTTGCGGTGCTCCCAATACGCGCTGAAGGTCGGGCCGTAGCGGGTCTCGTAGGCCGCGCCGAAGCCGATGGCATGCAGCGGCCGCTCGATCACCGTGTAGGTCACCGGCAGGCGGCCCGTCTCGTCGAGGCGATCCGCGGCGCGGGCGCGCACCGTGTTGAAGACGCCGAGGCTCAGCAGGTCGCGCCGGGTCTGGTCGATCTTCTCCTGGCTGTATTGCTGCCCCTCCAGCGGCGCCACGATGCTGGCCAGCAGCGAGGCATGCGTCCGCTGCTCGCCGGTCACCGAAGGCTGGGCGAAGTTGGCGCGCGGCCCGGGGGCGACCAGGAAGGTCACCTCCATCCGCTGCGTGTCGTGGTCGACGGTGACGCGGCGGCGCAGGCTGGCGAAGGGATGCCCGGCATCGCGCAGCGCGGTCAGCATGCGGCCCTCGGCGTCGAGGATCGGCTGCGCCCGGGCCGGCGTGCCTTCCTCCAGCCCGGCGGCGCCGGCATCCTCGAGCGAGGCGCCTGCCGGCTCGGCCTGCAGCCGCACCGTGGCCAGCTTGTACTGCACGCCCTTTTCCACGGTGATGACCACCGGGATCGGCGTGTCCCCCGTCCGCGCCGCCAGCCGGTCGGCGAGGCCCGGCGTGTCGGGCGTCGTGCCGTCCAGCAGGATCCGCGCGGTCCCGGCGTAGTAGCCCTCGGAGCGCAGCGCGTCGCGCATGTTGCCCGACTCGGCAATGGCGCGGCTGACCAGGCCGTAGCTATCGACTGGCGCGCGCTCGCGCAGCTGCTCCAGCGTCGAGGCGCGGGAAATCGCGCTGTCCAGCGCCTCGTCGCCCGTTTCAGGCAGCGTCACCTCATAGGTCACCGTGCGTTCGGCGGCGACTTCGGGCGCGTCGTTCTCCCTTGATTCCGCATCGCCTTCCGCAGCGGCCGGCGCTTCCTGCGCGCGGGCATGCAGCATCGCGGCCAGCGGGATCGCAAGCCCGAGGCCGGCGGAGAACAGGGCGAGGGGGAGGGAGGATTTGAGACGCATCGGCTTAAGCGGTATGCCCTAACACATGGATCCGACCCTTGCCGAAACACTGACGCGTTGGCGCAGGCATCTCCACGCCAATCCGAGCCTGACCCTGCATGAGGGGCCGACCGCGGCCTTCGTGGTGGAGAAGCTGAAGGAGCTCGGCGTCACCGACATCGTCACCGATGTTGGCGGTCATGGCGTGGTGGCAAGCCTGCATCGCGCCGGCAGCAACCGCAGCGTCGGGCTGCGCGCCGACATGGACGCGCTGCCGATCGAGGAAGCCGCCCAGGACCTGGCCTGGCGCAGCACCAATCCGGGCGTGATGCATGCCTGCGGCCATGACGGCCACACCACCGCGCTGCTCGGCGCCGCGGCGCTGCTGATGCAGGACGACAGCTGGAAGGGCACCGTCCGCCTGGTCTTCCAGCCGGCCGAGGAGGGCGGCGGCGGCGCTGCCTCCATGGTCAAGGACGGGCTGTTCCAGCGCTTCCCGATGGACCGCATCTTCGGCTGGCACAACTGGCCCGGCCTGCCGGCGGGGACCATCGCGGTGCATGACAATGCCGTGATGGCGGCCGGCAACCGCTTCGAGATCGTCATCGACGGCCATGCCGGCCACGCCGCGCTGCCGCATCTGACCCGCGACCCGATCGTCGCCGCCGGCCACGCCATCGTCGCCTGCCAGTCGATCGTGGCGCGCAACCTGGACCCGATGGCGACCGGCGTGGTCAGCCTGACCGTCATCGAGGGCGGCGAGGCGCAGAACCAGATTGCCGCCCGTGTCGTCATCAAGGGCAGCATGCGCTACCTGACCGAGGAGGTCGGGCAGCAGATCCGCGAGGGCCTGGCCCGCGTTGCCGCCGGCGTCTCGGCCACCTTCGGCGTCCATGCGGAAGCCATCGTCGGCGGCGGTGTGCCCGTCACCGCCAACCATGCCGAGCCGCGCGAGCTGGCCGCCGAGGCCGCCGCGGCCGTCACCACGCTGCGCCGCGACATCGGCCCCGCCATGACCGGCGAGGACTTCTCGCACTTCCTGCACCAGGTGCCGGGCGCCTTCGTCTGGATCGGCAACGGGCCGACCGATGGCGGGCGCGAGCTGCACAACCCGCATTACGACTTCGACGACGCGGTGCTGCCGGTGGCCAGCGGCTTCCTCGCCGAGACGGCGCGCCGCGCCCTCGCCAAGGATGCCAAGGCGGAGTGAGTCGGCACGGTCCGGAACAAAGCGAAGGGCCGGCATGACCAGGCCAACGCCACAGCCCGGGCAAAGTTGCGCGCTATGTAACCGGCGAGCCGGCAGAAAGTTCCGTCAAAGAGAAGCAAGCCGCGGGGGGAGGTATCCTCCCGCACCCCCTTCTATGTCTGTCAGAAAGCAGGGACTTCGCAACAATGCCCAGCATCCCGAACGCCACCTCGGCGCGCATCGATATCCCGAAGCTCGGCCTCGGGACCTGGAAGCTCTCCGGTGCTGAAGGCCAGGCCGCGGTGGAAAGTGCCATCGGCCTCGGCTACCGCCACATCGACACCGCCGACCGCTATGGCAACGAGGCCGAAGTTGGCGCTGGCATCGCCGCTTCCGGCATCGCCCGCGGCGACATCTTCCTCACCAGCAAGGTCTGGTGGGAGAACCTGGCCCCCGACGCCATCGAGCGCTCGCTGGCCGGCTCGCTGAAGAAGCTCGGCACCGACTACCTGGACCTCTTCCTGGTGCATTGGCCGCGCCCGGACATGGACCTGCCCGCCATCGTCAAGACCATGCAGAAGGCGCAGGACACCGGCCTGGTCCGCCGCTGGGGCGTCTCCAACTTCCCGCTCGGGCTGATGCAGAAGGTCGAGGAACTCGGCGGCCAGCCCGCCGCCCTGCAGGTCGAGTACCACGCCCTGCTGTCGCAGAAGAGGCTGCTGGACTTCTGCCGGCCGCGCGGCATCGCGCTCACCGCCTATTCGCCGCTCGGCCAGGGCGCGCTGGCCGACCAGCCGGTGCTGGCCGAGATCGGCAGGAAGCACGGCTTCTCCGGCCTGCAGGTGGCGCTCGCCTGGCTGCTGCGGCAGGAGATGGTGGTCGCCATCCCGAAAGCCAGCCGCCGCGAGACCCAGCAGGGCAACCTCGACGCGCTGGCGCTGCTGGACAGGCTTGACGCCGCCGACATCGCAGCGATCGACGCCATGCCCAAGGACTGGCGCCGGGTGAACCCCGATTTCAGCCCCGACTGGGACGCCTGATCAAGGACAGGACCGCGCGGCAGCGCTTGCCGGACGCCGTTGCGCTGCGGTAACGGGAAGGCATGCGGAACCCGTCCTCGCCCCCGCTGCCGGACTGGGAGGCGCTGACCGGCGCGCTCTACGACGCCTGCCTGCAGCCCGAGGCGCTGGCCCGCTTCCCGGAGCAGCTGCGCCAGGCGCTCGGCGCCAGCAGCGCGGCGGTGCTCTCGATCCATGGCCGCAGCGGCGTGCCGGTGGGGCCGATCCAGGGCAGCCAGCTCGACCCGGTGGCGCTGGCCAGCTACCAGCAGCACTGGCACCGCCACGACCCGCGGGCCCGCTTCGCCCTGGCCAATCCGCAGCTGCGGGTGCTGCGCGGCCAGGACGCCATCGCCGATGCCGACTACGCGGCGACGCCCTACTACAACGACTTCGCCCGCCATATCGACGCCTTCCACGTCGCCGCCGCACGCACCGCGCCGGATGCGCAGGGCCATATCGGCGTGCTGGCGCTGCACCGGCCGCGGCAGCTCGGCGCCTTCGACGCCCCGGCGATGGAGGGGCTGGCCGGGTTGCTGCCGCATCTGCAGCGGGCGATCCAGCTGGCCGAGCGGCTGCATGCGGCGGAGCTGAAGGCCGAGCTCGGCCTGGCCGCGCTGGACGGGCTGCGCCTGCCGGCCCTGGTGCTCTCGGGCCAGGGCCAGATGGTCCTGGCCAATGCCGCGGCCGAGGCCCTGGCGCGTGCCGGCGGCCCGATCCGCCTGGGCTGCCGCAACGGGGCGCTCTCGGCCGGCACCCCGCGGGAGACGCAGTTCCTGCTCTCCGCCATCGCCCGCGCGGCGCTCGGCGAGCCGGGCGGCGCCCTGACCCTGCTGCATCCCGGGACCGGCGAGCGCCTGGCCGCCCTGGTGGTGCCGCTGCCGCGGGCACTGCGGGCCGCGGGCGCCATCGCCCCCGACGGGATGGCTCCGGGCGGCTACGCCCTGCTGACGCTGCGCGCCCTCGATGCCGGTGAGGAGGCGGGCCGGCTCGAAGGGCTGCTGCGGGCGCTGTTCGGCCTGACCGCCGCCGAGGCCTCGACCGCGGCGGCGCTGGCCGGCGGCGCCAGCCCCGACGCCATCGCCGCGGCGCGCGGCGTGCAGATCAGCACCATCCGCACCCTGCTGCGCCGCGCCCTCGACAAGACCGCGGCCGAGAGCCTCCGCGACCTGGCCCGCCTGCTGGGCCGTCTCGGCTGAGGGAGAAGCCCATGGAGAAGAAGCGGCTGGCCGGTGGCAATCCGCAGATCGCCAAGGCCGAGGGCGATGCGCCGGTCCAGGCCTGGATCTCGGGCCTGGAGGGCTGGAAGCAGGGCGCTGCCCGCGAGCTCGACGCGCTGGTGGTGCGGACGCTGCCCGGGCTTCGCAAGGCGGTGAAATGGAATTCGCCGCTCTATGGCGTCGAGGGGCAGGGCTGGTTCCTTGGGGTGCATGCCATGACGCGCTATCTGAAGCTGGCCTTCTTCCGCGGCGGATCGCTCGACCCGCTGCCGCCGGTGGCCTCGAAGGACCCGGCGGTGCGCTATGTCCATCTTGCGGAAGGCCAGGCGGTGGATGACCCGCAGCTGGCGCGGTGGATCGCCCAGGCGGCGGCGCTGCCCGGCTGGCAACCCGGCGCCAGGCGGCAGGCGGCGGTCAGCTCGGCACGGCCGCCGCAGCCCTGAGCGCGGCGTTCTCGGCCTCCAGCTCGGCCAGGCGGGCGCGCAGCGGGGCGAGGCCGGCATTCACCTGGTCCGCGGTGAAGCGCGGCGTGATGTGCTGCGGGCAGTTCCAGTCATAGGCCTGCAGCCTCAGCCGGAAGATTCTTTCAGCCTGGCCGCGATAGGCGGGATCGCGCACCGCCGCCTCCAGCGCGGGGTCGCTGCCCAGCGGCACGACCTCGGCATGCGCCAGCAGCTTCAGCCGGGCGCGGCGCGGATAGTCGACCAGGATCAGCGCCACCCGGTCGTCGGCGGCCAGGTTGCCGGTCGAGATGTATTGCCGGTTGCCGCGGTAGTCGGCGAAGGCCAGCGTCACCGGGTCGATCACCTTGAGGAAGCCGGCCGGCCCGCCGCGGTGCTGCACATAGGGCCAGCCATTCTCGGCGACACTCGCCATGTAGAAGCTGTCGCGCTCGGCGATGAAGGCCGCGACGTCGTCGTCGATGCGGTCGAAGGTTCGGTCGCGCCCGGCGCCGCGCCAGAGGTGATCGGCGCCCATCGCGGCCTGCGCCGCCTGCACCGAGGGCGTCGCATAGGTGTCGAGGAAGCTGTAGGCCATGGCGAACCATCTCCTGTCTGTTGGACAGGAGAATGGCGCTTCCGCGTTCCGAGAATAATCCGCTATTCCCGAGAGGCATTCTCTCGGAAACCGGAAGAAAGATGGACCGGCTGGAAGCGATGGCGGTGCTGCTGCGGGTGGTGGAGCAGGGCAGCCTGACCGCCGCCGCCCGTGCCCTGGGCATGCCGCTGCCCACGGTGAGCCGGAAGCTCGCCGAGCTGGAGGCGCATCTGGGCGCCCGGCTGCTGCGACGCTCGACCCGCCGCCTGGCCCTGACCGAGGCCGGCGAGGCCTATCTGGCCAGCGCCCGCCGCATCCTGGAGGAGGTCGAGGCGGCCGAGCGCCAGGCCGCCGGCGAGTTCACCGCCCCGCGCGGCGCGCTGGTGCTGACCGCGCCGGTGCTGTTCGGCCGGCTGCATCTGCTGCCAGTGGTGGCGGATTTCCTCATCGCCTATCCTGAGATCGCGGTGCGGCTGGCGCTGTCCGACCGCAACCTGCACCTGCTCGACGAGCATGTGGACCTGGCGCTGCGCATCGGCGCCCTGCCGGACAGCAGCCTGGTGGCGACCCGGCTGGGCGCCATCGCCCAGGTGGTCTGCGCCAGCCCTGATTTCTGGGCCGCCCATGGCACGCCGGACCGGCCAGAGGCGCTGGCTGGGCTGCCCTGCGTCGCTTTCGACTTCGTGGCCGAGGGCGGGTTGCCGCCGCCGCTCTGGCGCTTCGGGGCTGGGGTGGCGGTGGCGCTGCACCCGCGGCTCTCGGTCTCCACCGCCGAGGCGGCGGTGGCGGCGGCCAAGCGCGGCCTCGGCGTCACCCGGCTGCTGCGCTACCAATGCGCCGAGGCCCTGGCCCGCGGCAGCCTGGTCCGCGTGCTCGACGCCTTCGAGCCGGCGCCGCGCCCGGTCAGCCTGCTGCACGGCCCACGCGCCGCCATGCCGCTGAAGCTGCGCGTCTTTTTGGATTTCGCCGTGCCCCGGCTGCGGGACGGGATCGCGGCGCTCAGCCCGGCTGAGGCTCCGGCGCCGCCTCCAACGCCGCCCAGAGCGGCTCCTTGAGCTTGCCCAGGAAGGCGCGATGCGCGGCCAGCTCCTCCTCGGTCGGCAGGATCGGGCGGGGGACGCGGCCGGCGACATCGGTATCGACCGCGATCACCACCGGCGCCGCCACGTTGGAGCGGGTGGCCAGCGCCAGGCCGGGCTGCTTGCCGCCCATCAGCTCCAG
Organism: Teichococcus deserti; assembly: GCF_001982615.1. Classification (GTDB taxonomy): domain Bacteria; phylum Pseudomonadota; class Alphaproteobacteria; order Acetobacterales; family Acetobacteraceae; genus Pseudoroseomonas; species Pseudoroseomonas deserti. Next base: position 14,567 of record NZ_MLCO01000284.1, on the reverse strand, counting down.
ATAGACCTGGGCCAGCAGCTGCACGTCGAGCAGCGCGTTGTGGGCGGTGCGCATCGAGTTGTCGATGCCGTAGCGCCGGCACAGCGCGTCCAGGCTGTTCGGCAGCCCGGGGAAACGCTTCTTCGCCAGCTGCAGCGAATCGACCATCCGCGCCCGGTCGAGCGGGGCGCGGCCGGCCAGCTTCAGCTCGGCATCCAGGAAGCCGAAGTCGAAGGGCGCATTGTGCGCGACGATCGGGTCGTCGCCCAGGAAGTCCAGCATGTCCTGGGCGATGGCCGGGAACTTGGGCTTGTCGCGCAGCATCTCCCAGGTGAAGCCATGCACCTTCACGGCTTCCTCCGGCACCTCGCGCTCGGGGTCGATCAGCTGGTGGTAGAAGCGGCCCGTCGGGACGAGGTTGACCAGCTCGACGGCGGCGACCTCGAGCACGCGGTCGCCGGTCGCCGGGTCGAAGCCGGTGGTCTCGGTGTCGAGCACCAAAGTGCGGCTCATCGCAGGCTCTCCAGCAGGCGCCGGATGCCGCGGCGCGCATGGGCGCGGGACAGTCCGGTGCGGATCACGTAATCGGCGCGGCGCCGCTTCTCGGCATCGGGCGTCTGCCGGGCCAGGATGGCGGCCAGACGTTCCTCGGTCATGCCGCCGCGCCGCAGCACCCGCGCCTTCTGCACCGCGGCGGGCGCCGAGACCACGACAACCGCGTCGCAGCGCGCCTCGCCCCCGGTCTCGAACAGCAGCGGGATGTCCAGCACCACCAGCCGCCGCCCCTGCCGCCGGGCGCGGCCGAGGAAGCGCCGCTCCTCCGCCCGCACCAGCGGATGGACGATTTTTTCCAGGACCTTCAGCGCCGGCGGGTTGCCCAGCACGGCACGGCGCAGCGCCTCGCGGTCCACGGCGCCGTCGCGGACGGAGCCCGGGAAGGCGGCCGCGATCGGCGCCACGGCGCGGCCGCCGCGGGCCTGCAGCGCATGCACGGCCGCGTCGGCATCGAAGACCGGCAGGCCGTGGCGGCGGAAGGTGGCCGCCGCGGTCGACTTGCCCATCCCGATCCCACCGGTGAGGCCGAGGATCTTCATCGGCTCAGCGGCGCGGGATGTCGGCGGCGACGGTGTCGCGCAGATCGGCATCGACCGCCGGCGCCACGCCGAACCAGGCCTCGAAGCCCGGCCGCGCCTGGTGCAGCAGCATCCCCAGCCCATCGACGCCCACCAGCCCACGGGCGCGGGCGGCCGCCAGCAGCGGCGTCTCCAGCGGGACATAGACCGCGTCCACCACCACCGCATGGGCGGGGAGAGCAGAGAGATCAATCTCCAGCGGCGGCTGGCCGGCCATGCCGAGGCTGGTGGAATTGACCAGCAGCGCGGCGTCCGCCAGCGGCGGGGTGTCCGAGACGAAGACGGGCCCACCGAGTTCGGCCGCCAGGGCCTCGGCCCGCTCGGCGCTGCGGTTGACGATGGTGAGCCGCGGGCAGCCGGCATCGAGCAGCGCCGCGGCGATGGCCCGCGCAGCACCCCCGGCGCCCAGCAGCACCGCAGGGCCAGCCGCGGCCTGCCACCCCGGTGCCTGCTCCCGCACGCTCTCCAGGAAGCCGAAGCCATCGGTGTTGGAGCCGAAAATCCGCCCGTCTCGGAACACCAGCGTGTTCACGGCGCCCGCCCGCCGCGCCGAGGCATCGACCTCGTCACAGAGAGAAAAGGCCGCCTCCTTGTGCGGGATGGTGACATTGGCGCCCTGGAAGCCAAGCGTCACCAGCGCCCGAACGGCGGCCGCAAAGTCCTGGGGCTGCACCTGCAGCGGGATATAGGTGCCGTCGATGCCGTGGCGGCGCAGCCAGTGGCCATGCAGCAGCGGCGAGCGCGAATGCGAGGCCGGCCAGCCCAGCACGCCCGCCAGCCTGGCCTTGCCGGAGATGATCGTCATGCCGCCATGAATCGACGGAGCCGGGCCCCGGGTCAATGGCCTCCCGGCATCCACCCCCTGGCAATCCGGCGCGGGCAATGCCACCACTGGCGGCGACAGAGCTATGAGACAGGAGCCCGGCATGACGCGTGCTTTGAAGGTCGCGGTCCAGATGGACCCGATCCAGGGGATCAATATCGACGGCGACAGCACCTTCGTCCTGATGCTCGAGGCGCAGGCGCGGGGCCACCAGCTGTGGCACTACCACGTCAAGGACCTGACGCTCGCCGCCGGCAAGGTGATGGCCCGGATGCAGCCGGTGACGGTGAAGCGGGAGAAGGGCGCCCATTACACCCTGGGCGAGCTGGCCGAATACGACCTGTCGGAGATGGACGTGGTGCTGATGCGCCAGGACCCGCCCTTCGACATGGCCTATATCACGGCCACCCATATCCTCGAGCATATCCACCCCAAGACCCTGGTGGTGAACGACCCGGCCAGCGTGCGCAACGCCCCGGAAAAGCTGTTCGTGATGCAGTTCCCGGAGCTGATGCCGGACACCATCATCACCCATGACGCCGAGCAGGTCCGCCGCTTCCGCCAGAAGCATGGCGACATCATCGTCAAGCCGCTGTTCGGCAATGGCGGCGCCGGCGTCTTCCACCTGCGCCCCGAGGACAGCAACCTGAACTCGCTGCTCGAGATGTATGCCGAGAAGTCGCGCGAGCCGCTGATGATCCAGCAATACGTGCCCGCCGTGCGCCTGGGCGACAAGCGCATCATCCTGGTCGACGGCGTGCCGATGGGCGCCATCAACCGCGTCCCCGCCGAGGGCGAGAGCCGCAGCAACATGCATGTCGGCGGCCGCCCGGAAGCCGTGGCCCTGACGCCGCGCGACCGCGAGATCTGCGAGCGCATCGGGCCGGAGCTGAAGAAGCGCGGCCTGACCTTCGTCGGCATCGACGTGATCGGCGACTACCTGACCGAGATCAACGTCACCTCGCCCACGGGCCTGCAGGAACTGGCCCGCTTCGACGGGATCCACCTGGAGAAGGCGATCTGGGACGCGATCGAGGCCCGGAAGAGCGAAGGGACCTGAAGAGAAAACAGAAACAGGCGAGGGGAATGAATTCCCCTCGACCCCTTCTTTTTTCTTTCAGACTGCCGTGTCCACGTGACGACAGGACGTGGCCCGGCCCATCGACAGCGCGACCTGTGAGGGTGCGCAGTTTTTGTATTCAGCGTCCCGCCGTGATGCCCCGGCGTCGTCGCCGGTGCAGCGCTGGTGGCCGAACGGCCGACAGACAGAAAGAAGAAGGGGGTTCGGGGGAATTCATTCCCCCGACCTACCCCTGACTTCTCTTCACTGCAGAGCGATCAACCCCAGGCTCGCGAGGCCGAGCCCCAGCAGCGACACCACCACGGTGGCGGTGACCCGCGGTCCCGCCTGGGCGACGCTGCGGACATCGACGCCCAGGCCGAGGGCGGCCATGGCCAGCAGGGTCAGGATGCCCGCAACGGTGGACAGGGGTGCCAGCAGCATGTCCGGGATGGCGCCGAGCGCGCGCAGCGCGGCCAGGCCCAGGAAGCCCAGGATGAACCAGGGCACCAGCCGGGCCAGGCCGGGCTTCTTGCCCCCTTCGCTGCCGGCGCGCAGCGACAGGGCCAGGACCAGCGGGCCGAGCATCAGCACCCGCACCAGCTTCACCAGCGTGCCGATCTGCACCGCCAGGCTGCCGACCGGGGCGGTGGCGGCCAGGACCTGGGGCACGGCATAGACGGTCAGGCCGGCGAGAATGCCATACTGGACCTCGTTCAGGCCGAGCACGGGCATCAGGAAGGGCAGGGCCAGCACCACGCCGACGCCGAGGACGGCGGTGAAGGCGATGGCGGCGGCGACGTCGCGCGCCTGGGCGCCGATGACGGGCGCGACGGCGGCGATGGCCGAGTTGCCGCAGATTGAATTGCCGCAGGCGACCAGCATGGCCATCTTGCCCGGCAGCCCCATCAGCCGGCCCAGGCCGTAGCTGAAGCCGATCGACAGCGCGACGACGGCGGCGATGCCCAGGATCAGCCAGGGTCCGGCGGCCAGCATGGCGGTGACGCTGAGCGAGGCGCCCAGCAGCATCACCGCGACCTCCAGCAGCATCTTGGCGCTGAAGGCGACGCCGGCGTTGCAGGATTTCGGCGGCGTCCAGAGGCTGCGCAGCGTGGTGCCGATCAGGATGGACAGCACCAGAGCGTCGACCCAGGCGCGTCCGAAGGCCTGGCGCTGCGCCTCGGCCAGCAGGCTGCCGCCGGCGGCCACCGCGGCGCAGAGCGCGATGCCCGGCCAGAGCTCCTGCAGGCTGCGGGTCAGGCGCTGCGGGAAGGCGGGCAGGGGGCTGCTTGTGGCGGTGGACATGACAGGACCGTGACGGTTTCGCGGCGACCTTGCCCCCGCCTCATCCAGTGATCCAACGCGTTGTTCTTCTGGTTCCAATCGCTACAATCGAACGATCGCAGCGGGAGGGACGCCGTGACGCTGGAGCAGCTGCGCATCTTCCTGGCGGTGGCCGAGCGGGAGCATGTGACCCGGGCGGCGGAGGCGCTGCACCTGACGCAGTCGGCCGTCTCGGCGGCGGTGCGGGCGCTGGAGGGGCGGCACGGCATCACCCTGTTCCACCGCGTCGGCCGCCGCATCGAGCTGACCGAGGAGGGCCGCATCTTCCGCGCCGAGGCCGCCGCCGTGCTGGCGCGCGCCGAGGCGGCGGAGCTGGTGCTGTCGGAGCTCGGCGGCGCGCTGCGCGGCACCTTGCGCATCCAGGCCAGCCAGACGGTCGCCAGCTACTGGCTGCCGCCGCTGCTGGTGCGTTTCCAGGCGGAATGCCCGGGCGTCGCGGTCGAGGTCGCCGCCGGCAACACCACCAGCGTGGCGCAGGCGGTGCTGGAGGGCGGCGCCGAGCTCGGCTTCGTCGAGGGCGAGGTGGAGGAGGCGGCGCTGTCGCAGACCATCCTGGCGCGCGACCAGCTGGTGGTCGTGGTCGGGACGAACCACCCCTGGGCCGACGGCGCGCCGCTGGCGCCGCGACGGCTCGGGGAAAGCCCCTGGATCATGCGGGAAGAGGGGTCGGGGACGCGCGCCGCCTTCGAGCTGCTGCTGGCCGGCTGGGGCCTGGCGCCGGAAGCGCTGCGGGTGACGCTGGAGCTGCCGTCGAACGAGGCGGTGCTGGCGGCGGTGGAGGCCGATGGCGGCGCAACGGTGGTGTCGGAGCGGGCGGCCGGGCCGCATCTGGCCGCGGGGCTGCTGGTGCGGGCGGGGGTGACCCTGCCGCCGCGCAGCTTCAAGGCGCTGCGGCACAAGGAGCGCTATGCCAGCCGCGCCAGCCGGGCGCTGCTGGCGCTGGCGGCCAAGGGTTAGAAGAGGCGCTGGTTCTGGCCGTAGGGGACGACGAGCTCGTCCTTGCCGACCATGTTGAGCAGGGCGCGGGCGCGCTCGTCGAGCTGGTCGCGGTCGATGCGGTCGCCGCGCAGGCCGACCACCTTGCGCTCGATGGAGTCGCGCTCGGTCTCGGCCTGGGCCAGGGCGATGCGGGCGGCGGCGATCTCGCCCGCCTTGGCCTCGCGCGCCAGGGAGCCGACGCGGGGGCCGTGCACGGCGTACCAGGCGAAGTGCCAGATCAGCCCGGCGAAGACCAAGGGCAGCCACAGCACCTGAATCGCTCGCTTGATGGCGCGCATGCTCACCCCTTCCGTGATCCGCGCAGGTTAAGGCTTTGATAACGCGGCCCGGCAAGGGGCGAAGCGCGCGGCGCCGCTTTCTTGCATTCTGTGTTGCTCGCAGGACACGCCTGCCGCATGACGTGGCCTTAACCATTTGCCAGGCCAGGATTTCGACCCCGTCACTGCTTGCGCGCAATGAAAAAGGGGGAAAGCCGAAGCTTTCCCCCTCTGACGTCGCGGTGCGAGACACTGCCGGAACCGCCGCCCCCAGGCGGAGGCGGCGGCCCGGGAGGAAATCAGCGCTTCAGGATGGTGCGGCCGGCATAGCGGGCGGCGGTGCCCAGCTGCTGCTCGATGCGGATCAGCTGGTTGTACTTGGCCAGGCGGTCGGAGCGGCTGAGCGAGCCGGTCTTGATCTGGCCGCAGTTGGTGGCGACGGCCAGGTCGGCGATGGTGTTGTCCTCGGTCTCGCCCGAGCGGTGCGACATGACGGCAGTGTAGCCGGCGCGATGCGCCATCTCGACCGCTTCCAGCGTCTCGGTCAGCGAGCCGATCTGGTTGACCTTGACCAGGATGGAGTTGGCGGTGGCCTTCTCGATGCCCTGGCGCAGGCGCTCGGGATTGGTGACGAACAGGTCGTCGCCGACCAGCTGCACCTTGCCGCCCAGCCTGTCGGTCAGCAGCTTCCAGCCGGCCCAGTCATCCTCGGACATGCCGTCCTCGATCGAGACGATCGGGAACTTGCCGCAGAGCCCGGCCAGGTAGTCGACCATGCCGGCGCTGTCGAGCTTCTTGCCCTCGCCTTCCATGTCGTAGACGCCGTCCTTGAAGAACTCGGTGGCGGCGCAGTCGAGCGCCACCATGACGTCCTCGCCGAAGCGGTGCCCGGCCTTCTCGCAGGCGCGCTCGATGAAGGACAGCGCTTCCTCGGCCGACTTCAGGTTGGGGGCGAAGCCGCCCTCGTCGCCGACATTGGTGCTGTGGCCGGCGTCGTGCAGGCCCTTCTTCAGCGCCTGGAATATCTCGGCGCCGATGCGGGCGGCCTCGGCCGAGGAGCCGGCGGCGACCGGCATCACCATGAATTCCTGGATGTCGATCGGGTTGTCGGCATGCTGGCCGCCATTGATGATGTTCATCATCGGCACCGGCAGGGTGCGGGCGAAGACGCCGCCGACATAGCGGTAGAGCGGAAGGTCGAAATGCGCCGCCGCCGCCTTGGCCGTCGCCAGGCTGACCGCCAGGATGGCGTTGGCGCCGAGGCGGCTCTTGTTCGGGGTGCCGTCGAGGGCGATCATGATCTCGTCGATCCGGACCTGCTCGGTGGCGTCGAGGCCGGAGAGGGCGTCGTAGATCTCGCCCTCGACATTGGCGACCGCCTTCTGCACGCCCTTGCCGCCGAAGCGGGCCTTGTCGCCGTCGCGCAGCTCGACCGCCTCATGCGCGCCGGTCGAGGCGCCCGAGGGAACGGCGGCGCGGCCGACGGCCCCGCTCTCCAACACGACATCGACCTCGACGGTGGGGTTGCCGCGCGAATCGAGGATCTCGCGGGCGATGATGTCGGCGATCGCGGTCATTCTGGGCTCCCGTGCCTGTGGCGGTGTCCGGCGATAGGCCGCCGCGCCGCGAAGGGCAAGGGGGCCGCCGCGGCGCCTCGCAGCCGCGCCGGACGACCACGCGGGTTTGTCCGGATAACCGCGCCTTCAGACCGCCGGGACGACCTCGCGCGGCGCCGCCCTGGCGTGTTTCGCGTCGTACATCTGGCCATCGGCATGGGCCATCAGCGTGGTGGCGTCCCGTCCGTCCTCCGGATAATGCGCCGTGCCCAGGCTGGCGCCGACCGAGAGCAGCCGGCCGTCATATTCCACCGGCTGGCTGATCAGCAGCCGCAGCCGCTCGCCGATGCCGCGCCCCATGCGCAGGGTCGATGCCGTGGCGGGAAGGTCCGGCAGCAGCACCACGAACTCGTCGCCACCGAGCCGCGCCACCGTATCCCCCGGCCGCAGCGCGTGGCGCAGCCGGGCGGCGACCGCCTGCAGCATGGCGTCGCCGGCGGCATGGCCCAGCGTGTCGTTGATCGCCTTGAAGCGGTCGAGGTCGATGAAGATCAGCGCCAGCCGGCCGTCGTCGCGCCCGGCCCGCGCCAGCGCCTCGGCCAGGCGCTGGTCCAGCAGCAGCCGGTTGGGCAGGCCGGTCAGCGCGTCGTGCTGCGCCTGATGCGCCAGCCGCTGGGCGAGCACCGCGGTGTTGCGGTGGTGCCGCGCCAGGGCCTGCAGCAGCCAGACCGCGCCCAAGGTCAGCGCCGCGCCGCCCAGCAGCATGACCAGCGGCAGCGGCGCCAGATGCGGCCAGGTGGCCTGCCGGGTCAGGGTGATCCGCCATTGCCGGCCGGCGACGGCGACGGCGTTCTCCTGCCGGTCGCCGCGGGCCACCGCGGGCTCGGCCCGGCCGGGCGCCTGTGGCTGGCTGTCGAACAGCAGCTGCGGCGCCATCTCGGCTCCGGTGGTGGTGCCGACGGGCCCGCGATCCTCGATGCGGATGCGGTAGTCCTGCAGGTGGTCGCGCAGCAGCGGGCTGATCATCTCGGCGGCGCGGAAGACGCCGTTGACCTGGCCGATGAAGGCGTCGCGCCGCTGCTCCACGGTCCAGATCGGCGCGCCGCGGCGGTAGACGGCGTGGCGGATGGTGAAGCCCATGCCGCCCTGCAGCAGGCTCAGCGGCTGCGAGGCCACCGGCTCGCCGCTGTCGCGGCTGCGCTCCATGACGCGGCGGCGGCTGGGCTCGGCGGTGGTGTCGTGGCCGAAGGCGGCCTCGTTGCCCGCCATCGGCTCGTTGTAGAGGTTGGGCAGGTAGAAGTCGCGGTCGCCCGCCGGATGGATGGCATAGTCGGGATAGCCGCGCGGATCGAACGTGGTGTCCGCCCGCACCGCCGCCTCGAAGCCGTCCTTCTGGGCCGCCGGCACCAGCGGCGCGAACTGGATGCCGACCACGCCGGGAAAGCGCTCGGCCAGCCGCATGTTCAGGGCGTGGCGGTGGAAATCGGCGCGGCTGACCTGGTCGCCCACCTCGAACAGCGCGCGGAAGCCGGCGATCACGTCGAGCGCCCGCAGCGTCCGCTCCTCCACCAGGCGCTGGACATGCAGCCCGGCCTCCTGGAAGCGGGAATCGGCTTCGACCGCGGTGCGGCGGGCGGCCAGATGCCACAAGGCCAGGGTGGCGGCGGCACCGAGCAGGATCAGCAGGCGCGATGCCCGCCGCAGCAAGGTGAGGCGGGCCGCCAGGGCCTTGGACTCGACGGGCATGACAGTGAGGCTTTCCGTGACGTGCGGCGGATGCCTCAGTTTCTGATGAAAAGGTAAAGGAAGGATTTAAGGGAAGGCAGGGACAGGCCAGGGGAATGAATTCCCCTGGACCCCTTCCTCTTTCTGCCAGACTGCCGTGTCCACGTGGTGACAGGAGGTGGCTCGGCCCAGCCAAGGCGCGGCCTTCGCGGGCAGCCTAGAAGATGAAAATGGCGCAAGCATTAATGCCCGCGCCAGCCCGGAGTGCCGTGTCCCGCCTTTGAACAAGGCAGCGGCCGCCTGATGAAAGAGAATGATGGGCTCGGACATGAAGGTCCGAGGGGGGAAGACCGCATTCTTCCCCCGGGTCCTTGGGCCTCAGACGAGGCGCGCCTGCTTCACCGCCGCGCCGATGAACCCGCCGAACAGCGGATGCGGCTGGAACGGCTTGGACTTCAGCTCCGGGTGGTACTGCACGCCGATGAACCAGGGATGGTCCGGGTATTCGACGATCTCGGGCAGCAGCCCGTCGGGCGACATGCCGGAGAAGCGCAGGCCCTTCTCCTCGAGGCGCTCGCGATAGGCGACGTTCACCTCGTAGCGGTGGCGGTGGCGCTCGGTGATCTCGGCCTGGCCATAGACCTGGCGCACCAGCGAGCCCTCGGCCAGCGCCGCCGGATAGGCGCCGAGCCGCATGGTGCCGCCCATGTCGCCCTCGGAGTGCCGGCGCTCGCGCTCGTTGCCGCGCAGCCATTCGGTCAGCAGGCCGACCACCGGCTCCTCGCAGGGCCCGAACTCGGTCGACGAGGCGTGCTCCAGGCCGACCAGGTTCCGGGTCGCCTCGATCACCGCCATCTGCATGCCGAAGCAGATGCCGAGGAAGGGGATCTTGTGCTCGCGGGCGAAGCGCACCGCCTCGATCTTGCCTTCCGCGCCGCGCTCGCCGAAGCCGCCGGGCACCAGGATGCCGTGCACGCCCTCGAGCCGCTCGACCGCATTGGGGCTTTCGAAGATCTGGCTGTCGACCCAGTCCAGCCGGACCTTCACGCCGTGCTGGATGCCGCCATGGACCAGCGCCTCGGCCAGCGACTTATAGGCGTCCAGCAGGGTGGTGTACTTGCCGACGATGGCGATCTTGACCTCGCCCTCGGGGTTCTCCAGGCGGCGGACGATGCGCTGCCAGTTGGACAGGTCGGGCTCGCCATAGATCGACAGGCCGAAATGCCGCAGCACTTCGCGGTCCAGCCCTTCGGCATGGTACTGCAGCGGCACGGCGTAGATCGAGCTGGCGTCGAGGGCCGGGATGACGCTCTCCGGCCGCACGTTGCAGAACAGCGCGATTTTTCTCCGTTCATTCTCCGGAATCGGGCGATCGCAACGGCACAGGAGAATTTGCGGCTGGATGCCGAGGCCGAGCAGCTCCTTGACGGAATGCTGGGTCGGCTTGGTCTTCAGCTCGCCGGCGGAGGGGATGTAGGGCACCAGGGTCAGGTGCATGAAGAGGCTGTTCTGCGGGCCGAGCTCGTTGTTCAGCTGCCGCAGCGCTTCCAGGAAGGGCAGGCTCTCGATGTCGCCCACCGTGCCGCCGACCTCGACCAGGACGAAGTCCAGCCCCTCGGTGTTGGCGGTCGCCGCCTCCTTGATGGCGTCGGTGATGTGCGGGATCACCTGGACGGTGCCGCCCAGATAGTCGCCGCGGCGCTCCTTGGCGATCACCTCGCCATAGATGCGGCCGGAGGTGTGGCTGTCCCCCTTGCTCGCATGCACGCCGGTGAAGCGCTCGTAATGGCCGAGATCGAGATCGGCTTCCGCCCCGTCATCGGTGACGAAGACCTCGCCGTGCTGATACGGGGACATCGTGCCCGGATCGACGTTGAGGTAGGGGTCGAGCTTGCGAATGCGGACCTTGTAGCCCCGCGCCTGCAAGAGCGCACCGAGGCTTGCCGCCGCGATGCCCTTGCCGAGAGAGGAAACCACGCCGCCGGTGATGAAAACGAACCGCGTCATGGGAGTCCTTTCTAGCAATCGGCCGGGCATGCGGGAAGCCTGCGGCACGGCAAGGCTGGTGTTCGGGGGAAGCGGGGGTCGCCGCGGCCTTCCGGCCGGGCAGCGCCCTCATAAAACGTTTCGGGCGCCGGAGGGTGGTCCGGCGCCCGATTCGGGAAGTCAGTTCGTCGGCACCGAGGCCGGCGGCGGCGTGGCGGGCGCCGTTGGCGCCGGCGCGGGCGTGTTGGTCGCGGGCCCCGGGGCGCTGGCGGCCGGCGGCGGCTGGTCCAGGATCGAGCGCGGCGCGCCGGTGCCGCGGCCCAGCATCGCCATCGCCATGGCCAGGCCCATGAACAGGAAGGCCAGCACGGCGGTGGTGCGGGTCAGCAGGTTGGCGGTGCCGCGCCCGCTCATGAAGGAGCCCATGCCCTGGGACGAGCCGATGCCCAGGCCACCGCCCTCGCTGCGCTGCAGCAGGACGACGCCGATCAGGGCGAGGGTCACGAAAAGATGCAGGACGAGCAGGACGGTCATCATGGCGCTGGCCTCTTAACCGTGTTCGGGCGGCAGCGCCAGCGGCAGAACGCGCGGGCCCGTCATGAATCTGGACTCACAGGGCGTCCAGCATCGCCAGGGCGACCGCCACCGTCGCCGCCCGCACCGCCGCACGGTCGCCGGGGAAGACATGGCGCTGCACCTCGGTAGGCCGGCCGCGGCGGGCGGCGGCCAGATAGACCAGCCCGACCGGCTTGCCCGGCACCGCGCCGCCGGGCCCGGCGATGCCGGTGGTCGAGACGGCGAGCTCGGCGCCGGATGCGCGCAGAGCGCCCTCCGCCATGGCCCGGGCCACCTCGGCGCTGACCGCGCCATGCGCCTCGAGCATTGCCCGCGGCACGCCGACCATCCGTTCCTTCGCCTCGTTCGAATAGGTGACGAAGCCGGCCAGCACGCTGGCCGACGAGCCGGGGATCGCGGTCAGCGCCGCGGCGACCAGCCCGCCGGTGCAGCTTTCGGCGGTGGCGACGGTCAGGCCTTCGGCGGCCAGCCGCTGCAGCAGGCGGGCGGCGGCGGCCTCGGTGCCCTCGGTGAAGACGGTCATGGCAGCAGCCCTCCGAAACGCAGCGCCAGGATCACCGCGGCGGCCAGGCCACCGGCGAACAGGTCGTCCAGCATGACGCCGGTCGGGCCCTTGCGGCGGTCGGCCCAGCCCACCGGCCCGGGCTTAATGATGTCGAACAGCCGGAACAGCAGGAAGGCCAGGATGAGGCCGGGCGCGCCGGCGCCGAGCGGCAGGGCGGCCAGCGCCAGGCTCTGCCCGGCGCCCTCGTCGATCACCACCCAGCCGGGATCGCTCCGCGCTGCCGGCAGCCGCGCCAGCGCCCACCAGCCGAGCAGGCTGAGCAACAGCGCGAGGCCGAGGCAGGCCCAGGGCCCGCCGAGCACCACCGGCAGCACCAGCGCGCTGCCCCAGGTGCCGGGGGCGGGCCGGAGGAAGCCGACGCCGCCCAGGCTGGCCAGCAGCCGCGGCAAGGCGGGGGAGGCGGCGGCGAGCGGCGCGGGCGCCACCGCCACGGCGGGATCCTGCATCAGCGTCGCCTGCTCAACGGACCGTGCCGACCGGCAGCCAGGGCTTCAGCGGATGGTCGAGCGCGCCATCCCCGGCCAGGGCGCGGTAGATGACGGCGTTCTCGATGACGCGCTGGACGTAGTTGCGCGTCTCGGTGAAGGGGATCTGCTCCATCCAGTCCAGCATGTCGACGCCGCCCGCGCCCGGCGGCAGCCGCGGGTCGCCATAGGTGACGATCCAGTCGTCGACCCGGCGCGGCCCGGCATTGTAGGCCGCCGCCGCCATGGCCAGGTTGCCGAAGCGGGCGATCTGGTCGGCGAGATATCGCGCGCCGAGCCGCATGTTGTGCTCCGGCTGCGCGGTCAGCCAGCCGACCTGGTGCGGCACGCCCATCTGGCGGGCGACCAGCGCCGCGGTGCCGGGCAGCAGCTGCATCAGCCCGCGCGCATTGGCCGGCGACACGGCCGAGGGGTCGAAATTGCTCTCCTGCCGGGTGATGGCATAGGCGAAGGCCGGCTCGATGCCGGCGCCGTCGGGCAGGGCATAGGGGGTTGGATAGCCCTCGGGGATCATCATCACCCCGTCGATGCCGCCGCGGCGCGACACCCAGACGGCATGGTCCTGGCGGCCGATGGCATTGGCCAGGCGGGCGGCCAGCACCTGCTCGGAGGGCGTCGCCGCCACCTCCTCCAGCCGCAGCAGGAAGGGGCGGGCGCGGCTGGTGTCGCCCAGATCGGCGAGCGTCAGCACCGCGCGGGCCAGCTCGCGGTCCAGATAGGCATTGGCCGCCTCGGGGGTGGGCTGCGGCGGGCGGTAGCCGGCAATGCGGGCGGCGAGCTGCGGCGCGCTCTCGCCCAGGGCAAGGGCGCCGAGCTGGCCGTAGAAGGCGGTGGGGAAGCCGGCGGCGGCGGCGAAATGCGTCCGCGCCTCCTCCGCCCGGCCCAGCCCGGCGGCCGCACGACCGCGCCAGTAATGCGCCCGGGCATTGGTGATGACGCTGCTGCTGCCCTGGCCGAGGACAGAAAAATGCTGGGCGGCGCGGCTGCCATCGGCCATGCGGCGCAGCGCGATGAAGCCGGCCCAGAACTCGGCCTCGTGCAGCGGCTCGCCCTCGGTCTGGCCATGGCGGGCGGCGGTGCGATAGGCGCCGCTGACATCGCCGAGGCGCAGCAGCTTGCGCGACAGCACCTGCCGCTCGGTCCAGACCGCGCGGGCGGCGTCGGGGGACAGGTCTTGCTGCAGCGGCTCGGCGCGTTCCCAGACGGCGGCGGCCTCGCGGTCGCGCTCCTGCTGGCGGTAGTAGCGGGCGAGCTCCAGCGACAGGCCGAGATCCTCCCGGGCGCGCGCCGCCGCCTGCGCCTCGGCGCCGGCCTGGCCGCCGGCCAGCGCCAGGCGCAGCTCGCCGGTCAGCCGCGCCTCGGGCGGCAGCAGCGGCAGCAGCCGGGCCGCCGCCGCGCCCTGGCGCAGGAAGGCCAGGCGGTTGAAGCGCGCCAGGTGGTCGGCCGGGGTCAGCACCGACTGGAAGGCGGCGGCATAGGTCGGTTCGGAGACCGCATCGGCGCTGCCCTCGCGCCAGCCGGCGCGGATCACCCGGCGGGCGCCCTCGGCATCGCCGCGCCGCTGCAGCGCCTCGGCCAGCTGCCGGGTGGCGGCCAGCGTGCGCGGCGGCGTGCGGGCGAAGAGCGCCAGCACCAGCGCGTCGTCCGCCATCACCGGCAGCACCTCCTCGCCGCGGAGCGTCAGCGTGCCCTGCAGCGGCCAGTCGGGATTGGCGGCGGTGAAGGCGGCCACCTCCTCGGCGCTGGCCTGGCCGCGCACCTGCAGCCGGATCCAGGTGACCAGCTTGGCGGCGATCGGGTCCGCGCCCTGGCGGGCCAGGCTTTCGGCCTCGGACCAGCGGCCGGCCTGGACGGCGACCATGGCGGCGCGGCCGGCGGCGCGCGGCGCCTCGGCCGCCCAGGGCTGCGCCGCGGCCGGGGCGGCGAGCGGCGCGGAGAGCAGGGCCAGGGCCGGCAGGGCCAGGGTCCAGCGCGAGGGACGGCGGCGGAGCGGAGGCGAAGCGGCGTGCATGGGGGCGGACCCTATCCGATCGCCGCGGCTTCTCCCAGTGTCGAGAGGGGGCGTCGAGAGGGGGGCGT
>NZ_MLCO01000283.1 GCF_001982615.1 Teichococcus deserti | reverse complement strand
GATGGTGGTGGAGGCCAATCCGGTCATCCTGGCGGCGCGGCCGGAGCTGGACGTGCTGCTGGAGCCGGGCGACCTGATCGCCATCCCGAAGCGGCCGAACGAGGTCACCGTGGTCGGCGCGGTGCTGAACCCGGGCAGCCTGCAGTTCAGCAGCGGCTGGCGGGCGACGGATTACGTGCGCGCCTCGGGCGGCACGCAGCGCTTCGCCGATGGCGGGCGGGCCTTCGTGGTGCTGCCGAACGGGCAGTCGGCGGCGGCGGGACTGGGCGCCTGGCAGGCGGGCGGGCCGCCGGTGCCGCCGGGCTCGCTGGTGGTGGTGCCGCAGGACCCGAGCCCCTACGAGACCTGGGGCTTCATCCGCGACCTGACGCAGACGCTCGGCCAGATTTCCATCAGCGCCGCGGCCTTGGCGGTGATTGCCAGGCAGGCCAAATGAACCAGGGTTCTTCCTTCTTCTTGGTTTGCCTGGAGCGATGGCTGATGAGTGGCTTGGAGATTGCGCGGGCCGAGGATGACGCGGCGCGCGAGGCATGTTTCGCCATCCGGCGCGAGGTGTTCGTCGTCGAGCAGCAGGTTCCGGAATCGGAGGAATACGATGCGCTGGATGCGAGCGCCCTGCATGTGCTGGCGCGGCGCGGCGGCGAGCCGGTGGCGACGGCGCGGGTGGTGCTGAAGGAGGAAGGCCGGGTCGCAAAGATCGGCCGGGTGGCGGTGCGGCGGATCGCGCGCGGCAGCGGCGCCGGGGCTGCCGTGATGCGCTGGATCGAGGGCGATCCTGCCGTGGCCGAGGTGCGCGAGTTCGTGCTGGAGGCGCAGACGCATGCCGTGCCGTTCTACGAGCGGCTGGGCTATGTGGTCGAAGGCGAAGAGTTTCTTGATGTAGGCATCCCGCATTTGTTCATGCGGAAGGCCAATTTGCAGAAATAGAAGGGGCGCAAACCTGTAGGTTTGCGCCCCTTCTATTTCTGCAAATTGGCCTTCCGCATGA
>NZ_MLCO01000282.1 GCF_001982615.1 Teichococcus deserti | reverse complement strand
CTCCGGCACGCCCTGCGGGTCGCCATAGGACAGGCGGTCGGGGCCGGCGCGCTGGCAGGCCTCGCCCGCCCGGCTGATCGCCGATTTCCGCTATGGCGACCTGGCTGCCGGCGATTTCCCGACGCTGCTGTGGAAGCGCGCGGTGGATGCCGCCATCGCCCGCCGCCCCGACCGCCTGTCCTATGGCGACCCGCAGGGCGTGCCGGAGCTGCGCGCAGCGCTGCAGGCCTATCTGTGGCGCGCCCGCGGCCTGCGCTGCGAGCCCGGGCAGATCGTCGTGGTCAACGGCTCGCAGCAGGGGCTGGACCTCTGCGCGCGGCTGCTGCTGGACCCGGGCGACCGCTTCGTCATGGAGAACCCCGGCTACGCCATGGCCCGCCATATTTTTTCCAGTGTCGGCGCCGAGGCGATCCCGGTTCCCGTCGACGCCGAGGGGCTTCGCACGGAGGAACTGGAAAAAACATCGGCGCGGCTGGCCTATGTGACGCCGTCGCATCAGTTCCCGCTGGGCGGGGTGCTGCCGGTGGCGCGCCGCCGCGCCTTGCTGGACTGGGCCCGGCGCGAGGCCGCCTTCGTCATCGAGGACGACTACGACAGCGAGTTCCGCTACGACATTTCTCCTGTCCCCCCGCTGCACGCCCTGGCGGAGGAGGGCGAAGGCGCCCCGGTGATCTATCTCGGCACGGTCTCCAAGACGCTCTCCCCCACGCTGCGCCTCGGCTACCTGGTGCTGCCGCCGGCACTCACAGAAAGCTTCGCGGTGGCGAAGCAGCTGATGGACCGCCACACCGCGGCGCTGGAGCAGGCCGCGCTCGCCGCCCTGCTGGAGAGCGGCGCCTATGAGCGCCATATCCGTCGCCTGCGCCGCCGCAACGCCGAGCGCCGCGCCACGCTGATCGACGCCCTGCAGCGCCATTTCGGCGAGGCAATCCGCATCGAGGGCGATGCCGCCGGGCTGCATCTGCTGGCCTGGCTGGACGCCCTGCCCGCCGCCGCCGCGGCGCCGCTGCGCGCGGCCGCGCTGCGTCGCCAGATCGGCATCCATCCGGTGGCGCCGCTCTATGCCCCTGATGCGCCGCAGCCGGACAGCCTGGGGCTGATGATGGGCTATGGCGCGCTGGAGCCGAAGCGGATCGACCGCGCGGTGATCGCGCTGAAGGCGGCGGTGGAAGAGGTGGCGTAGAGCGTGATGGCTTGAGGTGGAATCACCGAAAAGCCTGAATCACGCGATCAAACAAACGGCTAGGGTAACTTGGCTTCGTTCTTCCGAAGCCAAGTTACCCTAGAGGCCGGCCAGCCAGCCGCGCGTCAGCTGCGCATCGGCCTCGCCCAGCGCATGGCCGCCGGGCAGCAGCCGCGCGGTGACCAGGGCGCCGGCCTGCAGCAGCTGCCCCGCCAGCTGCGGCGTGTCGCCGGGGTCGCGCCGCGCATCCGCCACCGCACCCAGCAGCAGCGCCGGATAGCCGTCCAGCGGCGGCAGGGCCTCGCCGGCGCAGGGCGAGAGCGGGCGCAGCAGCACGGCCCCGGCCGACAGCCCCGCCCCCCGCAGCAGCGCCGCGGTCGCCATGATGGCGCCGTTGGAATAGCCCAGCAGCAGCGGCGGCGGATGGCCCTCCACGACCAGGGCCGCCAGGAAGCCGCAGAGCTGCCCGGCTTGCGCCGCCAGGTCGGCGCGGTCCAGCGTCCGGTCGGGGTTGCGGCGGAAGAAGGCGTGGCCGCCCTCCCAGTCCAACGGCCCGCGCAGCGCCAGATGCGGCCGGTCCGGCGCCACCGCCTGGGCGAAGCCGCGCAGCGAGTCCTCGGAGCCGCCGCTGCCATGCAGCAGCACCAGCGGCGCGCGCCCGCCCGCCACGGCGCCGGCGCGCGCGAATTGGAAGCCGGCCAGGCGCTCGATCATGGCGCGGCCTCGCCGCGGCGCAGCGTCAGCACCTCGACCCCGCTCGGCGTCACCGCCACCGTGTGCTCGAACTGCGCCGACAGTTTTCTGTCCGTCGTCACCACGGTCCAGCCATCGGGCTCGGTGGCGACCTGCCGGCGGCCCTGGTTGATCATCGGCTCGATGGTGAAGACCATGCCCGGCCGCAGCCGCAGCCCGGCGCCGGGGCGGCCGATATTCATCACCTGCGGCTCCTCATGCATCGCCCGGCCGATGCCATGGCCGCAATATTCCCGCACCACCGAGCAGCCGTTCCGCTTGGCATGGCGCTCGATGGCATGGCCGATATCGCCCAGATGCGCGCCGGGCCGCACCTGGGCGATGCCCTGCCACATCGCGGCCTCGGCCACCTGGACCAGGCGGCGGGCGGCGGGGGCGACCTCGCCGACCAGATAGGTCTTGCTGGAATCGGCGAGATAGCCGTTCTTCTCCAGCGTGATGTCGAGATTGACGATGTCGCCGTCGCGCAGGATCTGCGCCGCATCCGGCACGCCGTGGCAGACCACCTGATTGACCGAGGCGTTCAGCACGAAGCCGAAGCCGTATTGCCCCTTGCTGGCCGGGCGCGCTTCGAGCGCCTCGGTGATGAAGCGCTCGACCAGGTCGTTGACCTGCAGCGTCGACATCCCCGCCAGCACGATGCCGTCCAGCATCTCGAAGACCCGGGCCAGCAGCCGGCCGGAGACGCGCATCAGCGCCAGCTCGTCGGCGGTCTTCACCATGGTCTCAGGCCGCCGGGCGCTCGGCCTCGGGTTGGGCCTGGGCGGCGGCCAGCTCGCGGCGGAGGATATCGGTGAAGGACAGGGTCGGATTGGCCTCGGCCAGCATGCCGATCTTCATCCAGAACTCGGCCTGGGCATTGATCGAGCGGCACATCACCGTGCTGGCGCGGCGGATCTCCTCGTGCAGCGCGTCGTCGATCTTCACGATGCCCATGGCGGGGGTTCCTGTAGCTGCTTCGATATACGAAGCGTATATGCTTCGTATGCCAAGGCCGTCAACGGCGCCGCTGGCGAAGATGCTACGACAACGCTACCCCGAAGCGAGTGCCGGTGCCGAAGGGCGGCGGATAGGTCTTACGGATCAAGGAAGGCGGCGATGACCGCCAGCAGCATCGCCAGGCCGAAGACGACGAGGCCGATCAGCCCCGCCGTGGCCCGTTGCAGCTGCAGATCCTGCCGCCACATCCCTTCGCAGAAGGGCAGGCCACCATGCATCCGGCCTGCGAGGTGTCCGGCGCCGCCTGCCAGGATCGCGAGGATCAGCGCGCCGCCCAGGACGGTCCGCCGCCTCACCCCTTCTTCTTGCGCTTCGGCGTCGCCGGCGCGCGGGCGGCGGCGGCCATCCCCAGCCGGGCCCATTCCAGGAATTCATCGGGGTCGTCGAACATCGTCTCGGGCGGGGCGCTGTAGGACAGCGCCACGACCCGCGTGCCGCCCTGGCGACGGGTCGCGTAGGTGAAAGGCTCGGCGCCCGCGGCCTCGAAGCGGGGGCGGGTCGCGTCGTCGGTGCGGAAGAACAGGCGGTCGTCGCCGGTGACGATGCCGAAGATGCGCTCACCGTGGAACAGCGCGACGCCGCCGAAACTGGCGCGGTGCGGCACCGGCCCAAGCGGCGCCAGCATCCCCAGCACCAGCTCCAGGAAGGACCGCGATACTGGCATGGTGTACCCCCGGGCGACGCCCCGGGCGGCCACCGGCCGCCCGGACCTGGACAAAAATCAGTCGCGCGGCTGGGCGACGACGCGCAGATAGGGCTTCAGCGTCTTCCAGCCGGCCGGATACTTCTGCGCGGCGACCTCGTTGCTGACCGCCGGCGGGATGATGACGTCGTCGCCCGGGCGCCAGTTCACCGGGGTCGCCAGGGTGTGGCGGGCGGTCAGCTGGCAGCTGTCGAGCAGCCGCAGCACCTCGTCGAAATTGCGCCCCGTGGTCATGGGGTAGGTCAGCATCGCCTTGATCTTCTTGTCCGGGCCGATGACGAAGACCGCGCGGACGGTGGCGTTGTCGGCGGCGGTGCGGCCTTCCGAGGTGGTGCCGGCGCCCTCGGGCAGCATGTCATAGGCGGTCGCGACCTTCAGCTCGGTGTCGCCGATCATCGGGAAGTTGACGGCGTGGCCCTGGGTCTCCTCGATATCGGCGGCCCATCTGGCGTGGTTGTCGACCGGGTCGACCGACAGGCCGATGACCTTGGTGTTGCGGCGGTCGAATTCCGGCTTCAGTCCGGCCATGTAGCCCAGCTCGGTGGTGCAGACCGGGGTGAAGTCCTTCGGGTGCGAGAACAGGATCGCCCAGCTGTCGCCGATCCATTCATGGAAATCGATCTGGCCCTGGGTGGTCTGGGCCTGGAAGTTCGGCGCGGTGGCGTTGATCCGCAGAGACATTGTCTTTTCGTGCTCCTCGATGGCCTGGGCGCGGGGCGATGCGCGCGCCCGCCCGGCCCCCGCCCCCTCATCTGGGGGCCGGCCGGCCGCGCGACCATGCAAGTCTTGCATGAAGTGAAGAGGGCGGGGATAGCCCTGGCGTGACCATTTCCCGCCCCGTCAGGCGGCGACGGCCGCCAGCGCGGAGACCGCCGCCAGCCGGAACCGCCCGCCACCGCAGCGGCGCTGCACCCCGGTCAGCACATCCTCGGCGCGCAGCTCGACGCCGACCCAGGCGCCGTCGGCGGTGGTGCCCTCGATCCGCGGGACCAGCTCCATCACCTCGCCCGGGGCGATGGGCTGCTCCAGCACCACGTCGCGGGATTCGGCGACCTGCAGCTCCTGGCGGGTGGCGCGGGTGGCGGCGATCCAGGCGGCGCGGGCCATGGCGTCGATGCTGCGCCCGGCCGCCATCCGCCCGCCCTGCCCGGTCAGCCCGGGCAGCACCAGGTCGACCATGCGCAGCTCTTCTTCGGTGTCCGCCGCGCCCTCGACCAGCTCGGGAAAGACCGGCGCCGGCTCGCCGATGGCGACCATGGAGAAAAGCCCGCCGCCGCAATGGCGGATCTCGCCGGTCAGCGGCGCCTCGGCCAGGAGGCGCACTTCCACGCCGAGCGAGCGGCGGCCGCGGCGCGCCACCTGCCCCTCGACGGTGACGATGTCGCCCAGCCGGCAGGGGGCGGCGAAGTCGATGCGCTCGCAGCTGGCGGTGACGAAATCGGCCCGGCCGAAGCGCGCCGCGGCGATGAAGGCGACCTTGTCCATATGCGCCAGGCCAATGCCGCCGAAGAGGGTGCCGTGGTGGTTGGTGCTGCCGGGGGTGACGATGTCGAACAGCCGGACGGGAAGGTTTGCGGGCATCGGGGATATCGCCTGGAAGGGTAAGGCGGGCGGCCCTCCCCAGGGCGCGGGCCTCTGCCGGGCCGGTGACGCGGATTATCGGCCCGGCGCGGTCGCTGCCGCAAGGGGCGCACCGGCCGCGAAGCGGCGCGGCGGCGCGCCCATCTCGCGCTTGAAGGCGGCGGCGAAGGCGCTGTCGGAGGCATAGCCCAGCGCCGCCGCGATCTCCGACAGCGGCTGGCCGCTATGCGCCAGCCGGTCGGCCGCCAGCAGCATGCGCCAGCGGGTCAGATAGGCCATCGGCGCCATCCCGACCCGCGCCCGGAAATGAACCGCGAAGGCCGAGCGCGACATGCCGGCCTCGGCGGCAAGCGCGGCCAGGCTCCAGCGCCGGGCGGGGGCGGCATGCAGCGCGCCCAGCGCCAGCCGCAGCGGCCGGTCGGCCAGCGCGAAAAGCCAGCCGGTGGCGCGCGCCCCGGTCTCGGCCAGGTGGCGGCGCAGCGCCTGGGCCAGGATCATCGAGGCCAGCTGCTGCACCAGCCAGGCGCCGCCCGGCTGCTCCCCGGCGAGTTCTTCTCTCAACCGCTCGATGCTCCAGCGCAGGCTGTCGCGCTCGGCCTCGCCGGGCAGGTGCACGATGGCCGGCAGGGCACCGAGCAGCGCCGCGGCCGGCGCCTCCTCGACCAGGAAATGCCCGCCCATGACAGCGAAGTCGCGCCCGCCGGGCAGCGCCGCAAGCGCCCCGTTGCGCGCCTGCGGCAGCAGGTCCAGCGCCTGGAAGGGCTCGGCGTCGAGGTCGCTGGCGATGGTGAAGCCGCGGCCGCGGGGCAGGAGGAAGCAGTCGCCGGCGGCGATCCGGCGCGGCGCCTCGCCGTCCAGCGCCAGCCAGCAGGCGCCCTCCGCCACGGCATAGCACTTGATCCCGGCATAGGGCGCGAAACGCAGGCCCCAGCGCCCGCCGGCGGTGAAGCCGCCGAAGCGGTGGTGGCGCGGCCGCAACAGCGACAGGACTTCGGAAAGGGGATCCATTCCTGGACGCTCGCGACATTCTTCTGGCCGATCCAGCATAGGGCGTCGCGGATGGCGGACCTAGCCTGTGCGGGCTTCGAGAAAAGGTTTTCCAGCCATGCGCATCTTCCTGACCGGCGCCTCCGGCTTCATCGGATCGGCCCTGCTGCCGGAGCTGCTGGCCGCCGGGCATGACGTCCTGGCCCTGGCGCGCAGCGACGCCGCCGCCGCGGCGCTGCAGGCCGCCGGCGCCACGCCGCATCGCGGCGACCTGGCCGATGCCGGCACGCTGACCGCCGGGGCCGCCGCGGCCGAGGCCGTCATCCATGCCGGCTTCATCCATGATTTCTCCCGCTTCGCCGAAAGCTGCGAGACCGACCGGCGGGCGATCGCGGCGCTCGGCGCCGGGCTGGCCGAAGGGGCGCCGATGCTGGTGACCTCCGGCACCGCCCTGCTGGCGGGCGCAGGAATGGCGCTGGAATCGCAGGGCGTGCCAGCCAGCAGCCACAATCCGCGCCGCGCCTCGGAAGAGGCGGCCGAGGCCCTGGCGGCCGCAGGGAAACGCGTGGCGGTGGTGCGGCTGCCGCCCTCGGTGCATGGGGCGGGGGATCATGGCTTCGTGCCGCTGCTGATCCGCCTGGCGCGGGAGAAAGGGCTTTCCGCCTTTGCCGCCGACGGGGCCAATCTCTGGCCGGCGGTGCATCGGTCTGACGCGGCGCGGCTGTTCCGCCTGGCGCTGGACCACACCACGCCCGGCGCCCGCTTCCACGCGGTCGCCGAGCGCGGCATCCCCTTCCGCCTCCTGGCCGGGGCGATCGCTGCGGGCCTCGGCCTGCCCTCCGCCGGCCTGCCTGCCGCCGAGGCCGCCGCGCATTTCGGCTGGTTCGCCCATTTCGCGGGGCTGGACAATCCGGCCGACAGCGCCTGGACGCGCGAAAGGCTGGGCTGGCAGCCGGACGGCCCTGGCCTGCTGCAGGACCTGGCGAGGGCGGGGTATTTCGACAGCTGAGGCGCCAGAGTTCCCAGCCCGCCACGGCGGGGGTGACGCGCGCCGCCACCCCCGCGCCGGATCAGCCCACCGGCGTGTTCAGCAGCTGCTGCTCCCAGAGGTAGGCGATGCCGCTGGCGCCGGCATGCTGCTTCATCACCTCGATCAGCCCGGCGACATGCTCGGTGCGGGCCCAGTCGCGCTGCCATTCGGAGGCGACCGCCAGCCAGGTCATCATGTTCACGCCGGCGGCCAGCATGCGCTGGATGGCGACCTGGTGTGATTCGACCGAGACGCCGCCGCAGGCATCGGTGACCACGGTGACGTCCCAGCCCTCGCCCGCCGCCTGGATCGCCGGCATGGCGACGCAGACCTCGGTCCACAGCCCGGCGATGATCAGCTGCTTGCGGCCGGTGGCCTTCACCGCATCCACCGAGGGGCGGTCCTCCCAGGTGTTGATGAAGGTGCGGTCGATCACCGCCTGGCCGGGGAAGACATCGGTGATCTGCGGGAAGATCAGCCCGCCCTGCCGCGCGATCACGCTGGTCAGGATGGTGGGCACCTCGAAGGCCTTCGCCGCCTTGGCCAGGCCGGTGGTGTTGTTGATCACCATCTGCGGGTCGTGGCTGTTCAGGTTGGTCAGCTGGAAGGGCTGGTGGTCGATCAGCACCAGCACCGAATCCTGGGGGCGAAGAAGCGAGGCGAGGCCATTGCGAAGGGTCATGAATACTTCCTCTCGGCCGCAATTGTTGCGGCTGTTGTGGCGAAGACTTGCGCCGCGCGCGGCGCCGCCTGCGGGTCGGACCCTGTCATCCTGTCTTGCCTTGCGGTAGCGCCGGTCCGTGCCAAGCTGTGTCGCGGAATCGGGAACGCGATCTTGGACATCGAAACGTTGCGGACCTTCGTCGAGGTGGCCGATGCGGGCGGCGTCTCGCCGGCGGCGCGGCGGCTCGGCCTGTCGAAATCCATCGTCAGCCGGCAGCTGGCCCGGCTGGAGGCGGAGCTCGGCGTGCAGCTGCTGGCGCGCACCACCCGCGGCGCCGCGCTGACCGAGGCCGGCAGCGCCTTCCGCGACCATGCCGCCCGCGCCTGCGCCGAGATCGACCAGGCGCGCGAGACGCTGCTGCCCGAGGGCGAGCTCTGCGGCCGGCTGCGCGTCGCCGTGCCGCTGACCTTCGGCCCCACCCATTTCGCGACGGTGCTGGCCGAGCTGGCCCGGCGCCACCCGCGGCTGCAGGTCCACACCGCCTATAGCGACCGCTTCGTCGACCTGATCGCCGAGGGCTTCGACTGCGCCATCCGCGTCGGCTACCTGGCCGATTCCGCCATGGTCGCCCGCCGCATCGGCCCGCTGCTCGGCAAGCTGGTGGCGAGCCCGGCCTATATCGAAGCGCATGGCGCGCCGCAGACGCCCGACGAGCTGCCGGCCCACCAGGCGCTGATGCAGGGCACCGAGGCCTGGCAGCTGATGGATGGCGAGCGGGTTGTGACCGTCCGGCCGCAGGGCCGCTTCAAGGCGGACAATGCGACGGCCCTGGCCGCGGCCGCCCTGGCCGGGCTGGGCATCGCCTGGATCCCCGACGGCGTCACCGCGCCGCACCTGGCCTCCGGCGCGCTGGTCGAGGTCATGCCGCGCCACCCGCCGCCGCCGGCCGGGATCTATGTCATCCGCCCGCCGGGGCCGCATCCGTCGCGGAAGGTGCGGGTGCTGACGGAGATGCTGGTGGCGTGCTTCGATCCTATCGCCGCTGGCGTGGCACCGCGCAAGTAAGCCAACCCCTCCACGCAGTTGACGGCCTTAAAACCTCGATCCTATCAGGCTCCATCGTAGCTGCGCTCTAGCAGCGGCTTAGCTTTGTTTAACGTGGCAATATCTGCAATAATTATTTCGAGATTTCCGGTCCCGAAGTGTCCAATATTACGGACATCGCGCGTGAATCCAATTTCAAGATTAATTTCTTCTGGATCAACCTTAACAAATATTTTAAGATGTTTTATCTGCGGCTTAACTTCAACACACGCAAAATTTTTCAAACGACGGAAGGCAATATAATTATCCAAGATCTTTATCTGGACGTCGTCGCCTAATGCCAGCAGATAGGATTTAGCCGCTTCATAAAGATCAGAAAGACTTTGGTCTGCATCTTCAAGATACTGCGTGACAGTCTTCTGGCGAGCCCGCGTTCTTGTTGCCGCGGATCCACCTTGTGCGCTACTACTGATTAAGATTTCTCGGCCAGCCCGTTCAGATGCTGAGGTCAGCAGTTCGAACATCAGTAGCTCACTGCCGAAGCGGCGATAGCGGATCAGTGCTATGTTTCTGTTCATCTGGTTGACCGCATGTGCATCGTACTTGGTGAAATCGCCAGCTATACAAATTAGTCGCGGCGCTCCCCAGTCAACCATCTGTGCTTGAGTGGCACCAAAACGCTCTAAAACCAGCCACTCAAAATCCCGGCGATGGTCCATGAGCCAGTCGAGGTAGAACAAACCTTGATTGATGACGTTTTCGTTGCTCGCCCGCTTGTACTCAACGATTACAGGCGAACCATTCTCATCGATGCCGAGCGTATCCATACGCCCGCCATTCGTGGTCGAGAACTCGGAAGCAAGAAATCTCACCCCCAGGAATGCTTCCATGTTGCATTCAATCAGCGTCTGTAAGGACTTTTCGAGTGCAACGGCACTACCGTAGAGCTCGGCGACTGAACCACTCTCCGTACGAAAAAGCTTTATGTCGCTCATCGAATCACCAACTGGAGGATGCCTACACGATCGTGCTCCTCAGGCTCCTAGCATCCTGATGATTCGTCCAGTGGTGGCGCCGCCTTTATGACATTTCGCGGAGTGGCGGCGAAGAGGGGGCGCTGGCTGGCAAAATCATAGCCAGTCCCAATCTGGCTAACATAGTGGCCGCCCCATACCGTGGGCTTCGCTGCGCCCCTACTATATTGAAGGTGCCGCCGGGTTACCCGCTGAAGCAACCCAACGCGCACCAAATCGTCTGTACAAACATCCAACCGACGAGAAGAGCTCTTTGTACTAATCGCGCCGTTCATGGGATGCTAGTAAGCTCCACGACAATTCGCGTGGATGAACGCAGCCCATTGAGGATACATGCTGCCGGCAGTGAAGTCCGATTTAACGAGGGCTACTCCCACTCGATCGTCCCCGGCGGCTTCGAGGTGATGTCGTAGGTCACCCGGTTGATGCCGCGCACCTCGTTGACGATGCGCCCCGCAACGCGCGTCAGGAACTCCATGGTGAAGGGATAGACATCCGCCGTCATGCCGTCGGTCGAGGTCACCGCCCGCAGCGCGCAGACATTGTCATAGGTGCGGCCGTCGCCCATCACGCCGACGCTCTTCACCGGCAGCAGCACGGTGAAGGCCTGCCAGATCGCGTCGTAGAGGCCCGCCGCGCGGATCTCCTCCAGGTAGATCAGGTCGGCCTTCTGCAGCACCTGCACCTTCTCGCGCGTCACCTCGCCGGGGATGCGGATCGCCAGGCCCGGCCCCGGGAAGGGATGGCGGCCGACGATCTCCTCCGGCATGCCCAGCTCGCGGCCCAGCGCGCGGACCTCGTCCTTGAACAGGTCGCGCAGCGGCTCGACCAGCTGCATGCGCATGCCCTCGGGCAGGCCGCCGACATTGTGGTGCGACTTGATGGTGACCGAGGGCCCGCCGGTGGCCGAGACGCTCTCGATCACGTCCGGATACAGCGTGCCCTGGGCCAGGAAGTCGGCGCCGCCGATCTTGCCCTGCTCTTCCTCGAAGACCTCGATGAACAGCCGCCCGATGGTCTTGCGCTTCTTCTCCGGGTCGGTGACGCCGGCCAGCTGGCCGAGGAACAGGTCGGAGGCGTCGCGATGCACCAGGCGGATGTTGAAGCGGTCGCGGAAGGTGGCGACCACCTGCTCGGTCTCGCCGCCGCGCATCAGCCCGTGGTCGACATAGATGCAGGTCAGCTGGTCGCCGATCGCCTCGTGGATCAGCACCGCCGCCACCGAGGAATCGACGCCGCCCGAGAGGCCACAGATGACCTTTCCGGTGCCGACCTGGGCACGGATGCGCGCCACCGCCTCGGCCCGGAAGGCGGCCATGGTCCAGTCGCCCTGGCAGCCGCAGACACCATGGGTGAAGTTCTTCAGCAGCGCCGCGCCATGCGGCGTGTGCACCACCTCGGGGTGGAACTGGATGCCGTAGAAATGGCGGCTGTCATCGGCGACCATGGCGAAGGGCGCGCCTTCGGAGGTCGCGACGATGCGGAAGCCCTCGGGCAGGCGGGCGACGCGGTCGCCATGGCTCATCCAGACCTGCTCGCGGGCGCCGGCGGCCCAGACGTCCTGGGTCAGCGCGCAGGCCTCCTGCACCTCGACATAGGCGCGGCCGTATTCCTGGTGGTCGCTCTTCTCGACCAGGCCGCCCAGCTGCATGCACATGGTCTGCTGGCCGTAGCAGATGCCGAGCAGCGGCACCCCCATCTCGAACACCGCCTGCGGCGCCCGCGGGCTGCCTGCGTCGACCGTGCTGGCCGGCCCGCCCGAGAGGATGATCCCCTTCGGCGCGAAGCCCTGGATGCGCTCGGCATTGGCGGTGAAGGGCCACACCTCGCAGTAGACGCCCGATTCCCGGACCCGGCGCGCAATGAGCTGCGTCACCTGGCTGCCGAAATCGAGGATGAGGATGCGGTCCTGGTGGAGGGCTTGGGAGGACAGGTCGGCCATGGGCGAGCTTGCACCACGTTCCCCTTCGCGAAGCAAGACTTTCGAGCGGCCGCCGCGCGCCGCCGTGGCGCGCCAGGGTTGCAACGGTTGCGCTGCTCGCGGGGTGCATCCTGACTTTCGCCTCACGCAACAACGCTCGCCCGCCCCCTTGATCGGCTGCACGCCCGCCGCCACGGTCAGGACAACAGCCATGAGGAGCATCCCCCGCATGACCTGGTCGATCGTGGCGCACGACCCTGCCAGCGGCGCCTTCGCCGTCGCCGTCACCACCTGCGCCTTCGCCGTCGGCGCCTCCTGCCCCTTCGTGCGGCCCGGCATCGGCGCCGTCTCCACCCAGTCCTTCACCAACCGCTATCTGGGGCCGGCGGTGCTGGACGGGCTGGCGCGCGGGCTGGCGCCGGCGGATGCCATCCAGAGCGCGCTGGCCGGCGACCGCGGCGCGGCGCTGCGCCAGGTCCACTGCGTCGACCGCCACGGCAACTCGGCCGCCTGGACCGGCGAGAGCTGCGTCGAATGGGCCGGCAGCACCAGCGGCCCCGGCTTCTCGGTGGCCGGCAACATGCTGGCGGGCGAGAGCGTGGTGACCGAGACCGCCGCCTGCTACGCCTCCGCCGCCGCCCTGCCCCTGCCGGAGCGGCTGATGCTGGCGCTCGACGCCGGCCAGGCCGCCGGCGGCGACCGCCGCGGCCGGCAGTCGGCGGCGATGAAGCTGATCACCACGGAAGACTTCCCCGACCTCGACCTGCGGGTCGATGATCACCCCACCCCGCTCGACGAGATGCGCCGCCTGCTGGGCGTCTGGCGGCGCGACCGGGCACCGGGGCTGGCCACCGCGCCGCGCCGCGCGGATCCCTCGGGGCTGGTCGACAAGGCCGTCATCGAGGCGGGATGGCGGGCCCGGGGGCTCGAGCTGCGGTTTTCGAAAAGATAAGTGAGGCCAGGGGAAGGAGTTCCCCTGGACCTCTTCTTTTTTCTGTCTGTTTTCAGCGCTCTGGGAAATGGCGCCGCCGTCGGGGGTGCGGCATAACCGGGCCGGTGAGCCTTGGCGGAGAGGGCATGAAGTACGACATCATCTCGGGCTGGTACTGCGACACGGAGCCGAAGTCCTACCGCGTCTTCGGGGACGACTACGTCCGCTCCGTCGGGTGCTTCTACCTCTGGGAATGGTGCGTCAGGACGTTCACCTCGCCCGATCAGATCTATATCCTCGAGTCGGGCTCGCCGCTCCTGCCCTCCCTGCCGCAGGGCACCAACATCAACTGGGTGAAGCTGAGCCAGAACTTCGGCCATGCCGTCGGTTGCCAGCACCACCATTCGGGATGGTCGCGCGCGCTCCTCAGCGGGCTGATGTATGCCTACTGCAATGGCAGCGACCACGCGGTCCTCGTCGAGCAGGGCAGCCTGTTCTACGGGCAGAACATCATCGAGCAGCAGATCGCCAGATATCCCGATGCCGGCATCATCGCCCCGTCGGGCAAGGGCACGCCCCAGCCGCTGCAGACCGGCATCCTGATCTTCCGCACCGCCATCGTGCCGGACTTCATCCAGCGCTACACGTCGCTCGCCGAGCCCGACGCGACCTTGAGCCCGGAGAAGAAGGTCGCGCGGGTCGGGGCGGAGCTCGGCCTGACCATCTCGGACCTTCGCTTCGGCCGGAGCCGTCCGCTGGACTTCTCCCACGAGCACTTCTTCCTGCGCCACGCCACGCGCGAGCAGCTGGAGGCCTTCGTCAGCCATCTCGGCCTGGCGGAAGTCCCGGAAGCGCCTCTGCTCCAACGATGAGCCAGGATCGGGGTGGGTCGCCGTGTCGCCGCGGCATCCTCACCCCGCGATGCCGGCGTGTCAGCGCGGAGGGCGCTCCTGCTGCGGCGGCTGCGGGCGCGGTGGCGGATGGCCGCCCCCGCCCGGCGGCGGGCCCTGATGCATCCCCGGCGGCGGACCCGAAGGACGCGGCGCCGGCATCGGTGCCGGATGGCTGACCGGCCCGGCCGCGGGCATCGGCGGCGGATGTCCCACCGGGCCGGCGCCCGGCCCCGGGCCTGGCCGTGGCGATAGGACCGGCGGCATTGCCGGCGCATGCGGCGGCCCGCCAGGCATCCCGCCGCCAGCCGGCGGAGGCCCGCCCGGCCGCGGCCCTGGACCACCCGCGCCCGGCCCGCCGACCACGGTGCCCGGCCCGATCGGCCCCGGACCACTGCCCGGCCGCGGACCGCCGGGACCGCCGACCCCAGCGCCACCCACCGCCGTGCCAGTCCCGGTCGGCCCCGGGCCACCACCCGGCCGCGGCCCGCCAGGCGCCGGTCCAGGCCCTGGTCCAGGCCCCCATCCAGTCCCCGGTCCAGGCCCGCCGGCACCCCGTCCCGGACCACCGGGGCCAGCGCCTGGTGGTCCGGGACGGGGTGCCGGCGGGCCTGGACCGGGGACTGGATGGGGGCCTGGACCAGGGCCTGGACCGGCGCCCGGCGGGCCGCGGCCGGGTGGTGGCCCGGGGCCGACCGGGACTGGCCCGGCGGGGGGGGGCGCCGGGGGCGGCGGCGGGCCCTTATCACCCACCGACGCCGCCCACGACCCTACACGGTGCGACGGCGCGGGCCGGCCGGACCTGCAAAAGGACAACAAAGA
>NZ_MLCO01000281.1 GCF_001982615.1 Teichococcus deserti | reverse complement strand
GGACATCGCCCTTCAGCGTGTCGTTGCCCGAGCCGCCGATCAGGTTCTCGATGTTGACCAGGGTCTCGCCGGCCGCGGCGCCGGTCGAGTTCCCCTGCGCGGTCAGGTCGAGCGAGATGCCGCCCGTCTCGGAAGCATAGGAGACCGTGTCGACACCTTCGCCACCGTCGAAGTAATCGACGCCGCCGCCGCCGATCAGGGTGTCGTTGCCCCAGCCGCCGCGGAGGATGTTGTCGGCGGCGTTGCCAATGAGCGTGTCGTCGTAATCAGAGCCGGTCGCGTTCTCGATGCCGGACAGCGTATCCGTGTCATTGCCGCTGCCGGCGAAGCCGAGGGTCAGGTCAATCGTCAGCCCCTCGTCGCGGTAGACATAGCTGACGGTATCGACACCATCACCACCGTCGATCACGTCGTTTCCGATGCCGCCGGACAGCTGATCGTCACCCGCGCCGCCATCCAGGGTGTCATTCCCCTCGGCCCCGGTGATGTAGTCATTGCCCGCACCGCCGCGGAGGATGTCGTTGCCTTCACCGCCACCCAACATGTCATTGCCATCACCGCCGTCGATGGTGTCGTCTCCATCGTCACCAGAGATGATGTCATGGCCCGCGCCACCATCCAGGACGTCGTCGCCGGCCAGGCCCTGCAGCAGGTTGTCGCCACCATCGCCAATCAGCTTGTCGGCATGGTCCGACCCGCGCAGACCTTCGATCGAGACGTAGGTGTCGCCCCGCGCCTCATTGCCGGCCAGGCCCTGCAGGCTGTTCTTGCGCGCAGCAAGCGATGCCTCGACGCCGATGGCCGCATTCTCATAGCTGGCGATGTCGAAGCCGTCGCCGCCGTTCAGGGCGTCGGCATCGAGGCCACCTTCCAGCACATCATCGCCAGCACCGCCATACAGGGCGTCCTTTCCGGCCAGGCCGTAGAGGTGATTGGCCCCCGCATTGCCATAGAGAGCATCGGCGTACTTCGATCCCTCGAGGTTCTCGATGCTGTTGTAGACGTCGCCTGCCGCATCACCGGTGTTCGGCGAGCTGGGCAGGGCCCCGAAGATGCCGAAGTCACCCGGCGGCTCGCGATGGCCATCGGTCAGGGCGGCGGTCACGCCCCGGCTGGCATTGGCGTAGGAGGCGGTGTCGGTGCCCTCGCCACCGTCGAGGAAGTCAGCGCCGGCGCCGCCCTCGAGCTTATCGTCGCCGTCCTCACCGAGGAGGATGTTGTCGTTCCCGTCGCCGACGATCAGATCAGCGTAGTCGCTGCCGATCACGTTCTCGACCGAAATCAGGTCGTCGCGATCGGTGTTGCCGGACACCAGGCTGGTCGTCTCACCCTTGTCCAGGCGCACTTCGACGCCGCCTTCGGCATCATAGTAGGCGATGGTGTCATTGCCCTCGCCGCCGATCAGCACGTTCGACCCGCTGCCGCCGACGAGCAGGTCATTGCCGCGGCCGCCGTCCAGCACGTCGTCGCCAGCGCCGCCATGGAAGACGTTGCGGACGCCCTCATAGCTTTCACCGGCGGTCACGTCGCCGATCAGCCAGTCATCGCCGGCCGTGCCCACAATGTTCTCGATGCTGACCAGGGTGTGGCCTGCGGCGATACCGTCGCTCGAGGCGAAGGGATCCAGCGAGACGGTCACGCCGCCCTGCGCGCCGGAAGCCTGCGAATAGTCGGCCGTATCGACACCATCGCCACCCTCGATGGTGATGGCATCATTGCCCATGATGAAGTGGTCAGCGCTCTCGGTGCCGACGATCTTCTCGATATTGGCGATGGTGTCGGTATAGCTGGCGTTTCCGTCGGAATGCGTGACGGTGCCGCTGACCAGATTCGCCGAGATGCTATGGCCGGAGCCGATATCGACGTAGCTCAGCGTGTCATTGCCCGACCCGCCGTCGATGCTGTCATTGCCGAGGCTGCCATGGATGACGTCGTCATCGGCGCCGCCGTCAATGATGTCGCTGCCCTGGCCACCGGTCAGGGTGTCTTCGCCGGCGTTGCCGCGCAGCGTGAGGCTCGCGGAGCTGGTGCCGCCGGTCATGAGGTCGGCGTTCTCGGAGCCCTCGACGACTTCGAAGCCACTGACCGAATAGCTGAGGCTGCCCGAGAGGGTCGGGGCATAGGCGGAATTCCCGAAGACGATCTGAACCGAGCCCGAACCCATGTCGACGTTCAGATGCGCCTCGGGAGACTGACCGCTGAGCGCCGGCAAAGCATCGAGGGTCCGGCCGTCGATGACGTCGCCGCTGCCCGCGCTGCCGACGATCTTCTCGACATTGACGGCCGTGTCGATGCCGTTGCCGGGGCCCTTTTCAATGGCCAACCGCGGCTGAGTGCCGGAGATGACCGCGTCGAGGCCAAGGGAGACGGTGCCGCCCGCGCTGGTGTAATCCAGAGTGTCAAGGTCCGCGCCACCGTCGATGGTGTCACTGCCGCTCAGAGCGCCCAGGATCACATCGTTGCCGGCGCCACCATCGACGATGTCATTGCCGTCGCCGCTGTCGATGACATCGTCACCGCCGAGGCCGGAGATGACATCATCGCCGCCAAAGGTCGAGATGGTGTTGGCGGCGGCGTTCCCCGTCACCTTGTCGGCGAACTGCGTCGTCGTGACGTGCTCGAAGCCTTCGGTGGGGATGACGAAGTTGGCGAGGCTGCCCGAGATGGGGGCATTGTTGAACCGCCCCATCAGCTTGATGAGGCCTGTCGTGAGGTCGATATTCGTCCCGATGGCCGCGCCGGTCGGTTGGTTCAACAGCGGCGTGCTGATCGTGTCATCGAGACCACCGGTTGCCGCGGTGACCTTGTCGACATTGATCAGCGTATCTTCGCCGACGAAGGTCCCGCTGGTGCCGTACTTCTGGACAACCGCCTTGGCGGTGACAGGGAGGCCGCTGGTGTGGAAGGTGACATCCGCGGTCAGCGTCACACTGCTGAAGCTGGACCCGTAGACAGCATAGTCGACGCCGGTGCCGCCATCGAAGCTATCGTTGCCGTAGCTTCCGTTGAACGTGTCGTTCGTCGACGCGCTCGTATAGACGTCGTCACCGGGGGTACCATTGATAGCAGCCATTTTGACCTCTCGGCAGTGCAACCGTGATTGCACTTACACAGGCCAAAACCGTGTCACAATGTTAATAATTTAGTTATTCCCGGTCAAATTTCGAATTCTGTAAGCGAATGGTTAATGTAAGACCAGATGCTCCCCGGTCAGGCATTCAGCAGATACGAAGGCACCACATGATGGAATTTGGATGTGTTGTCGTTCAGCCAAAGAGCGCATTGGCCGCTCGCCAGCCACTTCCAGGTGCGACTGGCTTCCTCCTGTGACCGGTTCCGCCGAATTGCGAGCCTTTTAAGAGGTGGGCGGAAGAGCGCGTGCAACAGGCCCGACCGCAACCATGCGGTGGATGCCTGGCGCGCCCGTCCCAATTTGCTCCGGAAGCCAGAATAATAAGCTTTTGAAAGAAAGCAGGGGGAGACGGAGGGCAGGGCGCGTCGGTGGAAGAGACGCACCTCCGTCAGCATTCCGCCTTCAAACGGCCGACCACCATCATCCTTCACCGACCCACATTCCGGCGGATCGACGGGACGCGGCCGAGGTCCACGATGTCCCGGGCAGAAGCGGGCAAGGGCGCTTGGTGACCTGGCATCCTTCCTCCTGATTGCGGCATTCCTGGACCGCCGGGCATTGGCGATGGCGCCGTTCTCGATCGGAGGAAGCCTATGCGGCCGGAGGGCAAGCGAAGGGCCGACGCCAGGCGCTGAGCACGGTCTTCTCACGGCGGCGGGCCGAACCCGGAGCTGCTCTCCACACCCCGGATCCGCGCTGGCTTAACGGGCAATCCAGATGCGGCAGGGCGGGCGGCGCAGTTGCCCGCAGGAAAGGAATCGAACGGCACATCGCTTGACCGAGAGGCTGAACAGCCCAGGCCGTTCCCGGATGTGGTGCAGGTCCGCCTAGAACCGCATCACGGCTCGCCTTTGCGGCGTGACGCGTTGACAGGACATATCCTCTCCTCCCAACTCAGGGTAGGCGTATAATCTGTGTTATGTAAATTGAAGCCTGGCGGACGCGATCAGCCCGGACATATCTTTCCTGCGTCGCCGGCATCCTTACAAAGTCTTGCAAACTTCCACACGGGGGCGTGATCCGTGCTAGGAGCGCGCCGCCACCCGCGCATCCCCGGACCCCGACGCCCCGTCGCCATGCCGCTCCTGACCAAACTGCCCGATCTGAGCACGCTGCGCCTTTGCAGCGTGCTGCTGACCCTGGCCTTCTCCCTCGTCTTCCTGCTGCTCTGGATCGGCCGGCGGGAGGAGCGCTACCTGCTGCACTGGTCAGCCAGCGCCATCGTCTATGGCCTGGTGCTGATCGGGCTGGAGGCCCTGGCCGATGCCGCCGCCCCGGCCGGCGAGCCCGCGCTGCCCGCCGTCTGCCTGCTGCTGACCGGCATCGTCGCCAGCAACCTGCTGCTGGTCACCGGGCTGCGCCTGTCCGACGGCCGCCGGCCCTGGCGCCTCTGGATGCTGGCGGTGCTGCTGCTGGGCCTTGGCGCCTGGGCCGGCGAGATCGCGGCAGGGCTGCTCGGCCTGCCGCCGCTCTCGGCCCGGCGGGTCGGCGGCAGCCTGGGGCTGATGGGCAATGTCCTGGCGCTCGGGCTGGTGATGCTGCGCCCGCCGCGCCGCGCCGGCAGCCCGGCCGGCGGCGGCCGCGTCATCGCCGCCTGCGCCATGCTGGCCTATATCCCTGGTTATTGCATCGCCATCGCCCTCGACACCCAGGCGATCGAAACCAACAACTTTGCGGCGCTGGTCCCGATCCTGTCGGACCAGCTGCTACTGCCGGTGCTCTATCTCGGCCTGCTGGCCATGCCCGGCGAGCGCGACCGCGCGGCCCTCCGCGAGGCCGCGCTGCGCGACCCGCTGACCGGCGCCTGGAACCGCGCCGGGCTGGCGGCGCGGCAGCGCGGCTTCCTGGCGCGCGGCGGCGTGCTGATCCTGCTCGACATCGACCATTTCAAGGTGGTGAACGACCGCCACGGCCATGCTGCGGGGGATGCCGTGCTGGCCGGCTTCGCCCCCCGCATGGCGGCGCTGGCCAGCGAGCGCGCCGGCGAGCTCTACCGGCTGGGCGGCGACGAGTTCCTGATCACCCTGCCCGCCACCACCGAGGCCGAGGCCGCCGCCCTGGCGCAGCGCATGCGCGCCGCGGTGGCGCAGCCTGTCGCCGGCCAGCCGCCCTACACCATCAGCCTGGGCCTCGCTGCCATCGCCGCCGGCGCGCCCGGCCTCGAGGCCGGCATGGCCCGCGCCGACTTCCTGCTCTACCGCGCCAAGGCGCTGGGGCGCGACCAGGTGGTGGTCTAGACCCCGCCGTTATCGAACGAAAATTCGTCGGGCCAGGTGACGAACAGCCCGACATCGCCGGGCATGCCGTCCCGCAGGCTGACGATGCGCGCCTGCAGCCCGAAGCCGCCCGGCTTCAGCGTCTGCGACCAATAGGCGTAGAGCGCCTTGGCGAAGCCCGGCAGCTGGTCCTCCCAGCCGGGCAGCGCATGGTTGATGCGCCGGCCGCTGTCCGGGCAGTAGTCCGAGGGGAAGGCCAGGATCTGCACCTCCCGCTCATGCCGGCCGAAGGCGCGCAGGATGCGGTGCTGGATGTCGGCGGCATCGGCCTCGGTCATGGCGCGGGCGAGGAAGGCGCGATGCTCGGCATCCTGCTCCTTCAGCGCCGCCGCCTCGGCCTGGTGCAGCTGGTCGAGCTCGGCGTCGCGCCTCGCCTTGCGCTCGGCATAAAGGGCGGCGACGGTCAGCGTCTCGGACATGGTGGGCGGCTCCAACGGATGACCGCCCGACCTTGGCCCCGGAGCGGGGGCGGGGCAACCCGCCCGCCGCCGGGCCGCCGATCAGAAGTCGTAGAGCCGCGCCGGGTTGTCGACCAGGATGCGCTGGCGCACCGCGGCCTCCGGCGCCCAGTCGGTCAGCAGGTTCAGCACCCGCCCGTCATCCACCGGCACCGGCGCCGCGATGTCGGTCGCGGCGCGGCCGGCCAGCACGGCGCTGTCCGGATGCGGCCAGTCGGTGCCCCAGACGATGCGGTCGGGATTGGCCTCGATCAGCGCGCGGGCCAGCGGCGCGACCTTGGGGTAGTCCGGCGCCTCCTCCGAGGCGCGGTAGGCGCCGGAGATCTTCACATAGGCGCGTCCCGAGCGCACCAGCGTCAGCACCGCGGCGAAGCCCGGCTGGTCGACCCCGGCCGAGGCCTGGGCGCCCGCAAAATGGTCGAAGACCACCGGCATCGGCAGGCCGGACAGCCGGTCCTGCAGCGCCTCGATCAGCGGCAGCCGGGCATAGACCTGCAGGTGCCAGGGCCGGCCCTGGATCTGCGCCAGCGCCGCCTCCAGCACCTGGGCGGCCCGCGCCGGATCGGTGATGCCCCCGGTCTCCAGATTGACGCGGATGCCGCGGATGCCGGCCTGCTGCATCCGGTCGAGCTCCTGCGCCGTGGTCTGCGGGCCGATGACCGCGACCCCCCTCGCCCGCCGCGCGCCGAGCTGGCGCAGCCCGTCCAGCGTCGCCGCATTGTCGGTGCCATAGACGCTGGGCTGGACAATGACGACGCGGTCCAGATGCAGCGCGCGCTGCAGGTTCAGCAGGTCGTCGGCGGTGGCGATCGGCGGGGTATAGACCCGGCCGCTCCAGAAGGGGAATTTCTGGGGGTCGGGGAAGACGTGGGTGTGGCAGTCGCAGGCGCCGGGCGGCACCTGGAAGTTCACCGGCGTGCGCACGGTGGGGGCCGTCGCCGGCGCCGCCGCGCCCTGGGCGGCCGCGCCGCGCGACAGGCCGGTGGCGCCGAGCGCCGCGGCCGTGATCAACCCTTGCCTGCGTGTCATCATTGTCCTGTCCATTCCTCCGAGGTCCTGGCCCGCGTCGTTGCGCAGGCGGCGCGACACTCTGGTCCCCTCGGCGGCCGGGCGGCAATCCCGCTTCGCGGCCGCGCGCGAAGCCGTGCTCCGCTCAGGGTGGCAGCTCCCGCGCCATGACGATGGTCCGCTCCTCGCCCTGCACCACCTCCCGCTGCCGGGCGTAGCCGAGCCGCGCGTAAAACCCCTCCGCCGTGACCGAGGCGGGGACGCGCAGCGCGGTCTCGCCGCCGGCGCGCGCGGTGTCCTCCAGCATCGCCATCAGGGCGCGGCCGATGCCCTGGCCCTGGCGGCCGGGCGCCACGAAGACGCTGCGCACCACATCGCCTTCCAGCGCGGCGGTGCCGACCACGACGCCCTCGACCTCGGCCAGGAAGACGCGGCGGCGGGCGATCTGGCCGCGCACCGCCTCGGGGGCGAAGGCCTCGGCCACCGCCTCGATCACCGCGGGCGGGTAGTCGCGGGCATTGCTCTGGCGCAGCGCCGCGACCACCACGGCGCTGATGGCGGCGGCATCGGCCTCGAGGGCGGCGCGGATCCGCATGGCGTCACGCCGCGGGGACGAGAGCGCGGCGCAGCAGACGGGCGCCCGCCCACCAGACCAGCACCAGGAAGCCGAGCCAGAGCACCAGGCTGAGCGGCCAGACCGCCTCGATATGGCCGAGGATCGGCTGCACCGTGCCGTCGCCGTCGGTCAGGAACGTCACCGCCACCACCAGCCCGGGGGGCAGGGCCGCGGCGAAGGACCCTGCCATGGCCTGGTACAGCGCCAGCGGCCGCGGGCGGTCGCGCAGCCGCAGCGCCAGGGCGGAGAGGCCGCAAAGCCCCAGCACCGCCAGCATCGCGATGCCGGTCAGCATCGCGCCCAGGATCACCAGCAGCCCCGTCAGGTCCATCCGCTTTCCGCCAATGCCTCGTCCATCAAGACACCAGCTACCGCCCTGCCCGGCCGCGCTGTCAACGCGGCCGGTGGTCAAATACCCGCGTCAGGCGGTGACGATGGCCTCCGGCGACAGCGCGCCCGCGAAGAACTGCAGCACGTTGTCGGCCGAGGCCAGCGCCATGCGGTGCAACCCCTCGGCGGTGCTGGCGGCGACATGCGGGGTGACCAGCACCCGCTCATGCGCCAGGAAGGCGGGGACTTCGCGCATCGGCTCCTCGGCGATGACGTCAATGCCGACGCCGCGCAGATGGCCGCGGGCGAGCGCCCGCTCCAGCGCCGCCTCGTCGACCAGGGTGCCGCGGGCGGCGTTGATCAGCAGCGCGTCGGGCCGCATCTGCGCGAGAAACGCGTCGTCGACCATGTTGCGGGTGAGCGCGTTGGACGGGCAGTGCAGCGACACGATCTCGGCCTCCGCCAGGGCGGCCGCACGGTCGGGCGCCGGCAGGAAGCCGAGGCCGCGGATGGTGTTGGCCGGGATCGCCGGGTCATGCACCAGCACCCGCATGCCGAAAGCCGCGCAAAGCTTCGCCACCCGCGTGCCGATGCGGCCGAAGCCCAGCAGCAGCACGGTCTGGCCGAACAGGTCGCGGGTCGGCGACTGGCCGGGCACCACCCAGGCGCCGCTGCGCACGCTGGCATTGAAGCGCGCGATCTGGCGGGAGAGCGAGAGCATCAGCATCAGCGTGTGCTCGGCGACCGACAGCGCATTGGCCTCGGGCGTGATGGCCAGGATGATGCCGCGCTCCTGCAGCGCGGGCACGTCGACGGAATCATAGCCGACGCCATGGCGGACGACGAGGCGTAGCCGCTGCGCCTGGGCCAGCAGCGGCCGGTCGATGGCGGTGCCGCGGACGATGATGGCCTCGGCGCCGGCCAGGTGGCCGGGCAGGTTTTCCGGGGTGATGTCGCCGGGGCCGACGAGCTCCACGCCAGGGTCGGCCGCCAGCCGCGCCAGGCCGTCGGGATGGATCGGGTTCAGGACAAGGACCTTGCGCATCGGATCAGCCATGGCTCCAGGGGCGGCGGGCGAAAAGCCCCTTCACGGTCTCGGCTTCCGCCAGGACGAACTTGCGGTACTCGTCGCCGACGATCGGGCGCAGCGGCAGGTTCAGCGTCTTGGCTTCCGCCAGGAACTCGGCGTCGTTCAGCAGCGCGCCGAAGCCCGCGACCAGCTGGTCCAGGATCGGCTTCGGCAGGCCGGGCGGCGCGATGAAGCCGCGGGCCGAGCCGCCGAGCACATCCATCCCCTGCTCGCGGAAGGTCGCGACATCGGCCATCGCCTGCCAGCGCGCCGGCGCCGCCTGGCCCAGGCAGCGGGTGCGGCCCTCGCGCAGCAGGGCCAGCCCCTCGCTGTTGTTGTAGCTGGCGACATCGATCTGCCCGCCAAGCAGGTCGCGGATGCAGGGCGCCGTGCCGTTGTAGGGGGAGTTCAGCGTCTTGACGCCGGTCGCCTCCTCGAAGGCCAGCAGCAGCTGGTGGTCGTCGGAGCCGATGCCGGCGGCGGTGCCGATCGAGACCGCTTCCGGCTTTGCCGCCGCCCGGGCGCGCAGATCCGCCAGGTCCCTGATCGGCGAATCCGCCCGCACCCAGAAGGCGCCGGGATCGTCGACGGCATTGGCGATGTAGGAATAGTCGGCGATGCTCCAGCGCACCCGGCGCTCGAGCGGGATCGAGCTCAGCGCCAGGCTGGCGATGGCGCCGATGGTGAAGCCGTCGGGTCGGGCGGCGAAGATCGCCTCGTTGCCGGTCTGGCCGCCGGCGCCGGGCCGGTTGGTCACCACGAAGCGCGCCTGCGGCAGGTGCTTGGGCAGGTACTTGACCGCCAGACGCGCCATCAGGTCGATGCCGCCGGCCGGCGGATAGGGCACGATCACCTCGATCGGCCGGGCAGCGGGCCAGGCGTCGTCGGCGCGGGAGACGGCGGGGGCGGCGAGCATGCCCGCCAGGGCAGCGGCGCCAAGACGCCTGCGGGTCAGCATTCTCGTTGGTTTCCTCGTTGGTGGTCTCGTTGCCGGCAATCCTAGCCGGGCTTGCCCTGCTGGAAAGTCATATATATTCATCGCTGGCGATAACTTTCCGGCATGGAAGACGATGGTCTCGCTGCGCCAGGTCGAAGCCTTCCACGCCATCGTCGAGGCCGGCAGCTTCGCCGCCGCCGCCCAGGCGCTGGGCACCACCCAGCCGGCCATCTCCAAGCGCATCGTCGAGCTGGAGGCCGATCTCGGCTTCCTGCTGTTCGACCGCGGCGCCCGGCCGCCGCAGCTGACCCGGCACGGCCATGCGCTGCTGCCGCTCTGCGCCGAGATGCTGGCGCTCAGGACCCGGATGCGCGCGACCCTGGACGATCCGGCCGAATATGCCGGCCAGTTCCGCATCGGCATCACCGAGCTGGTGGCGCTGACCGTGCTGCCGGCGCTGATCACCCGCATCCGCGCCCGGCTGCCGCGGATCCGGCTGCGCACCGAGGTGAAGCTGGCCGAGGACCTGCACCAGGACCTGCTGGACCGCCGCAGCGACATGGCGATCGCCCCTGGCCCGCCGCCGGGCGGGCTGCTGCATGCGCGGAAGGTGGCCAGCCTGGAGCTGGCCTGGATGGCGGGCGCCAGCCTCGGGCCGCTGCCGCCGGGGCCGCTGCCGGCCGCGGCGCTGGCGCGGTTCCCGCTGCTGGCGCAGACCCAGCGCTCCGGCCTGCAGGCGGTGGTCAATGAATGGCTGCTGGAGAACGGCCAGCGGCCGCAGCTGATCCTGGCCTGCAACAGCCTGACGGCGCTGTCGGGGATGACCATCGCGGGGCTGGGCATCGCGCTGATGCCGCGCAGCCAGTTCCTGCCGAAGGTGGCCTCCGGCGAGCTGCGCATCATCGAGACCACGCCGCCGATGCCGCGCCTCGACTACCACGTGCTCTACCCGGCCTCCGGGCTGGAGGCGGTGGCGGGGATCGTCGCCGAGGAAGTGGCGGCGGTCGGTCCTGGACTCGGCTGACCGCCTCGGCTTGGTCATGGCCGGAAGATGGACGCGGCGCGCGGGTGGCGGCGAATAGCGGCCATCACCGCTGGGAATTGGGCAGCCGGCGCGAAGAGGCCCAGTCTTTCCCCAGACGCCGAGGCATTCCGCCCCGACATTTCAGGAGCTGCCTGTCATGTCCTTCTCCGATCTCACCATGGCGATCGTGCACCTGCCCTGGGCCCCGGCCCCGCAGCCGGCGCGCCCCGCCCGGCCGGCCGGCAGGACCGTCTGACCGCCTTCCCCCTCCGCTTGCGCGACAACCCGGCCGCCTGACGGACCCCCGCCAGGCGGCCGTCGCGACTCAGGCCGCCGTCTCCCGGTCGGCGCTCAGGCTGCGGGTGATGCCGGCGACATCGACCGAGGCCGCCTGCATGTTGGAGGAAATCTCCTGGGTGGCGTTGCCCTGCTCCTCCACCGCGCCGACCGCGGCGCCGACATAGTCGAGCAGCGCGGCGACCGAGCCGGCGATGGCGTTCAGCGCCGTGCCGACCTCGGCCGAGACCGACTGCATCGCCTCGATGTTCTCGGCCACCTGCTGGGTCGCGGCGGTGGTCTGGTTGGCCAGCTGCTTCACCTCGTGGGCGACGACCGCGAAGCCCTTGCCGGCCTCGCCGGCGCGGGCGGATTCGATGGTGGCGTTCAGCGACAGCAGGCTGATCTGCGAGGCGATGGTGCGGATCAGCTGCACCACCCGGTCCATCGCCGCCGCCGCCTCCTGCAGCCGCCGCGTCGCCTGGTCGGCGTCGGACGCCTTGCGGGTGATGTCCTGCACCACCGCCTGCGAGCGCCGCATGGTCTCGGAGATCTGCGCGGCCGAGGCGCTCATCTGCTCGACCGCCGCGGCGACCGACTGCACGTTGCTCAGAGTCTGGCCGGCGAAGGTGATGGCCTCGGCGCGCGACTGCATCCGCGCGGTGATGTCGGAGGCGTATTTGACGACCTTGCAGGGGCGGCCGTTGAGGTCGAGGATCGGGTTGTAGGTGGCGCTGATCCAGACCACGCGGCCGCCCTTGCCGATCCGCTTGTAGACCGCCGAGTGGAAGTCGCCGCGCCGCAGCTTGGCCCAGAACTCCTCGTAGTCCCGGGTGCCGGTCAGCTCCGGCTCGATGAACATGCTGTGGTGGCGGCCGACCACCTCGGCCTC
This sequence comes from Teichococcus deserti, assembly GCF_001982615.1. Classification (GTDB taxonomy): domain Bacteria; phylum Pseudomonadota; class Alphaproteobacteria; order Acetobacterales; family Acetobacteraceae; genus Pseudoroseomonas; species Pseudoroseomonas deserti. The sequence goes on along the minus strand of NZ_MLCO01000281.1, from coordinate 2,928 downwards.
GGCATAGCCCATGGCGCGGAGGAAGTTGCGGTTGGCCTGCAGCACGCGGCCTTCCATGTCGAAATGGATCACCGCCTGCGACTTGTTGATGGCGTCGATCTGCCCCTCGAAGTCGGCGGTGCGCAGCTTGCTCGCGGTGATGTCGGTGGCGAACTTGATCACCTCGACCGGCGTGCCGTCGAGACCCAGCACCGGGGTGTAGGTGGCCAGGATCCAGACCTCGCGCCCGCCCTTGCCCAGGCGCTTGTATTCGGCGCGCTGGAACTCGCCACGCCGCAGCCCGGCCCAGAAGCGCTCGTAGTCGCCGCTGCTGGCATGTTCCGGCGTCACGCACATGCGGTGGCTCTGGCCGACGACCTCATGCAGCGCGTAGCCCATCATTTGTAGGAAAATGTCGTTGGCCTGGGTGATCACCCCGTCCATGCGGAAATGGATCACCGCCTGGGAGCGGTGGATCGAGGCGATCTGCGCGCCGTCGGCGATCGCGCGGCGCTTCGCCTCGGTCACGTCGGTGGCGAACTTCACCACCCCGATCGGCTTGCCGCGGCGGTTCAGCACCGGGGTGTAGCTGGCCTGGATCCAGACCTCGCGCCCGCCCTTGGCCAGGCGGCGGAACTCGGCCGAGCGGTACTCGCCGCGGCGCAGCGCCTCCCAGAAGTCGCGATAGGCGGCGGATTGCGCCTCGCGCGGCTCGACGAAGAGGCTGTGATGCTTGCCCTGGATCTCGGCGAGCTCATAGCCCATCGCCGTCAGGAAATTGCCGTTGGCGCGGCGGATGGTGCCGTCGAGGGCGAATTCGATGATCGCCTGGGACCGGCTGGCCGCCTCCAGCAGGGCACGCTCGCGACAGAAGATCGGGGAGAAGCTGAACATCTTGCGGTCCCATGAGGAGGAAGGGCGTCGAACCAGATTCGACACGAATTCATGACCACCTTGTGGCCGGAAGCCTGACCTTTCCCCGGCCGGCCGCTTGCCGCGCCGGTGCTGGGATGGCTAGGGTCGACGGGCGGGATACATTGTCGTGGGAGAGAGGACCGGATGGCGGATTTGTCAGGAAGCTTCGGCCGGTTCGGCAGCGGCCAGAAGGTGCGGCGGATCGAGGACAAGGCGCTGCTGGAAGGCGTCGGCCGCTTCACCGGCGACCTCGCCCCCGAAGGCCAGACGCATCTCTACTTCCTGCGCTCGCCGCATGCGCATGCGCGGATCGTCTCGATCGACGTGGCGCCGGCGCTGGCCATCCCCGGCGTGCTGGCGGTGATCACCGGCGAGGAGCTGGCGGCGGCCGGGGTCAAGCCGATGGCGGTCACCCTGCCCTTCAAGCGCCCGGGCGGCGCGCCGCTCGGGGCGCCGGCGCAGCCGCTGCTGGCGCGCGGCACCGTGCGCTTCGTCGGCGACGCCGTGGCCGCCGTGGTCGCCGAGACGCCGTCCCTGGCGCGCGACGCCGCCGAGGCGATCGAGGTGGATTACGAAGACCTGCCTGCCGCCATCGGCCTGGCCCGCGCCGCCTCGCCGGAGGCACCCCCGCTGTGGGAGGGCGGCAACATCGTCGCCGAGACGCAGTATGGCGACGCGGCGGCGACCGAGGCCGGCTTCGCCGCGGCCGCGCATGTGGTCTCGCTGGAGCTGGTGAACCAGCGGCTGGCCCCGGTCTCGATGGAGCCCCGCGTGGTGCTGGCCGCGCATGACGCGGCGAGCGGCCGCGTCACCGTGACGATGAGCAGCCAGATGCCCTCCGGCGCGCGGGATTCGATCCGCGACCTGCTGGGCCTGCCGGAGGGCAGCGTGCGGGTGCTGGTCGGCGATGTCGGCGGCGGCTTCGGCATGAAGACCGGCCTCTATCCCGAGGATGCGGTGGTCGCCTTTGCCGCGCGCCAGGTCGGCCGCCCGGTGAAATGGGCCGCCACCCGGATGGAGGACTTCCTGGCGGCGCTGCATGGGCGCGACACCGAGAGCCATGCGGAACTGGCGCTGGATGCGCAGGGAAAAGTGCTGGGCTTCCGGGTGCGGACCCTGGCCGATATGGGCGCCTATCCGCGCAATTCCGGCATCGCCATCCAGCTGCTGATCGGCCCCTGGGTCTCCACCAGCATCTACGACATCGGCGTGGTGGATTTCCGCTTCACCGCGGTGATGACCAACACGGCGCCGACCGGCCCCTATCGCGGCGCCGGCCGGCCGGAGGCGATCTACCTGATCGAGCGGCTGATGGATGTCGCCGCCCGCCGCATGGGGATCGATCCGGCGGAGCTCCGCCGCCGCAACATGATCCGCCCCGGGCTGATGCCCTACAAGAACGTCATGGGCCAGACCTATGACAGCGGCGCCTTCGAGAAGATGCTCGACCAGGGGCTGACGCTGGCGGATTGGGACGGCTTCGACGCCCGTGCCCGCGCCTCGGCGGCCAAGGGGAAAAAACGCGGCCGCGGCATCGCCACCTTCCTGGAATGGACCGGCGGCAATGTCTTCGAGGAGCGGGTGACCGTCGCCGTCCAGGGCGACGGCGCCATCGAGATCTATGCCACCACCCAGGCCATGGGACAGGGCATCGCCACCTCCTACGCCCAGCTCGCCGTCGACGTCTTCGGCGTGCCGCTTGAAAAAATCCGCGTGGTCTTCGGCGACAGCGATCGCGGCAGCGGCTTCGGCAGCGCCGGCTCGCGCTCGCTGTTCACCGCCGGCTCCGCCGTGAAGGTCGCTGCCGACCGCACGGTCGACAAGGCGAAGGACCTCGCCTCGGAGGCGCTGGAGGTGTCCGCCGGCGACCTCGAAGACAGCCAGGGCCGCATCCAGCTGGCCGGCACCGACCGCGGCATCGACCTCTTCGAGCTGGCGGCGCGCCAGCCCGAGGGCCGCATCTTCATCGACAGCACCAGCAGCGTGTCCGGCCCCACCTGGCCGAACGGCTGCCATGTCTGCGAGGTCGAGGTC
>NZ_MLCO01000280.1 GCF_001982615.1 Teichococcus deserti | reverse complement strand
GGGTAAGGTGACGACGGGTGGCGTGACGACACTGACCACCGGCGGCACCACGGTCGGCGAGACCGGATCGGCCGGCGGCGAGGTCACCACCGGCGGCGAGGCCACGGGCGGCGTCATCACCGGCGGCGCCTCGGTGACCGGCGGCGAGACCCAGTCGGGCGGGACATAGACCGCCGGCGGCGCCGCGACGTCCTCGTCCGAGCTGGTGTTCAGCACCTTCACGTCGAGCAGGAAGTTGGCCTCCTGCTTGCCGTCGGACACCTCGATCATGACGGGCCGCGTGGTGCCGCCCTCGCGCAGCAGGTCGACGCCGTCGCGCAGCTTCAGGACATTGCCATTGACCACCTCGAAATAGGCTTCGTCCGGCCAGAGCACGCGGTAGGTCAGGTTGGCCTTGGGGGTGTCACGGTCCTCGCCGAAGAGGGTGCCGATGACGCCGCCGACATCGGTCTCCAGCACCGAGCCGCCGGCGGAGAAGCTCAGCTTGTGCGGCGGCGTGTCGTCGACGTTGAGCAGCGAGACGCCCCAGCTCTGGCCGCTGTCGACCCAGCCCGAGGCGGTCTTCACCTGCAGGCCGAAGGCGAATTTCGGCGTGCCGCTGAAGGCCTCGCTGTCGAAGGCGCCGACCGGGACGATGGTGACCAGGCCCTTGGCGGCGTCCAGCCTGGCCTCGAAGCGGTTGGCGTCGGTGCCGGTCAGCCTGACGTCGGTGATGCCGGTCAGTCCGGACAGCGACAGCTTCGCCACCCAGTCACCGGGACGCGCATTCTCGTAGATGGTGTCCGGGACCTCGCCCGAAACCAGCAAGGGCATCTGCCTGGCCGCCTCTCTTTCCACTCGGCGAGGGCAGGATCGGCAGGGCGGGTTGCGCGAAGCCTAAGCGGCGGTGCCTCAGCCGTGCAGCAGGCGCGCTGCCAGCCCCGCCAGCAGCAGGGCGTTCGCCGCGAAGAGCAGCGCGCTGGCGCGGCGCAGCCCGGGGCCGGCCCGCCGTGCCAGGAAACGGCCGAGCAGGGCCAGCGCCACCAGCGCCGGCATGGTGCCCAGGCAGAAGGCGGCCATGGCCAGCGCGCCGCCGGCCGCGCTGCCCGCCGCCGCCGCCCCGGCCAGCGCGGCATAGAGCAGGCCGCAGGGCAGCCCCGCCAGCAGCAGGCCGAGGCCGAAGCCGCGCCAGCCCTGGGGTTCCGCCAGCAGGAAGCGCAGCAGCCGGGCCGGAGGGGCGAAGTCGGGCAGCGACGGCCGCCGCGCGGGCAGCCCGAGCCGCGCCGCCGCCTGGCCCAGCATGGCCAGCGCCGCCAGCAGCAGCAGCGCTGCCGGCAGCCGCCCGCCGGTCTCGGGCAGCCGCCCCAGAAGGCCGCCGGCCACCGCGCCCAGCATCGCGTAGCCGGCCAGCCGCCCGGCCTGGTAGGGCAGCAGGGCGGCGCCGGCCAGCCGCGCGACGATGCCGCCGCCGAGGCCGCGGCCGGTGGCGGCCTGGGCCAGGACGAAGGGGGCGCACATGCCGGCGCAATGGGTCAGCCCGCCGGCCAGCCCCGCCAGCAGCAGGGCCAGCAGCAGGGCAGCAGCCTCCTCGGTCCCGGGCAGGGCCAGCGCATGCAGGCAGTCGGCGATCATGCCGCCCGGCTTAGCGGCTCCCGCCTCCGGCAGCCTTGCGGCAGATCAAGGGATGCGGCCGTCGATCCAGTCCTGGCGCCGCAGCCGGTACAGCAGCTGGTGGCGCTTCGGATGGCCCTCGGGCAGGCGGGGATGCTCGAAGCCGCCGGCGCGGCGCATGGTCAGCCGCTCCATCAGCCCCCAGGAGCGGACGTTGTCCGGCACGGTGAAGGCGACGATCTCGGGCAGGCCGCGCGGGCCGAAGCCATGGGCGAGGGCGATGCGCGCGGCCTCCTCGGCCAGGCCGAGGCGGTGGAAGGCCGGGTTCAGGCGCCAGCCGATTTCCACCGGCGGGTCGGCGGGGTTTTCCCAGGGGATGTGGTCCCAGGAAATCCGCGCCAGGCCGCAAAGGCCGACCAGGCCGGGGCGGCCATGCAGCTCCAACGCCCAGAAGCCGAAGCCATGGGTCGCGAAGTGGTCCTGCAGCCGGGTCAGGAAGAGATCCGATTCCGCGCGGGCGAGGGGGGCCGCGAAGTATCGCATGACGATCGGGTCGGCGTTCATGGCGGCGAAGGCCTCGCGGTCGTCGTCGCGCCAGGGCCGCAGCCGCAGCCGCGGGCCGTCGAGGGTGGCAGGGGCGGGTCTGGAATCGGACATGGCCGCCCCAGGCTAGACGGCTTCCCCGCCGCGCCGAAGGGGGTATGGTGGCGGCCAAGGAGGAGACCCAACCATGACAACAGCGCCGCCCGCCTGGCCATCGGTCGAGGAGCTCGCCGCCCGCATCCCGGATGGCGCGATGGTGGCGCTGCCGCCGGACAATTCGCTGCCCTCGGTGGCGCTGGCCAAGGCGCTGATCCGCCGCGGCGCGCGCGGGCTGCGGCTGCTGGGCGTGCCGGTCTCGGGCTTCGCCACCGACCTGCTGATCGGCGCCGGCTGCGTCGCCGAGCTGCAGACCAGCGCGATCAGCCTGGGCGAGGCCGGCTTCGCCCCCCGCTTCACCGCGGCGCTGAAGGAAGGGCGGATCCGTGTCCAGGACGCCACCTGCCCGGCGATCCACACCATGCTGCAGGCGGCCGAGAAGGGCGTGCCCTTCATGCCGCTGCGCGGCCTGATCGGCAGCGACATCCTGGCCAACCGGCCGGATTGGCGCGTCATCGACAACCCCTTCGCCGAGAGCGGCGACCCGATCGTGCTGCTGCCCGCGCTGTCGCCCGATTTCTGCCTGTTCCACGCGGTGATGGCCGACCGGGAGGGCAATGTCTGGCTCGGGCGGCGGCGGGAATGCGCGACGCTGGCGCATGCCTCGCGCGAGGCGCTGGTCACCGTCGAGCGCTTCTTCGACGGCAACCTGCTGGAGGACGAGCGCACCGCCCCCGGCACCATCAGCGCCACCTATATCGGCGGCGTGGCCCTGGCCGGGCGCGGGGCGCAGCCGGTGGCGCTGCTCGACGAATACGGCTTCGATGCGGGCTATGTCGCGGCCTATGCCCGGGCGGCGAAGACGCAGGAAGGTTTTGATAACTGGCTCGCCGTCGAGCTCGGCGGCTCGGAGAAAGCCGCGTGATCCAGCCTGAGGAACGCCTGGCGGCCGCGCTGGCCGCGCTGATCCTGGACCCGGCCGCACCGCCGGCCCGCCACATCGCGGTGGGTGCCGCCTCGCCGATCCCGGCCGCGGCCTGCTGGCTGGTGAAGAAGCAGGGCCATCCGGTGCGGCTGTCGCTGCTGCACAAGCGCCATGGCAATCCTTTCACCGAAGGCTCGCGCGAGCTGTTCGACCTGACCGGGCAGGGGCGGATCGATCTTTTCTTCCTGGGCGGCGGGCAGATCGACGGGCAGGCCAATATCAACCTGATCGGCACCGGCGACTGGCCGGGGCAGGGGACGCGCTTCCCGGGCAGCTTCGGCAGCGCCTTCATGTATTTCATGACGCCGCGCACCATCCTGTTCCGCGAGGAGCATTCGCCCCGCGTGCTGGTGCCGCAGGTCGACAATATTTCTGCCCCTGGCGTCTCGGCGCCCGGCGTGTTCCGCCGTGGCACGGCGCAGGCCCTGGTCACTGGCAAGTCCTTGTTTCGGTTCGACCCGGCGACGGCCCGCTTCACCCTGGCCAGTGCCCATCCTGGCGAGGATGCCGCCAGCATCCGCGCTGCCACCGGCTTCGACTATGACGAGCCGGCGCAGGTCGCCGTGACGCCCGATCCGACGCCCGAGCAGCTTGCCCTGCTGCGCGGGCCGGTCTGCGACGAGATGCTGGAAACCTATCCCGAATTCTGTGCCCGCGTGTTTGCAAGGAAGGCTGCCGCATGACTGACGCTGTTCCCATGGCCGAGGGGAAGGGGCTGGCGCGCTCCGCCGGCGCCCTGGCCGGGCTGAAGGTGATCGACCTGACGCGGGTGCTGGGCGGCCCCTACTGCACCATGATCCTGTCCGACCACGGCGCCGAGGTGATCAAGGTCGAGCCGCCGCAGGGCGACGAGGTGCGCGAATGGGGCCCCCCCTTCCAGGGCGACGCGGCCAGCTATTTCATCGGCGTCAACCGCAACAAGCAGTCGATCGCCCTCGACCTGGGCAAGCCCGCCGGCCGCGAGGTGCTGCTGCGGCTGCTGGACGATGCCGACGTGCTGGTCGAGAACTTCAAGCCCGGCTCGATGGAGAAATGGGGCCTGGGCTACGAGGACGTGCTCAGCAAGAAGTTCCCGAAGCTGGTGCATTGCCGGGTCTCGGGCTTCGGCGCCACCGGGCCGCGCGGCGGCCTGCCGGGCTATGACGCCATCATCCAGGCGATGGTCGGGCTGATGTCGATCAACGGCACGCCGGAGACGTCCCCCGTGCGCATGGGCACGCCGATCGTCGACCTGGCGACGGGCCTCTATTCGTCGATCGGCATCCTGATGGCGCTGCAGGAGCGGGCGCGGTCGGGGCAGGGCCAGTATGTCGACATGACGCTGCACGACTGCGGCATGGCGCTGCTGCATCCCCAGGCCGCCAACTTCCTGCTCAACGACAAGCGTCCGAAGGCGACGGGCAACCCGCATCCGAACATTTCCCCGTATTCCGCCTTCAAGACGGCGAGCTGCGAGATCTTCGTGGCCTGCGGCAACGACCCGGCCTTCAGGAAGTTCTGCGCCTTCCTCGGGCTGGACGGGCTGCCGGAGGATGCGCGGTTCCGCAGCAACGGTGACCGGGTGGTCAACCGTGACGCGCTGACCGAGATCCTGGAGGCGCGCCTGGCCTCCGAGGACGGGCATGACCTGTGCGACCGGCTGCTGGCCGCCGGGCTGCCAGCGGGTCCGGTGCTGAACGTGGACGAGGCGCTGTCGCAGCCGCATACGGCGCATCGCGAGATGGTCACGGAGCTGGGCGATTTCCGTGCGCTGGGCACGCCGATCAAGCTGTCGCGCACGCCGGGGGGCACGCGCGCCGCACCGCCGGCCTTCAACCAGCATGGCGATGCCGTGCTGTCGCGCCACGGTTTTTCGTCCGAGGAGATCGCGTCCCTGAAGGCGGATGGTGTGTTGGTCGAGCGCCGCCGCTGAGCTTGGCTGCCCGGCGGACAGCGTCCGCCGGGCCTTTGCAGAACGAGAAGGGGCGCAAACGTGCACGTTTGCGGGGCGAATTCCATCCCCCAGGCTTTCTTGCTTCTGGGGGTTGGCTGATGACGTCCCGCCAGTGGGTGCTGCTGCTGCTGTTGTCGCTGGCCTTCGGCGGCAGCTTCTTCTTCATGGCGATCGCCGGCGCTGCCTGGCCCCCTTTCACCGTGGTCTTCGCGCGGGTCCTGCTGGCGGCGGGGATGCTGTGGCTGGTGCTGGGCTTCCGCGGCGAGCGTCTCCCGCCGACCGGACCGGTGCTGCGGGCCTGCGTGACGATGGCGCTGCTGAACAACCTGATCCCGTTCAGCCTGATCGTCTGGGCGCAGCAGAGCATCCCGAGCGGGCTGGCGTCGGTGGTGAATGCCGCGACCCCGGTCTTCACCGCCGTGGTCGCGCATCTGCTGACCAGCGACGAGAAGCTGAGCGGCGCGCGGCTGGGCGGCGTGCTGGCGGGGGTGGCGGGTGTCGCGGTGCTGGCGGGGC
>NZ_MLCO01000279.1 GCF_001982615.1 Teichococcus deserti | reverse complement strand
GCCGATGCCGGCGCCGGGGCCAGCGCCGGCATCGGCACCACCCGCGCCAGCCGGTCGAGGGGCAGCAGCATCCTGCCCCCCGCCAGGCCGAGGCCGAGCAGGCCGGCCCGCGCCCGCTCGGCCACCGGGCGCGGCGGCAGGGCGGCGGCGGGCAGCGGGGCGACGGCCGCGGTCGGCGTGGCGGAGAGCAGCGCCAGCGGCAGGTCGAGCGGCTGGGCGTCCTCCGGCACCTGGGCCAGCAGCGCCTCGCCGGTCAGCAGCAGGCGGGCGCCGCCTTCGCTGGCGGGACAGAGCAGCCAGACCGGGCCGGCGACGCCGCCCGGGGCCAGCACCGGCAGCAGCTGCCCGCCCTGCAGCGCCAGGCCGAGCAGCCCGGGCGCGGCGCCGGGCAGCGGGCGCGGGCGCAGCGGCGGGACGGCCTCTACCCCGGGCGGCAGGCGCCAGGCGCGGCCACCGGCCAGCAGCGCGCTCATGCCCGCCGCCACAGCGAGGGCTGCGTCTCCGACCACAGCACCAGGCCGAGCGAGGGCGGCGGCGCGTCGGTGGCGCCCAGCAGCAGCGCCCCGCCCGGGGCGAGCCGGGCGAAGAGGCCCTCGACCACCGCGGCGCGGGCGGGCGCGGTCAGGTAGATCAGTACGTTGCGGCACAGGATGATGTCGAAGCTTTCTTCCGGCTCGGCCAGTTCGCAAAGGTTCTGGCGCGACCAGGACACGGTCACACCGGCTGGCGGCTGGGCGCGCGCCCCGCCATCGGGCAGGCGCGGGAAATGCCGCAGATAGGCCGTCGGCACGTCGCGCAGCGGGTCCGGCGGACCGGGCGGGAAGCGGCCCGTCGCGGCCCGGGCGAGGGCCGGGCGGCAGAGGTCGATGCCGGTGACCGCCGCGGCGAAGCCGGCCTTGCCGGCCAGGGCGGCGAGCGTCCAGCCCTCCTCCCCCGTGGCGCAGCCGGCGGAGAGCAGGCGCAGCGGGCGGCCGAGCCCGCGCAGGCCCGGGAAGACCAGAGCAGCCAGCGCCTCGAGCTGGGAGGCGGCGCGGAACAGCCGCGTCTCCTGCACGGTCACGGCGTCGAGCAGCGCGGCCCAGAAAGGATCCTCAGGATCGGCGGGCGGCAGCCGCGCCTCGGTCATGCCGGAGAGCAGCAGGGCGGCGCGGCGCAGCCGGCCCAGCAGCACCTCGCTCGGCGCCAGGCCGGCGAGCCGCGCCAGCCCGTCCAGCAGGCCGAGCTGCAAGCCATCCGCGCCAGGAGGTCCCTGCATCATGCCTCCGGCCGGGAAAGCCCGGCGGGCGCCATCCCGAGGAAGGGCGTCCGCCGGCGCGGGATCAGGCCGCCAGCGCCTCGGCGCGGGTGGCATAGGCCGGGATGATCTTGTCGAAGCCGGAGATCTCGAAGACCTCGCGCACCGGCGCCTGCAGGCCGCAGACGCTGAACGGCTTGCCGGCGGTCTTGGCCTGCTTGGCGGCCTTCAGCAGCACGCGCAGCCCGGCGGAGGAAACGTAGCGCACCCCCTCCAGATCGGCGACCACGCCGCCTTCCTCCAACAGGGCGAGCAGCTTGCTCTCCGCCGCCGCGGCGGTGGCGGTGTCGAGCCGCCCTTCGAAGGCAGCGACCGTCACGGCCCCGGACTTGATCTCGGCGATCTGCATACTCGTCACGCTCCTCTATGCGTCTCTCAATCGTCTCTGACGCGTGGCCGTCAAAGTGCCGCGCGCTTCAGCCCGCGTCCAGCACCGCCGCGAGGCGGTTGCAGCCGTCCTGCCGCCGATAGTCCAGGCTGCGGACCATCTTGCGGACGAAATGGATGCCCAAGCCCCCGATCTCGCGCTCCTCGATGCCGGCCTCGGTGTCGGGCGCAGCCTCGGCCAGCGGATCGAATTCCGGGCCGTCATCGACGATGTCGAGCAGCAGCGCGCCCTCCGCCTGGCGCAGCGCCACCTCGACGAAGCTGGCGCCGACGCCGTGCATGGCGACATTGGCTACCAGCTCCTCGGCGACCAGGGCCAGGCGATGCGCCACGCCCGGGCTGAGCTCCGCCTCCTCGGCAAAGGCCTCCAGCCGGTCCAGCAGCTCGGGCACCGCCTCCGCCTCGGGCCGCAGCCGCAGCGCCAGTTGCGTGCTCATCGCCATGCTCGGCTGCCTTCCTCTCGACTCGGACGGACGTTTCCGCGCCAGATTACCCAAGCGCACGACGCTTGTCAGGACGGCAGCGGCGGGCGCCCCGGCGACGGCCGCCAGCTTGACGCTGGCAGGCCGGCGCGGCATCGATGCGGCGCACCGCCGCAAGCGGGCTTTCTTTCGTGAAAACAAGCGCTTCGTGACAGTTTCATGACAGGTCGCGGGGCCATGCAGGACATCTGATTGATGCGCATGCGCCTGATGCTGGGCGGGCTGGTGATGCTGGTGCTGCTCGGCATGGCCGGGCTCGGCCTCTTCGCCCTGCACCAGACCGATGCCGCCAGCCGCGCGACCTCGACCCGGCTGGCCGAGCTGCAGGGCATCCTCGACACCGGCCGCCAGGCGGAGACCGGCTTCAAGCGGCAGGTGCAGGAATGGAAGAATCTCCTGCTCCGCTCCCGCGACGAAGCCAGCCGGCGCGCGCTGGAGGAACGCTTCCTGGCCGAGCAGACGCGCACCGCCGCGCTGCTGCAGGGCCTGGCCCGGGCGGCGCCGCGCCTGCCGGAGGCCGCCGGCGCCGGCCTGCCCGCCCTGGTCGCCGACCATGCGACGCTGGCTGCGCGCTATGCCGAGGCCCTGGCCGGCGCCGATCCGACCACGCCCGAGGGCCCGCGCGCCATCGATGCCCGGGTGCGAGGCGTCGATCGCGCGCTGGAGCAGAAGCTGGACGCCGCCGCCGAGGCCATTGCCCAGGCCTTCCATGCCAGCCGCGAGGCCATGCTGCGCGACTCCGCCGCCCGCTACGAGGAGACCCGGCGCCTGCTGCTGATCGGCTCGGCCGCCGGGCTGGTGCTGGTGCTGGCCCTGCTGCTGACCCTCGCCACCGCCCGCCGCCCGGCCTGAGACCCGCCTCGAGAGACCTGACCGATGGAACTCTTCGCCAGCCTCTTCGGGGGCCTCGGCCTGTTCTTCCTGGGCATCAAGGCGGTCGGCAGCGGGTTGCAGGCCATGGCCGGCCCACGGCTGCGCGGCGCCATGCGGCTGGCGACCCGCGGGCCGGTTTCGGCCGCCGGCACCGGCCTGCTGCTGGGCGCGCTGACCCAGAGCTCCAACGCCGTCACCTTCATCGCCACCAGCCTCTACACCGCCGGGCTGCTGCCGCTGGCGCGCGCGCTGCCGGCGCTCGCCTGGGCCAATGCCGGCACCGCGGGGCTGGTGCTGCTGGCCACCATCGACCTGCGGCTGGCGGTGCTCTGGCTGTTCGGCCTGGTCGGCTTCGCCAGCTATTTCGGCATCGACCACGGCGGGCGCCTGCGGCCGCTGCTGGGGGCGCTGGCGGGGCTTGGCCTGCTGTTCCTGGGCCTGGCCACCATCAAGGCCGGCGCCGCGCCGCTGCGCGACCTGCCCATGGTGCGCGAGCTGCTGGCCTTCTCCGGCCAGGCCCTCACCCCGCCCTTCCTGGTCGGGGTGGTGGTGACCATCGTCGCGCAATCCTCCTCCACCGTCTCGATCCTGGCGATCACGCTCGCCAGCCTCGGCCTGCTCGGCTTCGAGCAGACGGTGATGGTGGTCTATGGCGCCTCGCTCGGCTCCGGCCTGTCGGTGCTGCTGCTGTCGGGCAACCTGTCCGGCTCGGCCCGCCAGCTCGCCTGGTTCCAGACCCTCTTCAAGGTGATCGGCACGGTCCTGTTCCTCGGCCTCTTCGTGCTGGAGCAGCGCGGCATCCCGCTCGTCCTCTGGCTGACCGAGCACCTGGCCGAGCGCCTGCCCGAGCGCATCGGCTGGCTGTTCCTGATCTTTCAGGTGGTGACGGCGCTGTTCCTCGCACCACTCGGCCGCCCGATGCGCGCCCTGCTGGAGCGGCTGTCGCCGGCGACGCCGGCCGAGGCGCTGGGCCGTCCGCGCTTTCTGTACGATCAGGCGCTCGACCATCCGCCCAGCGCCCTCGACCTGGTCGAGCGCGAGCAGGCCGGCCTCGCCGCCCGCCTGCCCGGCCTGCTGGCCCCGGTGCTGGACGGCACGCCTGCGACGCCGCCGGTCGCCACCCAGCTGGCTGCCGCCGCCAGCGTCGAGCAGGCCACCAAGACCTTCCTGGCCGAGCTGCTGGCGCGCGACCCCGACCGCGGCACGCTGGACCGCGCCGTGCTGCTGGAGAACCGCAACGAGCTGCTGGCGGCGCTGCGCGAGACCATCGGCGACTTCGCCATCGCCGCCGCGGGCCCGTCCCAGGCGCCGGTCGCCACCCGCGTGCTGCAGCTGTCGGAAGCGCTGCACCTGCTGCTGCTGCAGCTCGAGGACGTCGGCAGCCGCGGCGACAGCGAGGACCTGGCGATGCTGCGCGAGCTTTCGGCCGACCGCTCGGAGATGATGGACCAATTGCGCCGCCGGGTGTCGACGACCGAAGCGCTGACGCCGGAAGATCAGAGCCTGCTGTTCCGGGTCACCACGCTCTTCGAACGCGCGGTGTGGCTGATCCGGCGGCAGACGTTGTTGTTGGGAGAAGCGACCGTCTGAGCAGAGAAGACAGGGGGGAAGGTCGGGGGAATGAATTCCCCCGAGCCCCCATCTTTTTTCTGATCACCGGCCGTTCGGGGACCTGCGCCTTGCCTGCACCGTCGCCCGGGCATCATGGCGGGACGCAGGCATAAAAAAACAGCGCGACCTCGAAGGTCGCGCTGTTGATGGTCCGTTGTGCCCCACGTCTTCACGTGGACACGGCAGTCGGACAGAAAAAAGAAGGGGTCCAGGGGAATTCATTCCCCTGGCCTGCCTCTTTTTTTCCCTTCAGGCGTGCTCGAGATCCAGCGCATAGCCGGCGGAACGGACGGTGCGGATGATATCCACCTCCCCATCGGCGTTCACCGACTTGCGCAGACGGCGGATATGGACGTCGACGGTGCGCGGCTCGACATGGATGTCGCGGCCCCAGACGGCGTCCAGCAGCTGCTCCCGCGAGAAGACGCGGCCCGGGTGCTGCATGAAGAATTCCAGCAGCCGGTACTCGGTCGGGCCCAGATGCAGCGCGCGGCCGGCGCGAGTCACGCGGTGCGCGTCCTGGTCCATCGACACGTCCTGCCAGGCCAGCACGCCCTTGGTCGCGACCCCGCCGGAGCGGCGCAGCAGCGCCCGGATGCGCGCCATCAGCGCATCCATGACGAAAGGCTTGGCGATGTAGTCGTCCGCGCCGGTGTCCAGGGCGCGCACGGCGTCCTGGTCCTCGGTGCGGGCGGTGACCATGATGATCGGCAGGTCACGCGTGTCGGGGCGGCGGCGCAGCTGGCGGCAGACTTCCAGCCCGGAGAGGGCCGGCAGCATCCAGTCCAGCAGCACCAGGTCGGGCGGAGCCTCGGCGACCCGCATCAGGGCTTCCTGGCCGTCGGCGGCCTCGTCGACCCGGAAGCCCTGCTTTTCCAGGTTGTAGCGCAGCAGGGTCAGCAGCGGCGCCTCGTCCTCGACCACCAGGATCGTCGGACGCGACATACCGGAATGCAGCTCGGCCATCGGTGGCACTTCTCCTCAGGCGGTCGTTCGGTCAGACCGGCGGGCGGACGACGGTGTAGGCGGAGCTGTCCGACTTCGGCCGGTCCTCGGGCAGCATGTGGCCGAGCACGGCGTAGTGCACGGTCTCGGCGATGTTGGTCGCGTGGTCGCCGATCCGCTCGAAGTTCTTGGCGATGAACAGCAGGTGGGTCGCCGCGGTGATGTTGCGCGGGTCTTCCATCATGTGGGTCAGCATCTCGCGGAAGATGCCGTTGTAGATGTCGTCGACCGGCGCGTCGGCGCCCCAGACGCGCTCGGCGGCGTTGGCGTCTTCCTTGACCAGCGCGTCGATCGCGTCCTTCAGGTTCTCCTGCACCAGCTTGGCCATCCACTGGAAGCCGTTCAGGCTGCCCAGCTGCGGCTGCTGCGAGACGACGATGGCGCGCTTCGCCGCGTTGCGGGCGTAGTCGCCGATGCGCTCGATGTCGGTCGAGACCTTCATCGCGGCCACGATCAGCCGCAGGTCGGCGGCCATCGGCTGGCGCAGCGCCAGCAGGCGGACGCAGAAGTTCTCGATCTCGGTCTCGAGCGCGTCGATCTCGCCGTCGCGGCCGACGACGGCGCTGGCGAGCTCGGTGTCGCGGCGGATCAGGGCGGCGGCGGCATCGGCCACCTGGCGCTCGGCCAGGCCGCCCATGCGGGCGACCATGTCACGCAGGCGCTTCAGCTGTTCTTCGTACGACTTCACGATGTGCTCGCTCTGCAAAGTGTCTTCCATGGGAGCCCCGATCAGCCGAACCGGCCGGTGATGTATTCCTGGGTCTTCTTCTGCTTCGGCGCGGTGAACATCTCTTCCGCCGGCGCCACCTCGATCAGCTCGCCGAGATAGAAGAAGGCCACCTGGTCGGCGCAGCGCGCCGCCTGCTGCATGTTGTGCGTGACGATGGCAATGGTGAAGTCGCGCTTCAGCTCGTCGATCAGCTCCTCGATCTTGAGGGTGGAGATCGGGTCGAGCGCCGAGGTCGGCTCGTCCAGCAGGATCACCTCGGGCCGCACCGCGATGGTGCGGGCGATGCAGAGGCGCTGCTGCTGGCCGCCGGAGAGGCCCATGGCCGAGCTGTTCAGCCGGTCCTTGACCTCGCCCCAGATGGCGGCGCGGGTCAGCGCCCATTCGATCCGCTCGTCCATCTGCGCCTTGGACAGCTTCTCGTGCAGGCGGATGCCGAAGGCGATGTTCTCGTAGATGGTCATCGGGAAGGGCGTCGGCTTCTGGAACACCATGCCGACGCGCGAGCGCAGCGCGTTGATGTCGACGTCGTCATCCAGGATGTTCTTGCCGTCGAGCAGCACCTCGCCGGTGGCGCGCTGGCCCGGATAGAGGCTGTACATCCGGTTCAGGACGCGCAGCAGGGTCGACTTGCCGCAGCCCGAGGGGCCGATCATGCCGGTGACCTGGCGGTCCGGCAGGTCGAAGTCGATCGACTTCAGCGCCTTGTGGTCGCCGTAGTAGAAGTCGAGCTTGCGCACCGAGATGCGGGCCGGGTTCAGGGTCTCGGCGCTGCGGGCCTGCAGGCCGGGCATGGCGTCGGTGGCGGTCTGGGTCATGGAAGCGCTCATGATCTGCCTCACTTGCGGCGCAGCAGCGTGCGCGCTGCGATGTTGAGCCCGAGGACGCCGAGCGTGATGATCAGCGCGCCCGCCCAGGCCAGCGCGATCCAGTCCTGATACGGCGAGCCGGCATAGGAGTAGATGGTGATCGGCAGGCTGGACATCGGCCCGGAGAGGCTGAGCGACCAGTTCAGGTTGCCGAGAGAGGTGAAGAGCAGCGGCGCGGTCTCGCCGGCGACGCGGGCGACCGCCAGCAGCACGCCGGTGACGATGCCCGAGGCGGCGGCGCGCCAGCAGACCAGGGTGATCATCTTCCACTTCGGCGCGCCCAGGCCGATCACCGCCTCGCGCAGCGTGTCGGGCAGCAGGCGCAGCATGTCTTCCGTCGTGCGGACCACGATGGGGATGACGATGATGGCCAGCGCGACCGACCCGGCCCAGCCGGAGAAGCCGCCGAAGGGCACCACCAGGATCTGGTAGACGAAGAGGCCGATCAGGATCGAGGGCGCCGAGAGCAGGATGTCGGAGACAAAGCGCACGGCATTGGCCAGCGGCGAGGCCTTGGCGTATTCGGCCAGGTAGGTGCCGACCAGCAGGCCGATCGGGGTGCCGATCAGGGTGCCGATGCCGGCCTGGATCAGGCTGCCGATGATCGGGTTCAGCAGGCCGCCGTCGGAACCGGGCGGCTTGGTGACCTCGGTGAAGACCCGCGGCGACAGCGCGGTGAAGCCGTTCCAGAACAGCGTGCCCAGGATCGACAGCAGCAGGGCCAGGCCGATGCCGGTCGCCGCGTAGCAGGCGAGCTTGACGGTCAGCGCGGTGGCGCGGCGGCGGCGGCCGAGGGCGGCGGCGACGGCCTGGTTCTTGGCGGGGCCGCCCGGCAGGCTGGCCTTGGGGAGGGCAGCGTGGGTCGTGGCGCTCATGGGATCAGGCCTTCCGACGCTGGCGCAGCAGGAAGCGCGAGGCCGCCAGCACGATGAAGGAGATGACGAAGAGCAGGAAGCCCAGCGCCAGCAGCGCGGAGAGCTTGAGGCTGCCGAGCTCGCTCTCGCCGAATTCGAGGGCGATCACCGAGGCAATGGTGTTGCCCGGCCCGAACAGGCTGGTCGAGATGCGGTTGGCGTTGCCGATGACGAAGGTGACCGCCATGGTCTCGCCCAGCGCGCGGCCGAGGCCCAGCATGATGCCGCCGACCACCGAGATGCGGGTATAGGGCAGCACCACGCTGCGGACCACTTCCCACTGGGTGCAGCCCAGGCCGTAGGCGCTCTCCTTGTAGACGGCGGGCACCGTCTCGAAGACGTCGCGCATGGTCGCCGCGATGAAGGGCAGCACCATGATCGCCAGGATCAGGGCGGCGGTGAAGATGCCGGTGCCGAAGGGCGGGCCCGCGAAGAGGTCGCCGATCAGCGGAAGCTCGCCCAGCGTGTCGATGACGAAGGGCTGCACCGTCTGCGCCATGAACGGCACGATCAGGAAGAAGCCCCACATGCCGTAGATGATCGAGGGGACGGCGGCCAGCAGCTCGACCGCGGTGCCGACCGGGCGGCGCAGCCAGGCGGGCGCCAGCTCGGTCAGGTAGAAGGCGACGCCGAAGGCCAGCGGCACGGCGAGCACCAGCGCCAGCACGGCGGTGATGACGGTGCCGTAGATCGAGACGCCGGCGCCGAAGACCTCCTGCACCGGATCCCACTCCGTCGAGAAGACGAAGCCGAAGCCGAAGGCCCGGAAGGCCGGCAGGCCGCCGATGAACAGGCCGATGATGATGGCGCCGAGCAGCGCCAGCACCAGGAGGCCGGCGATGCGGCAGGCGGCGGCGAAGATGGCGTCGCCCATGGCGCCGGAGGCGCTGCCGCGCCTCAGGCCGGGCGGCGAGCCGCTGGCGGCGATGGCGTCAGGGGCAAGGGTGGCGGACGGCGGCAAGATCGCGCTCCGGGTCGCGGGTTCCGGGTAGCCCCCGGCGGCGGGACGGGCCTGGGCCGGCGGCGCGGCGGCCGCGGCGGTCGGTCCTGAGGAGGCCGGGCTTAACCGCCCCGGCCGATCCGCGGAAGCGGGCGGCACCGCGTGATGCCGCCCGCCTGTCCTGTCATCCGGCCGGACGCGGGCGTCCGGACCAGGTCCTCAGTTCGCCGGCCAGACCGGCTTGCCGTCGACCTGGATGGTCGCCCAGGCGGCGCGGATGGCGTTCTCGACCGCTTCCGGCACCGGGATGTAGTCGAGCTCGGTCGCCGTGGCATCGCCCGAGCGGAAGGCCCAGTCGAAGAACTTCATCACGTTCTGCGCGCGGGTGGCGTCGGTCGGGTTGCGCGGCAGCAGGATGAAGGTCGGCGAGACGATCGGCCAGGAGGTGGCGCCCTGGGTGTCGATCAGGCTGGCGGCGAAGTTCGGCGCGGTCCAGTCGGCATTGGCGGCGGCGGCCTGGAAGGCGGCGGTCGTCGGCTCGACATAGTTGCCGGCGCGGTTGCGCAGCTGCGTGGTCACCAGCTTGTTCTGCATGGCATAGGCATGCTCGACATAGCCGATGGCGCCGCGGACGTTGCGGACGGTGCCGGCGACGCCCTCGTTGCCGCGGGCGCCCGTGCCCGACGGCCAGCGCACCGAGGTGCCGACGCCGACGCGGGTCTTGAAGTCGCCGGAGACGGCGGAGAGGTAGGACACCCAGACGAAGGTCGTGCCCGAGCCGTCAGCGCGGTAGACCGGCGCGATCGCCAGGTTCGGCAGGCTCAGGCCCGGGTTCATCTCGACCAGGCGCGGGTCGTTCCACTTGGTGATCTTGCCCAGGTAGATGTCGGCCAGGACCTCGCCGGTCAGGCGCATCTTGTGGTCCTCGACGCCGGGGACGTTCACGATGGCGACCAGGCTGCCCATGGTGGCCGGGAACTGCAGCAGGTTGTGCTCCTGCAGCTGCTCGGCGGTCATCGGCGCGTCGGAGGCGCCGAAGTCGACGGTGCGGTTGCGGATCTGGGCCTGGCCGGCGCCCGAGCCGACGGACTGGTAGTTGAGCTGGATGTTGATCGCCGAGCGGGCCGCCTCGCCCCACTTCTGGTACAGCGGGTTCGGGAAGCTCGCGCCGGCCCCGGTGATGGTGGCCTGCTGCGCGACAGCGCCCATCGAGAGGCTGATCGACGCCACGAGGCCGGCCGCCAGGGCCAGAATCCGATTGCTCACCTTGTATCTCTCCGTCCTTGGGGCCGTCCGGTGTCCGCTGGTGGCAGCCGGTCCGGCCGGTTCGGTGAGGCGCCTTCTAGGACGGAGGAGCGACGGTTCTATTTCAGAAATATGAAGCTTCGATGACGGCCGCCTAGACCTCCAGAGACAGTCATCCGGTTGTCTCCCCCACCTCATCGCCGCGCGCGCGGAGCGCTGCCTGAAACCCCAGGCGGGGGCTGGGCTTTTCGCCGGTGCCGGTGCCGCGCTATCGCGCGGGGCCGTGGAGGATCCTGCCATGCCCCGGCTGCCCAGCACCACGGCCCTGGCCGTTCTTGTCACATTCCTCGGCCCGCCGAACCGTCCCGTCCGGGCCGAATCGCCATCGGCACCGCCGCCGGCGGCCGCGGCCCTTGTCCTGGCGGAGCCGCAGCCGGCCTGGCGCGCCAGCCGGGTGATCGGCAGCCCGGTCTTCAACGCGGAGGAGGAGCAGGTCGGCGCCGTGGTCGACCTGGTGCTGCTGGAGGATGGCCGCGTCGCCTCGCTGGTCCTGGGCGTCGGCGGCTTCCTGGGGGTGGGCACGAAATACGTGGGGGTGCCGATGGCCGAGCTGCGTTTCCTGCCCGGCCCGCGCGGCGCGCCCCGCCTGGTCACCGGGATGACCCGCGAGGCGCTGCGCGAGGCGCCGGCCTTCGACCTCGACGCCGAAAGCCGCTAGGCCACCGTCCCGCCGGCGATGCTCAGGACTTCTTGGTACCGTCGTTCAGCGGCTCCTCCCAGCCCACCGTGTTGGTGCCGGGGCTGGACTGCGACGGCGGATCGCTGGCCGGGAAGGTGTCCTCCAGCGAGCGCTCCAGCTTGGCGTCCTCGCCCTTCGCCTTGCGGTGCTCTTCGACCGGACGGTCCTTCTCGGCCTGCTTGTCGCCGGCGCCTTGCGGGGTCGGGTTGGCCATGGCGGGTTTCCTCCCGTTGCGCGCCCTGCCGCCGCGGCCGGGCGCCTGTGATGGAAGAACCGATGGCGCGCCGGCCGGGTTGCCAGCTCGCGAATCCGCGATTTTTCCGGTCGAGCAAATCCTCGCCCAAGGCTAAGCTCACGGCGCCTTGATGGAGCGGCGCCATGGACCCGACCGGCAGCGACGATCGCCTTTCTTCCCCGCCGGCCGCCGCCCCGCCCCCGGGTGGCCGAACCGCCCTGCCCTGACCCTGCGACGCAGCCCGAGGCGGCGGCCGCCTGGCTGGAGGCGAAGCTGCGCCAAAGCTTCGCGCAGGACAGCGCCGAGCCGCTGCCGCCACGGCTTCTGGGCCTGCTGCGTGGCCCGCCGCCGCAGGATGATCACCAAGGCTGAACCGCGGCTTCGCGGGACTGTCACGGCACCGCCACGCCGCTGTCGCCGCGTCGGGTCCAACAGGAGGCGTCTGCCCCTTCGCGGAGTCGCCGCATGCCCGACGCCTTGCCCCGGATCACCCGCCAGCACACGGCCAATGCCGCGCTCTTCCTGAAGCGCTGGTCGGCCAATCCGCTGCAGATGGGCTCGGTGGTGCCGTCCTCCCCCAGCCTCTGCCGCCGGATCGCGCGCGAGGTGAAGCGCGGGCCCCAGGACTATGTGCTGGAGCTCGGCGCCGGCACTGGCGTGGTGTCCCGCGCCCTGCTCGAGAGCGGCGTCCCCGCCGAGCGGCTGATCGTGGTCGAGATCGTCCCCGAGATGGCGGCGCATCTGCGCGACACCCTGCCCGGGGTGCGCGTGGTCTGCGGCGACGCCTTCGACCTGGCCGCCTGCATCCCGCCCGAGGCGCATCACCGGATTTCCACGGCGATCTGCGGCATCCCGCTGGTCCTGCTGCCGCTGGAGAAGCAGCGGCGATTCCTCGACAGCGTCGAGGCGGTGGCGCCGGGCCAGGGCTTCCTGCTCTATACCTACTGCATCACCTCCCCGCTGCCCTGGCGCAAGCTGGCGCTGAAGGCCGAGCGCCGCGCCTGGACGCCGCGCAACTTCCCCCCCGCCAGCGTCTGGCGCTACACGCCCGACGCCGTCTGATACGTTGACGTAACGATAACGCCCATGCTGTGCTGCCTCCCCAACCCCGGGGAGGCAGCGATGGGCGGCATTCTGCAAATGGCACCGATGGCGGCGGCCGAGCCGGAAGCGCTCTGGCAAGGCGGCGTGCCGGCCGAGGCCGTGACCCTGTCCGAGGCCTTCGAGGGCTGCATCCTCACCCCCTACAATGACGGCTTCGGCTTCCCGACCATCGGCATCGGCAGCCGCAGCTATCTGGACGGCGCGCCGGTGCGGCTTGGTGGCCCCTCGATCGACCGGGCGATGGCCGAGCTGCTGGCGCAGCGCGACCTGGACAAGGCGGCCCTGCTGGTCACCCGGGCGGTCACCGCGCCGCTGACCCCGCGCCAGGCGGCGGCGCTGATCCTGCTGGCCAACAACCTGGGCGCGCTGACCGTCGCGGCGCCCAGCCTGCTGAAGCTGGTGAACGGCCGCGACTGGAAGGCCGCCGCCGACCTGTTCAAGATCTACCGCAACAGCGCCGGCAAGCCGGTGACCGGACTGCGCCGCCGCCGCTGGGCCGAAGCCGCCTTCAGCCTGGGCATGGAGGCGGCCCTGGCACGGCAGAAGGCCTGGGGCGCCATCCAGTCGCCGGAGGACTGGCCGCCCCTGCCCGGCTGAGGCCTAGCCGGCCGCGGCGAGCCCGGCCGGCAGCTCGCCGCGCAGCGAGACCAGCTGGGCGCGGAACTGCGCGGCGCAGGCCTGCCAGCTGAAGCCCTCGGCCCGCGCCCGGCAGGCGGCGCGGTCGGCGGTCAGCGCGGCCAGGCAGGCGCGCTGCAGGTCGTCGTCGACGGCACCGACGGGCGCATCGCCCAGCACGGTCAGCGGTCCGGGCTGCCGGAAGGCGGCGACCGGGGTGCCGCAGGCCAGCGCCTCCAGCAGCACCAGGCCGAAGGTGTCGGTGCGCGAGGGAAACACCATCACATCGGCCGAGGCATAGGCGGCGGCCAGCGCCTCGCCATGGCGGAAGCCGGCGAAATGCGCCTGGGGAAAGCGCTGCTGCAGCCCTGCCCGCGCCGGCCCGTCGCCCACCACCACCTTCGACCCCGGCAGGTCGAGCGACAGGAAGGCCTCGATATTTTTCTCGACTGCCACGCGGCCGACGTGCAGAAAGATCGGTCGCGGCAGGCCAGGGAACGCGTCGCGCGCCCCCGGTTGGAACAGCGCGGTGTCGACGCCGCGCGACCAGTGGCGCAGCCGGCCGAAGCCCTGGGCGTCCAGTTCGCGATGCAGGCTTTCGGTCGCGACGAAAGTGCCCGAGGCCGCCGCGTGGAAGCGCCGCAGCACCGGCCAGGACCAGGCCAGCGGCACCCGGAAGCGCGCCGCCAGATAATCGGGGAAGCGGGTGTGGAAGGCGGTGGTGAAGCGCCAGCCGCGCTGGCGGCACAGCCCCCGCATCGACCATCCCAGCGGCCCTTCGGTGGCGATATGCACCGCATCGGGCCTGGCCTCCTCCACCATCGCCGCCAGGCGGCGGCGCGGGAACAGCGCCAGCCGCAGCCCCGGCTCGCCCGGCACCGCCAGGCTGCCGAAGCGGTCGGGGCTGATCACCGTGACGCTGTCGCCGGCGCGCTTCAGCGTCTCGGCCACCATGCTCAGGGTGCGGACGACGCCGTTGACCTGCGGCGTCCAGGCATCCGTGACCAGCAGAAGCCGCATCTTATTCGGCGGCGACGGCGACCGGCGCCGGCAGGGCGCGCGGGGTGGCGTTGTGGCGGCGGCGGTGCTCGGCGGCCCAGTCGATCAGTTCGAAGCGGCCATCGGCATGCTCGACCAGCGCCGAGCAGCTCTCCACCCAGTCGCCGTCGTTCATATAGGTCACGCCGTTCACCTGGCGCATCTCGGCATGGTGGATATGGCCGCAGATGACGCCGTCCAGGCCGCGGCGACGGGCTTCCTCGGCCAGCGCCACCTCGAAGCGGTCGATGGCCTTCACCGCCTCCTTCACCTGGCGCTTCAGCCACTGGCTGAGCGACCAGTAGGGATAGCCCAGGCGCCGGCGCACCGCGTTGAACCAGCGGTTCACCGCCAGCGCCGCGTCATAGGCCCAGTCGCCCAGATGCGCGATGACGGTGGCATAGCGGACCACGCTGTCGAACTCGTCGCCATGGATGACCAGGAAGCGGCGGCCGTCGGCGGCGGTGTGGACCGCCTCCTTCATCAGGGCGATGCCGGCCACCTGGAACTCCGGCCCGGCCCAGTCGCGGAAGACCTCGTCGTGGTTGCCCGGGATATAGGTGACCTTGGTGCCCCGCTTGGCCATGGAAAGGACCTTGCGGATCACCTGGTCATGCCCGGCATCCCAGTACCAGGAGCGCTTCAGGCGCCAGCCATCGATGATGTCGCCCACCAGGTAGAGATGCTCGCACTCCACCTCGTTGAGGAACTCGAGCAGCAGGTCGACCCGGCAGCCGCGCTGGCCCAGGTGGGTGTCGGAAATGAACAGCGTCCGATAACGGCGCGTGGCGGGGCTCGGCGGCATTCCGGCTTCCCTCGGCTGTGCCCAGGATCCGAGTCCGCGACCGGTGGCCTGAGCGTTGCATCCGAGGGGAGGCCTTATCGGAGCTTCGCGACGTCGCCATGACGGGGGTGTGACAGATAAAAGAGAAGACAGAATAAGCTCGGGGGAATGAATTCCCCCGAACCCCCTTCTTCTTTCTGCGGTGACTGCCGTGTCCACGTGGAGACAGGACGTGAAACGGCCAATCCGCAGCACGACCTTTGGGGTGGCGCCGTTCTTGTCTGATGGCGTCCCGCCGCGCTGCCCTGGTGTGGCCTGCGGTATGGCGCTGGTCTCGTGACGGCCGATGAACAGAAAAATCCAGGGGAATTCATTCCCCTGGCCTACCCCTGCCCTATTCCTGGAACGCGCCGCCCAAAACGAACAGGCAATCCCCCCGCACCGTCCGCCCCGGCTGGCGCTTGCACAGGACGAAGCCGTCATTGGCGAAGGTGCATTCGACGAAGGGCGCCCAGGGCGTCTCCGGGAAATGGATCCGCGCTGCCGGCTGTCCGGCCTTCACGCGGTCGCCAAGCTCGACCAGCGGCTCGAAGACGCCGGCCTCGGGCGTGTAGACGAAGTGGTCCTGGCCGGCGAGGCCGAAGACCTCGGTGGCCTCGCCCTCTAGGCGCTCGCTCTCGGGCAGGATGCCGAGATGGACCAGCAGGTTGTTCACGCCGCGCTCGGCGATGCGCAGCCCGGCCGGGGTGACGCAGCCGCCGCCGCCGAGCTCGCTGCCCAGCGTCGGGATGCCGAGCGTCTCGGCATAGCCGCCGAGCGTCTGGTTGCCGCCCTGCCCCTGGGCGCGGCCCTGCACATAGGCCAGCGGCGCGCCGAAGGCCCGCAGCGCCGCCATGTGCTTCGCGTAGAGCGCCCGGTCGGGCACCTGGCTGGTCAGCACGCAGGGCACGTAGAGCAGCGAGGAGCCGCCGGAATGCAGGTCGCAGATCAGGTCGGCGCGCGGGATCAGCTCGGTCGCGATGAAATAGGCGATCTGCTGGGTGACCGAGCCATCAGGATCGCCGGGGAAAATGCGGTTCAGGTTGAGGTTGTCGATCGGCGAGACGCGGTTGCCGGCCATGGCGGCGGGGAAGTTGGCCGTCGGCAGGATGATGACGCGGCCCTTGATGGCCTCCGGCGTCAGGCGCTTGACCAGGTTGGCCAGTGCCACCTGGCCTTCGTATTCGTCGCCGTGGTTGCCGGAGACGAAGAGCGCGGTCGGGCCCTCGCCGTTGCGGATGACGACGATCGGGATCGGCAGGAAGCCATAGGCCGAGGCGTGGCTGGAATGGAACAGCCGCAGGAAGCCGTGCTGGGCGCCATCGCGGTCGAAATCCACATCGCAGAGGATGCGGCTTTTGCGGGGTTCAGGCATCGCAGCTTGGCTCCGGCGTTCAGTGGGTCTTGGTCAGCAGGTGGCAGGCGGCGAGATGGCCTGGCGCGGTCTCGGCCAGCGGCGGCGCGACCTCGCGGCAGATCGCCATGGCGTGCGGGCAGCGGGTGTGGAAGCGGCAGCCGGGCGGCGGGTTGATGGCGCTGGGCATGTCGCCGGCGACGCGCAGCCGGGCGGCGCGGCGGGCGGCGCGCCCGGCCGGATGCGGCGCGGGGACGGCGGCCAGCAGCGCCTGGGTATAGGGATGCAGCGGCGCGGCGTAGAGCTCTTCCTTCCGCGCCAGCTCGACGATGCGGCCGAGATACATCACGGCGACGCGGTCGGAGATGTGGCGCACCACCGACAGGTCATGCGCGATGAACAGGTAGGTCAGCCCCATCTCCTGCTGCAGGTCCTGCAGCAGGTTGACGATCTGCGCCTGCACCGAGACGTCGAGCGCCGAGACCGCCTCGTCGCAGACGATGAAGCGCGGGCGCAGGATCAGCGCGCGGGCGATGCCGATGCGCTGGCGCTGGCCACCGG
The DNA here is from genome assembly GCF_001982615.1 of Teichococcus deserti. Taxonomy (GTDB): domain Bacteria; phylum Pseudomonadota; class Alphaproteobacteria; order Acetobacterales; family Acetobacteraceae; genus Pseudoroseomonas; species Pseudoroseomonas deserti. The sequence goes on along the minus strand of NZ_MLCO01000279.1, from coordinate 36,166 downwards.
AGAATTCATGCGGGAAGCGCGAGGCGGCGCGGGCGGAGAGACCCACGCGTTCCAGCATCGCCGCCACCTTGTCGCGTGCGGCGGCGTCGGGTTTGGCGCCATGGATGACCAGCGGCTCCATGACGATGTCTTCCACCGTCATGCGCGGGTTCAGCGCGCCATATGGGTCCTGGAAGACGATCTGCATGCCGCGGCGGGTCTCGCGCAGCTGCTTCGGCGCCAGGCCGGTGATGTCGGCGCCGTCGAACAGGACATGGCCGTCGCTGGCCTCCAGCAGGCGGATCAGCAGCCGGCCGAGCGTCGACTTGCCGCAGCCGGACTCGCCGACCAGGCCCAGCGTCTCCCCTGGCATGATGCGCAGGGAGACATCGTCCACCGCGCGCAGCACGGCGCCGCCGATGCGGCGGCCGAACCAGCCGGCAGGGCCGACATGGAAATGCTTGGACAGGGCGGTCGCCTCGACCAGCGGGCGGTTCATGCGGGCTCGGCCATGGCGGCGGCGATCTCCGGCAGGCGGATGCAGGCGGCGGCATGGGCCGGCGCGCGCTCGGCGAGGATGGGCAGGGTCTCGGCGCAGGCCGGCGCGGCATGGGCGCAGCGCGGGCGGAAGCGGCAGCCGGAGGGGCGGCGCGCCGGCTCCGGCAGGCTGCCCGGGATGGCGACCAGGCGCGGCCGGTCATGCTCCAGCGAGGGGACGCAGTCGAGCAGGCCGCGGGTATAGGGATGCAGCGGCGCGTCGAACAGGCGCTCGACCGGCGACTGCTCGACGATGCGGCCGGCATACATGACGAGCACGCGGTCGGCGGTCTCGGCGACCACGCCCATGTTGTGGGTGATGATCATGATGGCCATGCCGAGCTCGTCGCGCAGGTCCATCAGCAGGTCGAGGATCTGCGCCTGGATGGTGACGTCGAGCGCGGTGGTGGGCTCGTCGGCGATCAGCAGGCGCGGGTTGCAGGCCAAGGCGATCGCGATCATCACGCGCTGCCGCTGGCCGCCGGAGAGCTGGTGCGGATAGTCGTCCATCCGCCGCTCCGGCGACGGGATGCCGACCTTGGCCAGCAGCTGCACGGCGCGGTCGCGCAGGGCCCGCGGCGACAGGCGCTCATGCGCGCGGATGGTCTCCATGATCTGCTCGCCGATGCGGAAGACCGGGTTGAGCGAGGTCATCGGCTCCTGGAAGATCATGGCGATCCCCGGGCCCCTGATCTTCTGCAGCTGCCGCTCGGACAGTTTTGTTAGATCCTGCCCGTCGAACATCACCGAGCCCGACAGGATCTTTGCGGGTGGCCGCGGCAGCAGCCCCATCACCGTCAGCGCCGTGACGCTTTTCCCGCTGCCGGACTCCCCGACGATCCCCAGGATTTCCCCTGGCTCGATACCGAAAGAAATATCCTCGATGGCGGTGACCTGGCCGCTTTCGGTGCCGAAGGCGGTGGTGAGGTTGCGGATCTCGAGCAGGCTCATTGCTGGATCCTCAGCCGCGGGTCGAGCACGTCGCGCAGACCGTCGCCCAGCATGTTGAGGCCGAGCACGGTCAGCATCAGGGCGACGCCGGGGATGGCGATGATCCAGGGCGCGTCGCGCATGAAGTCGCGGCCCTCGGCCATGATATTGCCCCAGGTCGGCGTCGGCGGCACCGCGCCGAGACCGAGGAAGGACAGCGTCGCCTCGGACAGCACGGCGTAGGCGAACAGGAACGACAGCTGGACGATCATCGGCGCCATGGCATTGGGCAGGATATGGTGCCGCAGGATGCGCCAGTGGCCGGCCCCGGCGGCGACCGCGGCCTGGACGTATTCCATCTCGCGCAGGACAATGACCGAGGCGCGGACGATGCGCGCCGTGCGCGGCACATAGACGATGCCCAGCGCCAGGATGACGTTCATCGTCGACGGCCCGAGCATCGCCGTGACGCCGATCGCCAGCAGGATGGCCGGGAAGGCCATCAGCGCGTCGTTGATGCGCATCAGCACATTGTCGACGCGGCGGAAATAGCCGGCCAGCGCGCCGATCAGCGTGCCGAAGACGGCGTTCAGCGCCACCACCGAAATGCCGATGATCACCGACAGCTGCGCGCCCCAGACCACGCGCGACCACAGGCTGCGGCCGAAATTGTCGGTGCCCAGGATATAGTCGCCGCCGGGCGGCAGGAACTTGTTGCGCATCGACAGGCGGTTCGGGTCGGCCGTGGTGATCCAGGGCGCCGCGGCCGCCAGGAAGGCGATGATGCCGAACAGGAACAGCCCGGTCAGGAACAGCCGGTGCCTGAACAGCCGGCGCAGCGCGGCCAGCGCCGGGTGGCGGCGCTTCGGCGCGCGTTCCACCGCCTCGGGCGCCGCGGCCAGGGGAAGGACCTCACTCATAGCGCACCCGCGGATCCAGCACGGCATAGAGCAGGTCGATGCCGATATTGACGAGGACGAGGAAGCCAGTGACCAGCAGCAGCCCGCCCTGCACCATCGGATAGTCGCGGTTCAGCACCGCCTGGGTCAGCAGCTGGCCGATGCCGGGGATGGAGAACAGCGCCTCGGTCACCACCGCGCCCGACAGCAGCAGGCTGATGATGATGCCGACCACGGTGGTGATCGGGATCAGCGCATTCGCCAGGGCATGGCGGAAGACCACCTGGTGGTAGGGCAGGCCCTTGGCGCGGGCGGTGCGGATATAGTCCTGGCGCATCACCTCCAGCATGGTGGAGCGGGTGATGCGCGCCAGCAGCCCGGCCTGCAGCAGCGCCAGCGAGATCGCCGGCATGGTGACGCTGCGGAACCATCCCCAGGGATCCTGGGCGAAGGGCACATAGCCGCCGGTCGGCAGCCAGCCGAGATGCACCGCGAAGACGATGATCATCACCAGGCCCAGGAAGAAGCTCGGCACCGAGATGCCGATCATGGCGAAGACCATGGCCAGCTGGTCGATGATGGTGTTCTGCTTCAGCGCCGCCGCGATGCCGCAGAGCAGCCCGATCAGCAGGGTCAGCACCAGCGCATAGGCGGAGAGGCCGAGGGTGACCGGCAGGCGCTCCATGGTGACGGCGAAGACGCCGCGCCCCATCAGGATCGAGCGCCCCAGGTCGCCCTGCAGCAGCCCGCCATACCAATGGACGAGCTGCTGCAGGAAAGGCTGGTCGAGGCCCAGATCGGCGCGGATCTGCGCCACCTGCTGCGGCGTGGCGGAGAGGCCGGCGATGGCGGCCGCCGGATCGCCCGGGATCAGCCGCATCATGCCGAAGGTGATCAGGCTGACCAGCAGCAGCACCGGCAGGGCGCTGGCCAGCCGCCGCAGGGCGACGCCCATCATGGCGCTAATCCGGCAGCCACCCCCTCACCGTTCCATCCAGACATTGGCGAAGCGCGGGATGCGGAACGGGCGGAAGCCTTTCACATTGGCCCGCGTCGCCTGCACCTTGGTCAGCGAGCCGAAGGGATAGGCCAGCGCCCGCTCCATCACCAGCTGCTGCATGCGGGCGAAGGCGGCGTTGCGCTCGGCTTCCGTCGGCTTGGTGTTCATGTCGTTCCAGGCGGCCTCGACATCCGGGTCGCCCTTGTCGTCGCGCGGGCGGTAGTTGGCGCCGGGCGAGGCCAGGAACTGCATGGTGGCAAGCGCCCCCAGCGCCGGCTGCGTGCCCCAGCCGGAATGGAAGAAATGCCATTCGTTGCTGTTGACCTGCTGCGACATCTGCACCGAGGTCGGCCAGTCCACCACGCGCAGCTGCGCGTTGATGCCGGCGGCCTTCATCTGCTGCTGCATCACCAGGGCGGCATTGTACATCGCCGGATAGTCGCGGTTGGTCAGGATGGTGATCGGCTCGCCCTTGTAGGGCGACTGCGCCAGGAAGCGCCGGGCGGCGGCGATGTCGTTGATGTTGTAGAACTGCTTGCCGGCATCGGTGTAGCTCGGCTGGTTCGGGAACTGGAAGCCGACATTGAGGCGGAAATTGCCGTCGGTCGCGGCATCCATGATGTCCTCGGCGCCCAGCGCCGCCTGCACCGCGCGGCGGAAGTTCAGGTTGTCGGTGGGCGGCGTCGCGGTGTTGGGCAGGGCGATCTGGATCCACCAGTTCTCCAGCGGCAGCACGGTGACGTTGCGATTGCCGCGCAGCGCCGCGACGGACTTGGTGGGGACGTCCTCGACGCCCTGCAGCTCGCCGGTCTCGAGGCCGGCGACGCGGGCCGAGGCTTCGGTGACGATGCGGAAGGTCACGGTGTCGAGGCAGGCCAGCTTGTAGCCGCCGAAGCCGGTCGCCTGCTCATAGGCGGTGTTCGGCTTGTAGCCGTCATAGCGGCCGAGCCGCGCCTGGGCGCCGGGGGTGAACTCCAGCAGGCGGAAGGGGCCGGTGCCGACGGGGCGCAACTGCTGCGGCGCATCATCCTTGTGCTCGGCAGGGATGATGACGATCGGCACGCTGAAGGAGGACAGCGCCTCGATGAAGGTCGGCTGCACCACCTTCATGCGGATGACGAAGGTGGCGGCGTCCGGCGTCTCCCAGCGGTCGACATTGTCGAGCGTGCTGCGCTGCAACCCGATCCGCTTGTAGCGGTCGAAGGAGGCGGCGACATCGGCCGAGGTCAGGGCCTTGCCGTTGTGGAAGGTGACGCCGCTGCGCAGCGTGAAGGTATAGGTCAGACGGTCGTCGGATTCGACCATCTTCTCGGCCAGCTCGAGGATCGGCCGGTTGTTCTCGTCGCGCGTCACCAGCGATTCGTAGATGTTCATCGCGATGTTGCGGGTGGAGATGGTGCTGGACGTCATCTGGTCCAGGCTGTTGACATTGGCTTCCTGGCCGAAGACCAGGTCGCCGCCGCGCTGCGGGCACTGGAAGGGCGCGGCGGCCGCCGGCGTCGCGGCGATGCCCGCCGCCAAGGCCAAGCCCAGGGCCGCGACGGCCGAAGGGCGACAGGACGCCAGCAAGGATCGCTGCATCGCGAGAATCCCCAGTTGTGTCGTCGTTTCTTTTGAAGCCTCGGGGACAGCTTCGAAGCAGGGCGTTGCGGCGTCAACACTATTTCATGGTGTCAGCCCATGAAGCGCCGCAGCACGTTCAGCAGCAGCCGGCTGACCGGCCCGTCGAAGCCGTCGTCGCGCCACAGGCTGCCGCAGAAGGTGATGGAGCCGACGGCGAAGACCGCGCCGCCGCCGGGCGTCTCGAAATAGGCGAGCTCGCCGCGCTTCAGCGCCTCCGGCGGCTCGCCGGACACGGTGGCCAGATGCGACAGCAGCTCTTCCGGAACGGTGATGAAGGAGGACGGCGGCTCGACCGAGCGCGCCAGCACCACCGTTCCCGGCGGCGAGCCCAGCGCGGCATCGGCGCGGTCGAGCTCGAAGCCCGCGGCGCCGCCGCCGGACAAGCCGTAGTCGCCGATCTTTTCTTCGGTGATGCCCTCGAAGACCCAGGCGAATTCCGGCGTCAGGCCCGCCTCGATGCGGCGGTAATAGGTGCCCTCGAACAGCCCCTGCGCCGAGAAACCGACGCCCGCCAGGGCCTGGGGCGGCCGACGGTTGCGCCGCCACAGCCCGCCATAGGCGCCGTCGAGCTGGTGGTAGTATTCGCCCGGCTCGGCGGCCCAGGCGCGGATGCCGCCTTCGGCGCGGCGCAGCTCGATCATGCCGGGCAGCTCGGGCACGCAGGCGATGCGCCAGTAGAAGCCGTTGCCGCCCAGATAGACCATCTTGCCGCCCGTCGCGGTGAAGGCGCCCAGCGCGTCCAGCGTCTGCGCCGTGTGGTATTCGGGATGCGAGCCGGTCAGCACGACGTTGTAGGGCGCAACCAAGCCGACGCCTTCGTCATGCAGGTCCTCGTCGGTGACGACGTCGAAGTCGATGCCCTGCGCCTCCAGCCAGGCCAGCAGATGCGTGTCGGCCGGATAGTGCCGCAGCCCCGATCCCCGCGCGTCGTTGAAGGTCAGGAAGCCGGGCCGCATGGTCAGCATCGGCCGCAGCCGCGAGGAGAAGGCGATGCCGGTATTGTCCGGATGCCGGTTGTAGGTGGAGCGGCCATAGATTGGGAAATCGTCGGGGTTGTGCGGATAGGCGCCCCAGGCGGCGACGCGGGCGCGATAGGCAGCATCGGCATTGCCGCGCGAATGATTGGCATAGGCCTGGTAGGTGAAGGTCGAGGCCAGGAAGGCCACCTTGGCCCGCGGCTTCTCCCCCCGCGGCGGCAGCACGTAGAACGGCAAGAAATCCTCGCCGCCGGCGCAGGTCAGGCGCAGGGCATAGGCGCCGCTCTTCAGCCCCTCGGGGATGCGGAACAGGAAGTCGGATTGCCAGCCGCAATCGCCCAGGTCGTCGGCGTGGAAATGGATGGCGGCATAGTCGCGCGGCGCATGGCGCCAGCACATTTCCTCCCCCGACCAGCGGGCGCCGACCACGGCGCGGGTGGGGACGTTCAGCAGCCGGCCGTGGCAGGCCTGGGGGCCGGTGTCGATCACCGTCTGGCTGGCGATCTTCTCGGCGAAATCCCAGAGCGCCAGGGGCTGGGCCGGGTTCTCCAGCGGGCGCGGCCAGGTCTCGCGCGTGCCTGCGACGATCGCGGGGTCTTCCAGCTTGCCGGTGAAATGGCGCGCCAGCACGCCCCCTTCCCGCTCGGCACCGAGCAGGAACTCGCCGCCGCCGGAGACGGGAAGAAAACCCTGCAGCCCTTCGCGCAGCACCGCCGTGCCGCCCGAGGCCGGGTTCACCGGCACCTGGCCGAGCCAGAGGCAGCCCGCCTCGGCATCCAGCGACAGCCACAGCCGGTACCAGCCGCGCGCCGCCACCGGCACGCCGGTCGCCACCTCCCGCACCGCGCCATCCTGCGCCAGCCGCGCCACCGCCCCCTGCGGCCCCAGCGCCAGGGTGACGCGGCGGCCGCCCTGCGCCTCGCTGAGCAGCGCCGCCGGCGCCTTGGGCAGCGCGCCGGCCCAGGCCAGCACCGTCCAGGTCACCGGCCCCGGCCCGCGCCGCGGGCCGGAGGGGATGACGGCGCAGGAGCCGAGCTGGATCGGCTGGTGCCGCCCCGGGAACTCGGCGTCGAATGTCCCCGACAGATCCTCGAAGCGGATCCCGGGACCGGCCGGGTTGGGATCGCCGCTGATCACCCGCAGCAGCCGCGCGCGGTAGCGGGCGCCGGAGGGCACGCTCACCTGCACACTGAAGGAATCACCTGGCCGGCGGGAGAAGCGGTCGAGATAGCCGGTGATCGGCAGCTCGCGCGGCGCCGCGGTCATCGCGCGGATCGGACCATGCTGCAGTGCGGGGGAATGCGCATGCGCTCAGCTCCATCAACGGCAGGGCGGTCAGTCTTGCGCGGCGCGAGGGGTTCGGAAAGCCCCTGTCTCGAACAAAGGCTTTCCGGTCGCTGCGCGAACGCACTGGTCAGCGGCGCGTCATGCGTGCAGTCTGGTCGCCGCACAGAGCGAGGCCTTCGACATGAGCGTGGCCATCCAGAACCTCAGCAGCAGCGCCGCCGAAGAGCGGGAATGGGCGCTGCGCTGCGACATGGCGGCGGTGTTCCGCGTCGCCGCCCGGCTCGGCTGGAACGAGCAGATCGGCAACCACAACAGCCTGATGCTGCCGGGCGAGGGGCCGCCGCGCTTCCTGATCAATCCGCGCGGCTATCTGTTCCAGGAGCTGCGGGCCAGCGACCTGATCGTCTGCGACCTGGACGGCCGCGTGCTGCAGGGCAGCGGCGAGCTGCGCAAGGTCGCCTTCCACATCCATGCGCGGATCCATGTGCAGAACCCGGGGGCGGCCTGCGTCATCCATGTGCATCCGCGCTGGCTGACCGCGCTGTCGCTGCTGCGCGACACCGAGCTGGCGCTGTCGCACCACAACAACCTGCTGCTGAACGACCGCATCGTCTATGACCATGAGGGCGACGAGCCGGTGCACCAGAATGCCGAGGGCGACCGCATCGCGGCGCTGATGGCCGACAAGACGGTGATGGTGATGCGCGGCCATGGCGTCACCGTGGTCGGCCCGCGGGTCGAGGACGCCTTCGACGAATGCTATTTTGCGGAACGCACGGCGATGGTGCAGCTGACCGCGCTGCAGACCGGGCAGCCGCTGCACCGCCTGCCCGAGGGGCTGCGGCGGAAGCATCACGGCCCCTGGGGCGACAAGGTCGATGCCAGGCTGCATCTGGATGCCTGGCGCCGCATCCTCGACCGGGAGGAGCCGGCCTACAAGGAGTAGGCCGCTACCCCGCCTGCCATTCGCGGATGCCCTGGATCGGCCAGAGCAGCATCAGCACGTTCAGCGTCAGGTTGTCGCGGATGGCATAGAGGGCCAGCAGCTCGAAGAACACGCCCAAGGCCAGGCTGGCCTTCCAGGGCAGCCGGGCGGCGATGGCGAAGCCCAGCAGCATCCAGCCCAGGTCCGCCAGCGAGTTCAGCACGCTGTCGCCCTGGTAGCCGGCGGCCAGGGTCGCCTCGCGGTAACGGTCGATCACCATCGGCGTGTTCTCGGCGATCTCCCAGGCGGCCTCGACCAGGCTGGCCACCACCATCCGCGCGCCAACCGACCAGCCCGGCCGCAGCCAGGCGAGCGCCGCATAGAACAGCAGCCCGTGGATGATGTGGCTGGGCGTGTACCAGTCGGCGATATGCTGGGAATTGCCGGGGCCGTCGGCCTTTCCGTACCAGAGCAGCACCTCGCCGCAGGTGCAGATCGGCACCCGGCCCATGGCCAGCAGGACCGTCGCCATGACCACGGCGATGCCCAGCACCGCCAGGATGGGGCGCCTCATGCCCGGCCGCTTGGGGCAGAGAGCGCGGGCGCGTAGTCTGCGCCCCCTTCGCATCGCTTCAGGACCGGCTGCATGTCTTTTTCTCCTGCCTCGACCGTCCGCGGTTACAGCCCGCGCGCCGCCGGCCTGCAAGCCGTGGCCGCCTGACGATGCCGCTGCCCCGGATCATCTGGACGGCGCCGACCGCGCCGATCCTGCTGGCCGCCCTGCTGGCGCCGGCCGTCGCCGTGCTGCAATCCAAGGCCATGGCGCCGATCGGGCTGGTCGCCCTGGTCGCCGCCGTGCTGCTGGCCCGGCGCGAGAGCGGCCGCTGGCCCTGGCCGGTCCGTGACGGCGCGGGCGTCACCCCCGGCCAGGCGGCGCTGGGCTTCGGGCTGCTGCTCGGGCTCTGGGGCGCCGCCTCGGCCGCCTGGGCGCCGGAGCCGGCCCGCGCCCTGAAGGATGGCCTGTCCTTTGCCGGCCTGGTGCTGCTGGCCGCCGCCGCCGCGCGCGCCGTGGCGCAGAGCGGGCCGGAGGCACGCGCCCCCCTGCCCTATGCGCTGACGGCCGGGCTGTTCCTCGGCCTCGGCCTCGCCCTGGCCGACCATCTTTCCGGCTCGATGATCCGCGCGGCGGTGCGCGGCATCGCCGAGCCCACGCCGCAGCTGGCCTTCGGGCTGAAGCCGGCGGCCTCGGTCATGGCGCTGCTGCTGCCGCTGCTGGCCGCCACCCCCTGGAGCCGCGCCTGGCGCATCGGCCTGCCGCTGGCGGGCGGGGCGCTACTCCTCGCCATCCCCGGCGACACCGCGCGGATCGCCGTGGTGGCGGGCCTGGCCGCGGCCGGGCTGGCGGCGCTGCTGCAGCGCTGGGCGCCCGGGCGGCTGGCCGCCGTGGTCGGGCTGGCGCTGGCCGCCATCATCCTGGCCACGCCGCCGCTGCTGCCGGCCCTGCTGCAGAAGGTCGCGCCGGTCGCCGAACGGCTGCCGCCCTCGGCCATCCACCGGCTGGTGATCTGGCATTTCGGCGCCGGGCGGGCGGCGGAGAGGCCGCTGCTCGGCTGGGGCATGGAGGCCTCCCGCGCCCTGCCCGGCGGCGACGACCGGCCGGAGGCGGCGCGCCTGGCGGCCCTCGGCGTCACCAGCCCCGGCCTGCGCGACTGGTTCGCCCAGCCGCATGTGAAGCTGATGCCGCTGCACCCGCATAACGGCCCGCTGCAGCTCAGGCTGGAGCTCGGCACGGTGGGCAGCCTGCTGGCGGCGGCGGCGGTGATGCTGCTGGCCATGCAGGCCGGCCTGCTGCCGCTGGGTGCCGGCGTTTTGGGCAGCCTGGTCTCCGGCTACGTCACCTTTCTCGCCAGCTTCGGTGCCTGGCAAAGCTGGTGGTTGTGCAGCCTGGGCCTGGCCCTGGTGCTGGCCCGCGGCCTGCAGGACAGAGCGCGGGAAAACCTTCAGAAACCCGCGAGACAACCTTAGGTTGCCGCTAGCTTGGCCGAAAACCCCTGCAAATACGGCGGGACAGCAATTTTCGCGCGGCCTACACAAAGCCTTGTGCTCGCATAGGATGCAACGGTAAACGAGTTGCTATCAGAGCGCCTGGGAATCGCTCCCGGGCACACGCGAGGACAACAGATGTCTGGCTCGGTCAAGCGGCGCAGCCTGCTTGCTTTCAGCGCCCTGGTGCTGTCCGCGACGCCGCGTCTGTCCGGCCATGCCGAGCTGGCGCTGGAGCCGACCATGGACGGCCCTGCCGAATGGGCCGACTTCAAGCGCATCTACATGACCGATGCCGGCCGCGTCGTGGACACCGGCAACAAGGACCAGTCGCATTCCGAGGGCCAGGGCTGGGCCATGCTGCTGGCCACCGCCTTCGACGACGAGGCCACCTTCGACCGGGTCTACAACTGGACCCGCATGACCATGCGGCGGCCCTACGACACCCTCTCCGCCTGGAGCTGGAAGCCGAACCGCCAGCGCCCCGTCGAGGACATGAACAACGCCACCGACGGCGACCTCTGCATGGCCTGGGCGCTGTACCGCGCCGCCAAGCGCTGGAAGCGGCCGGAGCTGCTGGAGGATGCCCGCGCCATCGCCCGCGACCTGCACCGGCTCTGCGTGCGCGAGGTCGATGGCCGCGCCGTGCTGCTGCCGGCCGCCTATGGCTTCGAGCATTCCGGCTATGTCGTCGTGAACCCCTCCTACTATGTCTTCCCGGCCTTTCCGGCGATGGCCGCGCTGATGCCGGAAGGCCGCTGGATGGAGCTGCACCAGCATGGCATCGCCCTGCTGCGCGAGGCCCGCTTCGGCCGCTGGGGCCTGCCGGCCGACTGGGTGCGCGTGGCCATGGGCGAGCGGCCGAAGCCCGCCTGGGGCTGGCCGCCGCGCTTCTCCTACGACGCCGTGCGGGTGCCGCTCTACCTCGCCTGGGCCGGGCTTGGCGACGAGCCGGCGGCGCAGGCGGCGCTCAGCTTCTGGCATTCCTCCCCGGTCGCCATGCCGGCCTGGACCGAGTTCGGCACCAACGGCGTCTCGCCCTATCCGGCCGATCACGGCATGCGCGCCATCGCCCAGCTGGTCGGCCAGCCGCGCGCCCGCGCCGAGGAGCTGCCGCAGGTCCGCCAGGCGCCGCACTACTACGCCGCCGCCCTGACCCTGCTGTCGCGGATGGCCGCCTTCGAAAGGCCGCCAATGGCCTGAGGCGGCATCGCCGCCCCGCATGCGCCTGCCGGCGACCCCTGCCTATCCCTGGCGCCGCCGCGGCCTGGCCGCCTTCGGCGCCGTCGCCCTGCTGCTGGCTGGCGGGCTTGGCGCCACCGTCTGGCTCGACCACCGCAACGCGACCCGCGCCGCGGAAGACGCCGCCGGCGCCTGGGCTGCCGCCATGGCCGATCAGGCGGCGACGCTGCTCGACAGCCTGGACCGGCTGGTCCAGGGGCTGCAGTGGCTGCCGCCCGACCCGGTCCTCGCCCGCGCCGAGATGGAACGGCGGGAGCGCGCGGGCCCCGCCGGCGCCGGCCTGGCCCTGGCCAGCCCCGACGGCGAGCTCCGCCTGCTGACGCCGGCCGCCGCGCGCTACCTCGCCTCCCCCGACCTGGCGCCGCTCGCCGCGACCATCGCGGCCCTGCCGGGGGCGCCGGAGCTGGTGATGGCCGCCCCCCTGCGCAGCACGGTGGGGCCGATGCTGCCGCTGCTGCGCCGCCTGCCCGACGGCCAGGTCGGCATCGCCCTGCTGCCGCTGCGCCTGGTCGAGGCCACCTATGCCCGCATCGGCCTGCCGCCCGGCAGCGGGCTGGCGCTGCTCGACCGCCAGGGCCGGCTGCTGGCCAGCCTGCCGCCGCGGCCCGGGGCGCTGGGCCTGCCGCTGCCCGGCCTGCCCGAGGCTGGCCGCGTTGCCGGCCCCAGCCCCTGGCGGGGCGCGCTCGAGCTGCCGGCCGGCCCGGCCTTCGCCGTCGCCGCCGCCCTGCCCAGCCTGCCGGCCATCCAGCTGGCGACGCAGCTCGAATCGGCAGCGCTGGCGCCCTGGGCGCGGCGGGCGCGCTGGGCGGCGCTGCTGACCGGCCTGTCGCTGCTGGCGATCGGCGGCGGCGCCTGGCTGCTGCTGCGCGAGGCCGGCCGCCGCCTGGCCGGCCAGACCGCCGCGACCCGGCGGCTGGAGGGGCTGGCCCAGGCCTCCGCCGAGATCGGACTGCAGGGCGAGCTGCCGGACATGCTGCAGCGGATCGCCCGGCTGGCGCGGCAGGCCGGCGGCGCCGGCTTTGCCACCCTGGCGCTGCAGGATGGCATGCCGCGCCGCGCGGTGCTGGACCTCGCCCCCGGCACCGCCCTGCCCGAGGCCGAGCGCGCCCGGCTGCTGGCCCTGGCCGCGACGCCGGTGCTGGCCACCGGCGCCGCCCCCCTCGCCCTGCCCGGCGATCCCCCGGGTGGCCGGCTGCCGGCGCTGGCCCTGCCGCTGCAGGATGCCGAGGGCGCGCCGCTCGGCCTGCTGCTGCTGGCCGGGCCCGAGTCCGGCCGCTTCAGCGCCGACGACATCGCCACCCTGCAGCCGCTGGCGCGGCTGGCCGAGATCGCGCTGCGCAACCGCGGCCTGATCACCGCGCTGCGCGCCGCGGTGGAAGAGGCCGAGAGCGGCCGCGCCCGGGTCGAGGCGGTGCTGGAATCGCTCGATGACGGCTTCCTGGCGCTCGATCTCGACTGGCGCATCACCTATGCCAATGGCGCGGCGCGGCGGCTGCTGGGCGATGCGGCGCGGCCGCTGCAGGACCAGGTGCTGTGGCAGCGCCTGCCCGACCTCGCTGCCGGCTGCGCACTGACCCGGCTGCACCGCGTCGCCGCCCGCGCCGAGCATGCCGATTTCCAGGCGGCCCTGCCCGGCCTCGACCGCAGCTTCCGGCTGATCGCCCATCCCGCCGGCGATGGCGTGGCGCTCTACCTGCGCCCGCTGGCCGAAGCCCCGGCATCCCCCTCCCGCCGGCTGCAGCAGCGGCGTCTGGCCCTGGCCGGGCGGATGGCAGGACGGCTCGGCGCCGATGTGCGCGGGCTGCTGGCCCAGGTCGCCGGCCAGGCCGAGACGCTGGACGCCGCGCTGCGCGACAGCGCCCCGGGGCTGGCCGGCATCGCCCGCCAGATCCTGTCCGCCACGCAGCGCGGGACGGCGCAATGGAACCGGCTGCAGGACATGGCGCGGCCCTATCCGCGGCCGCCGCAGCCGATCGACCTGGCCGCCCGCCTGCGCGATGTCCTGCCGGTCCTGCACCGTCTGGCGGGGCCGGATCTCACCCTGACCCTGGCGGCGCCAGAGGGGCTGCCGCAGCCGGTGCTGGCCGCGGCGGCGCTGGAGGATGCGCTGCTCGGCATGCTGGGGCATCTGGCCGAGCGGCTGCCGCCCGGCGGCCGCCTGGCCCTCAGCCTGGAGGAAAGCCGCCAGCCATTGCCGGTCGCGGGCGACCCTGGCCATGCCCGCCCGGCCCAGGTGCTGGCGCTGCGCCTGGAAGGCCGCGGCCCGCCCGGCTGGACCGCGCCTGCCGGCCCCCTGTCGGGGACGATCGAGCCGCTCTCCGAGGCCGGCCTCGGGGCCGTTGCCGGCTTCGCCCGCCGCCAGGGCGGGCTGCTGCGCGCCGAGCCGGTGCCGCCGCACGGCCCCGCCAGCGGCTGGCGCCTGGCCCTGCTGCTGCCGCTGGCGCCGGCCGCGCCACCCCGCCCGCCGCTCGCCGCCCATGTCCTGCTGGTCGAGGACGAGGCGCCGTTGCGCGCCCGCATGGCCGGGCAGTTGCACGAGCTGGGCTATGCCGTCACGGCCGTCGCCGACGGGCCCGCGGCCATCGGGACGCTCGCCGACGGCACCCGCCCCGACCTGCTGCTGACCGACGTGGTGCTGCCCGGCGGGCTCAGCGGCGTGCGCCTCGCCGCCGAGCTGCGCGCCCGCCAGCCCGGCCTGCCGGTGCTGCTGGTCTCCGCCTTCACCCCGCAGCCCGAGGCGGGCGGGCCGGCCGGCGCTCTGCCGCTGCTGGCCAAGCCGGTGGGCACCGCCGAGCTCGGCGCACGGCTGGCCGCGCTGCTGACGCCGGGCGGGTGACCGCCTCGCTCTCCGACCTTGCTCCAAGGCGAGGCTTGAGCGCCACAACTTTTGCGCGAGATGGCTTTCTTGACACTTACCTACAAGACATTGCCGTCAAGTTTCTGCTATCGTTGCGGGCATGCAGATTTGCCACACCGTGCTGGAGGCACGCGCGTCGCTGCCACAGCAGGGCGTGCCCAAGGATCTGCCCCGGCAGAGCCTGCGCCTTCTGGCCGCGATCCGGCGTCACCATCCCGCAACGGCCGATCATTCGGTGCGCGTCGCCACCGTGCTGCTGGCCATGTGGTCGCGCCGGCCCGAGGTGATGGGCGACGCCGCCCTCGTGGTCTCCGCCGGGCTGCTGCATGACCTGGGGAAGCTGTTCCTGCCGCTGCCGCTGCTGGATGCGCCGCGTGGCCTGACCGAGAGCGAGATGCGCGCCATCCGCGCCCATCCGGTCACCGGCGCCGAGACCCTGGCCGCGCTGCGCTTCCCCGAGCCGGTGGTCGCCGCCGCCCGCGACCATCACGAGCGCTGGCAGGGCGGCGGCTATCCCAGCGGCCTGCCCGGCGACCGGCTGCTGCCGCTGGCCCGGGCCGTCTGCGTCGCAGACGCCTTTGTCGCCATGATCGAGCCCGGCCGCGCCTATCGCCCGACCCTGTCGGTCGCCGCTGCCCTGGCCGAGATCGAGGTCTGCTCCGGCGCGCAGTTCGACCCCGATTTCGCCCAGCTGCTGGTCGAGGGGCTGGGCCCCGCCTTCCAGGCCGAGCTCCGCCTCGACCTGCCGCCCGGCCAGCACACCATTCCGCCACCGGGCCAGCTGGGCACCGGGGTGGCCGGGCTGCTGCCCTCGCACCTGCTGGAACGCGCCCTCCGCCTGCCACCCTGCCCCTGGTAGGGCCGCGGCTCAGCGCATCCCCGGGATCAGCCCCGAGGGCAGGCCCTGCGGCAGGCTGACCGCCTGGTAGCCCGGCGGCACCTGAAACCGCGCCGGATCCTGCGCGACATAGGCGACGCTGGTCGCCTCCAGGCTGCCCTGCTGCCCGTCATGCGTGCCGCTGCCGCGCAGCATCACCCCATCAGCGGTCAGGCAGACCTGGCCGGTGCCCTCGCGATTCACCACCTGCCAGTTGTCGCAGCGCAGCCCGGCCACTGTCGCGCTGCCCGCCGGCGTCATCCGCGTTCCGGCCGGCAGGCTGTCCAGCATCGGCCAGGGCCCCTTGCCCGGCAGCCGGACCACCATCCGCGTGCTGTCCATCACCATCTGCGCCTGGCTCGACGGCAGGTCGAGCAGCAGCCAGCCCGGCAGGCCCGGCGGCTCGATCCGCAGCCGCTGCGCCGCCGCCAGCCAGCTGGCGGCGACGGTCTGCGGCGGGCGGTTGCCGGCGGTCATCCGGTAGGTCACCGCCACGTCGCGCTGCGGCCGCAGCTGCGCCGGGGCGGGCTGCTGCCCCACTGCCGGCAGCGCCACCAGCAGGGCGGCCGCGGCCGCGGCGATTGTCGGATGCTTCATTCGGCAGGCTCCTTCGCCGCCCCGCGCGCGGGGCCGCAGGTCATCGCCGGAGGCCAAGCCTGAGGGTGGCTTGCACTCCCGGGCCGCTGGCCGCACCCTGCGGCCGACCCAGCCCTGCATGAAGGAAGAAACGTCCATGAGCAAGATCGCCGTCGTCACTGGCGCGGGAAGCGGCATCGGCCGCGCCGCCGCGCTGGCGCTGCTGGAAGCGGGCTGGAGCGTGGCCCTTGCCGGCCGGCGCGCCGAGGCGCTGGAGGCGACGGTGGCCGCCGCCGGCGGCGGCGCCGATCGCTGCCTGCCGGTCGCGACCGATGTCGGCGACGCGGCGTCGGTGGCCGGCCTCTTCGCCGCGGTGAAGCAGAAATGGGGCCGCCTGGACCTGCTGTTCAACAATGCCGGGCGCGGCAGCCCTTCGGTCGATTTCGACGAGCTCACCCATGAGGACTGGTTCGGCGTGGTCGCGGCCAATCTGAACGGCGCCTTCCTCTGCGCCCAGGAAGCCTACCGGATCATGAAGCACCAGGATCCGGTCGGCGGCCGCATCATCAACAACGGCTCGATCAGCGCCCATGCGCCGCGGCCGGGCTCGGCGCCCTATACCGCGACCAAGCATGCCATCACCGGCCTGACCAAGTCGATCAGCCTCGACGGGCGCAAGTGGGACATCGCCTGCAGCCAGATCGACATCGGCAATGCGGCGACGGAGATGACCGACCGCATGACCAAGGGCGTGCCCCAGGCGAATGGCACCAGCATGGTCGAGCCGCGCATGGACGCCCGCCATGTCGGCAATGCCGTCGTCCAGATCGCCAACCTGCCGCTGGATACCAACGTGCAGTTCATGACGATCATGGCCACCAAGATGCCCTTCGTCGGGCGC
The DNA here is from genome assembly GCF_001982615.1 of Teichococcus deserti. Taxonomy (GTDB): domain Bacteria; phylum Pseudomonadota; class Alphaproteobacteria; order Acetobacterales; family Acetobacteraceae; genus Pseudoroseomonas; species Pseudoroseomonas deserti. The sequence continues at coordinate 19,513 of NZ_MLCO01000279.1, read as the reverse complement.
GGGTAAGCAGGACAAGCAAGGCTGGGGGAAGAAGGTATTCTTCCCCCAGGCCCCCATCATCTCCTTCTATTCGTTCAGTCGACCTGGGCGCCGGAGCGGCGCACCACCTCGGCCCAGCGGGCGATGTCGCGCTCCTGCAGCGCGCGGAACTCGGCCGAGGTCGTCAGCGTGCTGGGCGTGATGCCCTGGCTCTCCACCAGCCACGTCCTGAAGTCGTCGGTGCTGATGATCTTCTGGATCTCGGCATTCATCCGCTCGGCGATCGCCGGCGGCAGGCCGGGCGGCGCGAAGATGCCGTACCAGGTGCTGCTGTCGAAGCCCGGCAGGTTGCAGGCCTCGGCCACCGTCGGCACGTCCGGCAGCGCCGGCAGGCGCTTCGCCGTGGTCACCGCCAGCCCGCGCACCTGACCCTGGCTGATATAGCCGATCGCCGGCCCCGACTGGTTGAAGAACAGGTCGACATCGCCGGCCAGCAGCGCCGTCTGCGCCCCCGGCTGGCCGCGGAACGGCACATGCACGATGTCGATATTGGTGACCTGGGCGAACTGGGCGCCGGCCAGATGCGTCGAGGCCCCGTTGCCCGTCGAGGCGTAGTTCAGCGATCCCGGCTTCGCCCGCGCCGCCGCCAGCACCGCCTGGCAGCTGTTCAGCTGCGGCCGCTTCTCGGCGCTGACCGTCAGCACGTTCGGCACGTCGCCCAGATGGGTGATCGCTGTGCTGTCCTTGACCACGTCGAAGGGCAGGCTGCGATACAGCGAGGCGTTAATGGCGTGGGTGCCGGCGGTGCCGAACAGGAACAGGTAGCCATCCGGCCGCGCCTTGGCGACGAGGTCGCTGGCGATATTGCCGCCAGCGCCCGAGCGGCTGTCCACCACAACCGGCACGCCCAGCGCCCGCGACAGCGGCTCGGCCAGCTTGCGCGAATAGATGTCGGTGCCGGCCCCGTTCGGGAAGCCGCCCATCAGGGTGATCGGCCGGTTCGGCCAGGGCGCTTCCTGCGCCCCCGCCGCCAGGGGAGCCAGGAGGGGCAGCAGACCGGCAACCGCCAGGCCGAGGAAAGAACGACGCATCGAAAGCCAATCCCGTGGTGTTTGTTACGCAGAGGTTATCCCTGCCATCACCCTCCCGGGAACCCGCCTTTCCTAAAAATCCCAGCCTGCCAGCCGCGCTTTGCCTAAAACTGGCGCAGGTCCTGCAGGCATCGGGGCACCAGCGCGCCCAGCCCGATGGCATGCCCGGCCAGCTGCTGCCGGATCTGCAGCGCCTGCAGCCGCGCCGCCTCCTTCAGCACGTCAGTATCCTCCATCGCGCCCAGGGCAGCGCTTTCGTCGTCCATCCGCTCCAGCGCCATGGCCAGCTGCGCCTCGACCGAGCGATGCGCCTCCTCCAGCCGGCTGCGCGCCTCCTCCAGGCTGCGCTGCACCGGCGCGAAATTCTCCGCCGCCTGATGCGCCGCATGATGGTCCGCCGGCACCCGCGGCAGCAGGCTGGCGATCCGCTCCATCCGCTGCAGCCCGACGGCGACCAGCCCCTGGCTGTCCTCCCCCTGCAGCAGCATGTGGCCGACATTGCGCGAGGCCGCCAGCAGCCCGACCACCTCATGCACCGCATGCTGGTAGCGCAGCGTCGCCGCCTCCCAGGAGGCGCTGGGCAGCCCGGGCTCGCTCAGCACGCCGAGGATGCGGCTAGCCTCGTCCACCATGACCGAGACGTCTTCCAGCACCTGCCGCACCACATCCAGCAGCGCCTTGGCGCTGCTCAGCTGCCGGCCGAAGGAGAGGATGCCGTCCAGCCGGGCCGTCGCCGCCAGCCCGGCTTCCGGCCCCGTCGCGGGACGCCCCCCGCCGGTGGAGATCATGGGCTGCGGAAATCCTGGTTCGACGATCATTGGGCTCTTCCCTTGGGGCGTTTCCCTCCGGCCGGACCGGTGGCTGCCCCGGGAGTGTGGCGGCGCAATGCTGAACGCAGGCTGAACAATGCGAAAACCCCCGGCGCCAGGGGCACCGAGGGTCAACACGCTTCCGTGTACCCCGCCCGAAGGCAGGGCGGGCCGGATTACTCGCCCTTCAGGATCACGGCCTGGCGGCCGCGCTGGCCCTGACGGACCTCCAGCGCCAGCTTCTCGCCCTGCTGCACATCCTGCTTGCCGGCGCGCTGCAGCACCGAGCTGTGCAGGAAGACATCCGCGCCGCCGTCATCCGGCGTCACGAAGCCGAAGCCACGGACCTGGTCGAACCACTTGACGGTGCCGTTCACGGACTCGGTCGGGCCACCCTCGTCGCGGCCGCCGCCGAAGTCGCGGCGCGGCGGACGGTCGCCGAAGGAGCGCGGGCCGCCGAAGCCGCCACGATCGCCGCCGCCGAAGCCGCCACCACCGAAACCACCACGGTCGCCGCCGCCGAAGCCGCCGCCACCGAAGTCACGGCGCGGCGGACGATCGCCGAAGCCACCGCCGCCACCGAAGCCGCCCGGCGCACCGAAGTCGCGACGCGGCGGACGATCGCCGAAGCCGCCACCACCGCCACCAAAGCCGCCGCCGAAACCACCGCGGTCGCCGAAGTCACGGCGCGGGGGACGGTCGCCGAAGTCGCGGCGCGGCGGACGATCGCCGAAGCCGCCGGGGGCGCCGAAGTCGCGGCGCGGGCGGTCGCCGCCGGCCGGAGCGCCGGGGCCAAGCTTCCGCTCAAAAATCTTGGTGACCAGCCGGCGGCCCTGACGGTCCGTGCCGATCTCGCAGACCAGCTTGTCGCCGGTCTCGGGCGGTTCGATCCCGGCCTCGGTCAGAGCCGAGGCGTGGAAGAACACATCCTGGCCATCCGGGCCCAGCACGAAGCCGAAACCCTTGCGACCGTTGTACCACTTGACCTCGGCCTCGATGGCCCCGGCGCTGCCCTGCGAATCGTTATCCGGAAGCACTGCGTCTATAATCCGTAAAAGTGCGCGGCCCCACGGGATGTAGAACCGACTGGCTACACTGTCGCACCCCTGCGCCACGATTGCTAGTCGAATCGCTGCGGATCGTAGGCTTCCAGAGCAATATCCGGGGAACGCCGTTGCAGAATCGTTAACACGGCCTCGGCCGTCGCCGGCCCGGAGACCAGCCCGACATGGCCATGCCCGAAGGCCAGCACCACATCCGCCGAGTCCCGCGCCACGCCGATGCAGGGCAGCCCGTCCGGCATGCTCGGCCGGTGCCCCATCCAGACCTTGATCCGCTCGGCCGGCAGGTCCCGCGGCAGCCCGGGGAACGCCTTCAGCAGATAGTCGCGCAGGATCTCGGCGCGCTTCCAGTTCGGCGCCGCCTCGAGCCCGGCGATCTCCACCTGGCCGGCGACGCGCAGCCCGGTCTCCGTCATCGTCACCGCCATCTTGCCATCGGACGGCATCAGCGGGATCCGCGGCCCGACCTCCGGCGCGGCCAGCACCGCGTGGTAGCCGCGCTCGGTCTCCAGCGGCACCCGGCTGCCCGCCGCCGCCGCCAGCGCCTTCGACCGAGCCCCGGCGGCGATCACCGCCTTGTCGGCGGCGATCTCGCCGGCGCCCGTCAGCACCGCCTTCAGCCGCCCGCCCTCGATGCGGAAGCCGGTCGCGGCCTGCCGCTGCAGCACCGCGCCATGCCGCTGCGCCAGCTGCACCAGCGCCGCCACATAGGCGCCCGGGTTGCGGCAATGCCCGCCCTGCTCGAACAGCGCGCCGAAGCCGTAGCGCGGATCCAGCGAAGGCTCGCGCTGCCGCAGCTCGTCGCGCTCCACCTCGCGCCAGGCGAAGCCGAGCTGCCGCCGGATCCGCCAGCCCAGCGCCTCGGCCTCATAGGCCGCGCGGTCGGGATAGATGTACATCAGGCCGTTGCGCACGATCAGATGGCCGACGCCGGCCTCCTCGGCCAGCGCCTGATGCCGCGCCGGCGCATCGGCCAGCAGCGGCCGCAGCGCCTGGGCGATCTTCAGGACCCTGGCCTCGGTCCAGCCCGACCACAGGTAGCGCGCCAGCCAGGGCAGCACCTTCGGCAGGTAGCGCCAGCGGATCGCCAGAGGGCCCAGCGGATCGCGCAGATAGCCCGGCACCTTCCGCCAGGTCCCCGGCCCCGCCGGCGGAATCACCGATTGCGGCGACAGCCAGGCGCCATTGCCGTAGCTCGCCGCCTGCTCGCCGCCAGGCTCGCCCGGCTCGAGGATCGTGACGCGATAGCCGGCCTTCGCCGCCTGCAACGCGGTCACGGCACCGACGATGCCCGCACCGATGACGACGACATGCTCTTGCTGCATGGAGACCCGGACCAAGGACAAACCTGATCCCTGTCTCGCGCCGGGGCGCGGAAAAAGAAAGAGCCCGGGGCAATGAATTCCCCCGGACCCCCTTCTCTTTCTGTCGGTTCTCGGGCGCGCCTGCGGCGACGCCCGCTCAGCCGGCGTCAGCCACCGCGCGCTTCGCCATCACCGTCACCAGATTCGCCCGGTACTCGGCGCTGCCATGAATGTCGCTGTTCAGCTCGTCGGGAGACTGCTTCACGGCCGCCACCGACTCCACCGACCAGGCGGCCGACAGCGCGGCCTCCATCTCGGCCTGGCGGAAGGCGCAGGGCCCGGCGCCGTTCACGCCGACGCCGACACCCTGCGGGCCCTGCGCCACGAAGACGCCGGCCATCGCATAGCGGCTCGCCGGGTTGCGCAGCTTGGCGTAACCCGCCTTCTGCGGCACCGGGAAGGACACGGCGACCAGCAGCTCGTCGGGCTCCAGCGCGGTGGTGAACATGCCCAGGAAGAAATCGTCGGCGCTGATGCGGCGGCGGTCGGTGATCAGCGTGGCGCGCAGCGCCAGCGCCGCGGCCGGATAGTCGGCGGCCGGGTCGTTGTTGGCGAGACTCCCGCCGATCGTGCCGCGGTTGCGCACCTGGGTGTCGCCGATGGTGGACGCCATCCGCGCCAGCGCCGGGATCGCCGCCATCACCTGGCTGTCGGTCGCCACCTCGTAATGCTTGACCATGGCGCCGATCACCAGCGCGCCGCCGTCCTGGCGGATGCCGCGCAGCTCGGCGATGCCGGACAGGTCGACCAGCGCGCTCGGCCGGTTCAGCCGGTGCTTCAGCGCCGGCAGCAGCGTCATGCCGCCCGAGATCGGCTTGGCGTCCGGATCGGCGGCCAGGATCGCCACCGCATCGGCGACGGAGGCGGGCTTGTGATAGGTGAAGTCGTACATCGCGCCCCTCCCCTCACTCGGCCGCGCTGGCGAGCTGGCCGGCCCGGCCCTGCATCACATCGGCCGCCGCGGCGATCGCCTTGACGATGTTATGATAGCCGGTGCAGCGGCAGATATTGCCCTCGAGACCCTCGCGGATCTCCTGCTCCGACAGGCCCTGCGGATGCTTCTGCACCAGGTCGATGGCGCTCATCACCATGCCCGGGGTGCAGAAGCCGCATTGCAGCGCGTGGTACTCGCGGAAGGCTTCCTGCATCGGGTGCAGCGTGCCGTCGGCCGCGGCCAGCCCCTCGATGGTGGTGATCTGCGTGCCCTCGGCCTGGATCGCCAGGATGGTGCAAGCCTTCACGCTGTCGCCGTCCAGATGCACCACGCAGGCGCCGCACTGGCTGGTGTCGCAGCCCACATGCGTGCCCGTCAGGCGAAGCTTCTCGCGCAGCACCTCGACCAGCAGGGTCCGCGCCTCGACCTCCACCGTGTGGCTGGTGCCATTCACGGCCAGCGTGACTTGCGGCATGCCGCCTCTCCCCATGCAAAAGGCGCCGCGCCCCGCAGCGTCCCTGGATGGCAAGGCTCCCCCAACCGACCGCAGCCCGTCAAGCGGCCGCTTGAAAGGTTCTTGCTCCCAGCTATCGCAATTGCGAGGCGTTTGCAATACCGGCCCATGAAAAAGCCCCGGGGGATCGCTCCCCCGGGGCCGGTTCGGATCGGCGATGCGGGCTTAGGAGGCCAGCTTCGGCGCGCTGCGGGCCAGCGGGTTCTTCACCGCGGGCAGGTCGTGCAGGTGGCAGGCCGCCCATTGGCCGGGCTCGGTCTGCTGCAGCTGCGGCTCGTCGGTCCGGCAGCGGTCGAAGGCATAGGGGCAGCGCGTGTGGAAGCGGCAGCCCTTCGGCGGGTTGATCGGGCTGGGCACATCGCCCTTCAGCACGATGCGCTTGCGCGCCGCCCCCGGCTCCGGCACCGGCACGGCCGAGAGCAGCGCCTCGGTGTAGGGGTGCTTCGGCGCCGAGAACAGCTCGCGGCGCGGCGCGATCTCGACGATCTTGCCGAGATACATCACCGCGACGCGATGCGTCATATGCTCGACGATGGCCAGGTCGTGGCTGATGAACAGCAGCGCCAGGCCGAGCTCCTTCTGCAGGTCCTGCAGCAGGTTGACGATCTGCGCCTTGACCGAGACGTCCAGCGCCGAGACCGCCTCGTCGCAGATGATCAGGTCGGGCTCGCCGGCCAGGGCGCGGGCGATGCAGATGCGCTGGCGCTGGCCACCGGAGAACTCATGCGGCCAGCGGTTCACCGCGTCGCGCGGCAGGCGGACGGTGTCCATCAGCTTGGCGACGCGCTCGTCCAGGTCGGCCGAATCCTTGGCCAGGCCGTAGTTGCGGATCGGCTCGGCGAGGAGGTCCTTCACCCGCATGCGCGGGTTGAGGCTGGAGAACGGGTCCTGGAAGACCACGCCGACGCGCCGGCGGATCGGCCGCAGCTTGCCTTGGGACAGGTCGTCGATGCGCTGGCCGTCGAGCACCACCTGCCCGGCGGTCGGCGGGAACAGCCGCAGCAGCGCCTTGCCGACGGTCGACTTGCCGCAGCCGGATTCGCCCACCAGCGACAGCGTCTCGCCCTTCTCGATGTGGAAGGAGACGCCGTCGACCGCATAGACATGGCCGGTGGTGCCGCCGAAGAAGCCCGCCTTGATCGGGAAGTGCTTCTTCAGGTCGTTGACCTCGAGCAGCGCGCCGGCATGGCGCGGCATGGGCTTGGCGATGGTCGTGCTCATGCCGGGACGGCCTCCTTCACCGCGTAATGGCAGGCGGCGATATGGGCCGGCGCCTTCTCCTCGAGCGCCGGCGCCGCGGTGCGGCACAGCTCGGTGACCTGCGGGCAGCGGCTGGCGAAGACGCAGCCCTGCAGCTTCTGCTTCAGGCTGGGCACCAGGCCGGGGATCTCGGCCAGGCGCTCGCTGGTGCCGTCGAGCGAGGAGCCGAGCTTCGGCACCGCGCCGAGCAGGCCTTGCGTGTAGGGGTGCTTCGGCGCGCGGAACAGGTCCTCGACGCGCGCCTCCTCCACCTTGCGGCCGGCATACATGACGATCACCCGCTCGGCGACCTCGGCAACGACGCCGAGGTCATGGGTGATCAGCACGATGGCGGCGCCGACGCGGTGCTTCAGGTCGCGCATCAGGTCGAGGATCTGCGCCTGGATGGTCACGTCGAGCGCGGTGGTCGGCTCGTCCGCGATCAGCAGCTTCGGGTTGCAGGCGAGCGCGATGGCGATCATCACCCGCTGCCGCATGCCGCCTGACAGCTGGTGCGGGTATTCCTTGACCCGCTTGTCGGGGGCCGGGATGCCGACCAGCGTCAGCATCTCGACCGCCTTGGCCTCGGCCTGGCTGCGCGACAGCCCCTGATGCAGCCGCAGCGCCTCGCCGATCTGCTTGCCGATGCTGAGCACCGGGTTCAGCGAGGTCATCGGCTCCTGGAAGATCATGCTGATCTCGTTGCCGCGGATGGCGCGCATCTCGCGGTCGCTGAGGTCGAGCAGGTTCTTGCCGTTGAAGCGGATCTGGCCGGCGATCTGGCCCGGCGGCTCCGGGATCAGCCGCAGGATCGACATGGAGGTGACCGACTTGCCGCAGCCGGACTCGCCGACGATGGCGACGGTCTGGCCCGCCTCCACGTTGAAGGAGAGCCCGTCGACGGCGCGGTTGACGCCGCCGTCGGGGGTGCGGAAATGGGTCTGCAGGTTCTCGACTTCGAGAAGGGCCATGGTCTTTACACCCGCTTCGCGAGCCGCGGGTCGAGCGAATCCCGCAGGCCGTCGCCCAGCAGGTTCACCGCCAGCACGGTGATGGACAGGAACAGGGCGGGGAAGAAGACGATATACGGCTTCACCTGCCAGAGCGCGCGGCCCTCGGCCATGATGTTGCCCCAGGACGGGATGATCGGCGGCGTGCCGGCCCCGATGAAGGACAGGATGGCTTCGGTGATCATCGCGCTGGCGCAGATATAGGTGGCCTGCACGGTCATCGGCGCCAGGGTGTTGGGCAGGATGTGGCGCCAGATGATCACCGGGGTGCGGGTGCCGCAGGCGATGGCCGCATCGACATAGGGCTGCTCACGCAGGCTGAGCACCACGCCGCGCACCAGGCGCGAGACGCGCGGGATCTCGGCGATGGTGATGGCCAGGATGACGTTGCCGACCGAGCCGCGGGTCAGCGCCATCAGCGCGATGGCCAGCAGGATCGACGGGATCGACATCAGCCCGTCCATGACGCGCATGATGATGCTGTCGGCCCAGCGCACCATGCCGGAGACCAGGCCGATGGTCAGGCCGATCACCGAGGCGCAGAAGGCCACGCCGAAGCCCACCATCAGCGAGACGCGGGTGCCGTAGAGCACGCGGCTGTAGACGTCGCGGCCCAGCATGTCGGTGCCGAACCAATGCGCCGCCGACGGGTCGCGGGTCCGCATCACCGGCGCCAGCGCCGTCGGGTCCTTGGTGAACAGGAAGGGCGCGAAGATGGCGACGCAGAACATCACCAGCAGCAGGAAGCCGCCGAAGGCGATGGTCGGATGGCGCAGCAGATAGCCGAGGAAGCCCTTGCGGGCCACCTTGGGCTGCATGATGTCCGGCAGGGGCGCCGCGACCGCGACGCCCTCCGGCACGGAGGCCCGGGGGGGCTGGAGGGAGGTGCTCAATACCGGATCCTCGGGTCGAACAGGGTGTAGCTCAGGTCGATCAGCAGATTGACCAGCACGTAGACGAAGGAGAACATCAGGATCACGCCCTGGATGACCGGATAGTCACGGCGCAGGATGGCGTCGACCGTCAGCCGGCCCAGGCCGGGGATGGCGAAGACGCTTTCGGTGACCACGGCGCCGCCGATCAGCAGGGCGACGCCGATGCCGATGACGGTGACGATCGGCACGGCCGCGTTCTTCAGCGCATGCACGAACAGCATGGTGGCCTGGTTGGCGCCCTTGGCACGCGCCGTGCGGATATAGTCCTGCTGCAGGACCTCCAGCATGGTGGCGCGGGTGATGCGGGCGATCAGCGCGATATAGACGCCGCCCAGCGCGATCGCCGGCAGCACCAGGTTCGAGATCCACGGGCCGAAGCCGCGCTCGAAGGGCGTGTAGCCCTGCACCGGGAACCAGTCGAGCTCTAGGGCGAACCAATAGGCCAGCAGGTAGCCGACCACGAAGACCGGCACCGAGAAGCCGAGCACCGCGAAGCCCATGACGGCGCGGTCGATCCAGCTGCCCGACTTCCAGGCGGCAATGACGCCCATCGGCACGGCGATGGTGACCGCCAGGATCAGCGTCACCACCATCAGCGACAGCGTCGGCTCGATGCGCTGCGCGATCATGCGGGTGACCGGCAGGTTGGTGAAGATCGACACCCCCAGGTCGCCCTGGATGATGCGGAACACCCATTCGCCGAACCGCACCAGGAAGGGGCGGTCCAGGCCAAGGCTGGCGCGGATTCGCTCCACATCAGCCGGCGTGGCTTGGTCGCCCGCGATCACCGCCGCCGGGTCACCCGGGGCGATGTAGAGCAGGCTGAAGACAAACAAGGCGACGATCGCCATCACGGGGATGGTCGCCAGGCAACGTCGGATGATGTAGGCGAACATGCTCTTCGATCAGCTCTTGGTGACGCCCCAGAAGAACGGGATCGGCGCCTTCACGACGCCGCTCACGTTCTTCCGCCAGGCCTGGTAGGACAGGAAGAAGCCGGTGGGGGCGTAAAGCCCGAACTCCATGGCTTCCTTGTTCATCTTGGCAACAGCCGCCTTCTCGGCCTCCAGGTTGGGAGCGGCGAACCACTCGTTGCGCGCCGCCTCGACGGCGTCGCTCTTCGGCCAGCCGAACCAGGCGCCGTCGCCATTGGCCCGCAGGGCGGTATAGGCGGCGGGATTGATGCAGTCAGCCCCGGCATGCCAGCTGTGGAAGATATGCCAGCCGCCCTGGCTGGGCGGCGTCTTCAGCGCGCGCCGGCTGCCGACCGTGCCCCAGTCGGTGGCGACGAAGTCGACATTCATGCCGATGCGCTTCAGCAGGTCGGCGCTGACATCGCCGAAGGCCTTGGTGATCGGCTGGTCCTGCGCCACGACCAGGGTGATCGGCTCGCCCTTGTAGCCGGTCTCCGCCAGCAGCTTCTTGGCGGCGTCGTAGTCGCGCCGGCCCTTCAGCAGGTCCCCGCCCGCCTCGGTGTAGAGCGGCGTGCCCGGCGTGAAGAAGGAGGGCAGCGACTTCCACAGGTCGGAACTGTCGCCGACCAGCGCGCGCATGTAGTCCTCCTGGCTCAGCGCCATCAGCACGGCGCGGCGGGCGCGCACATCGTTGAAGGGCGCATGCAGGTGGTTCATGCGGAAGCTGCCGATGTTGCCCAGCGGATCGGCGATGTCGATGTTGATGTTGCGGTTGCGCTTGAGCAGCGGCACCAGGTCGGAGATCGGGTTCTCCCACCAGTCGACCTCGCCGTTCTGCAGCGCCGCCGCAGCCGTCGCCGGGTCGGGCATGACGACCCATTCGACGCGGTCGACCATCGCCCGCTTGCCGCCCGACATCCAGGAGGCCGGCTCGGCGCGCGGCACGTAGCCGTCGAACTTCTGGAACACGGCGCGGGCGCCGGGCACCCATTCCTCGCGCACGAAGCGGAACGGGCCGGAGCCGACATATTCGGTAATCTGCTGGAACGGATCGGTCCTGGCGATCCGCTCCGGCATGATGAAGCTGCAGGGCGCATTGTTCTTGCCCAGCGCCAGCCGCATCTTCGGATAGGGCTCCTTCAGCACCCAGCGGAAGCTGCGGTCGTCGACCGCGACCAGCTCCTGCTGGATGGCGCGGATCATCTGCCCCATCGGGTCGCGCACCGCCCAGCGCGCCAGGCTGGCGACCACGTCCTTCGAGGTGACCGGGGTGTTGTCGTGGAACTTCAGCCCCTCGCGCAGCTTAAAGGTCCAGGTCAGCCCGTCGGCGGACACCTCCTCCTGCTCGACCATCTGCCGCTGCGGCGCCAGATTCTCGTCGAGGCCGTAGAGCGTGTCCCAGACCAGCATGCCGGCGTTGCGCACGACATACTGGGTGCCCCAGATCGGGTCGAAATTGGCGAGGTTCGCCTGCGGCACGAAGCGCAGCGTGCGGGCACTGGCGCCGCCCGCGGCGCCCTGGCCCAGCGCTGGCGCCGCCAGGCTGCCGAGGCCGCCGGCGGCCAGCGCCGATGCTCCCGCGACCTTGAAGAGGGAACGTCGCTCGATCGTCATACCCTTCGTCTCCCAGCCCCGCGGCCTTTGCGGCCGCCCCCTTGATGCCCCTGGCGGGGGAAGCCCCCGCCTGCCCTGCTCTGGCGTGCGGCCATTCGGCCGTCTTCTTGTCGTCTGTCCGGGGACCAGCCCCGAGCGGCGGCCGCCCTGGCGAAGCTGCCGCTCCGCCTTCGGCGATCGCCCCGCACATAGCGTGCCACTTGCGGCGTGGGACCGCTACGTCTTCTCGATGTTCCAGAAGGTGGTCGAGGAAGAAGGCTGCACGCCGGCCAGGCTGCGGCGCCAGACCGAGGGCTGCCAGTAGAAGCCGAGCGGGATGTAGGGGATGGTGTCCATGGCGCGGGCATTCAGCGCGTCGGCGATCCGCTTGCCCTCGGCCGCATCGGCCGCCTGCAGCCAGGCCGCGCGCAGCCGCTCGATCTCGGGGTCGTCGGGCCAGCCGAACCATGCATCCTTGCCATTGGCCCGCAGCATCAGATGGATCGGCGGCAGGTTCAAGGAGGTGCCCGGCGAGGTCGTGTGGAAGACGCTCCAGCCGCCCTTCTCGACCGGCTCGCGGCTCGTGCGCCGCTGCACCAAAGTCCCCCAGTCCGTTGAAACCAGTTCAACATTCATGCCGATGCGCTGCAGCAAATCGGCGGTGACCAGGGACAGGGCATTGATCTGGGGATAATCGCCAGGCGCTACCACCACGACGCGTTCGCCCGCATAGCCGGCGGCCTTCAGGGCGGCGCGGGCCTGCTCGACATTGCGCGTCTTCAGGATCCCGCTGCCGGTCTCGTTCGACAGCGGCGTGCCGCAGGTGAAGACGCCCGGGCATTCGCCCCAGGCATCCGGCCCCTCGCCGGCCACCGCGCGCAGATAGTCGCGCTGGTCGACGGCCATGGCGACGGCGCGGCGGATGGCCACATTGTCGAAGGGCTTCTGCAGGTGGTTGAGGCGCAGGCAGCCATAGGTGCCTTCGGTCAGCCGCTGCTGCACCACCAGGTCGCGTGAGCGCTTCAGCATCGGCAGCAGGTCGTGCAGCGGATATTCCCAGTAGTCCTGCTCACCGGTCGACATGGCCGCCGCCGCCGTCGCCGGATCGCTGATCACCGTCCACTCGACGCGCGGCACTTTTGCCATCTTGCCGCCGGCCAGCCCGTCGGCTGCCTCATCCCGCGGCACGTACTGCGCGAATTTTTCCCAGACCGCCTTCTGCCCGGGATTCCACTCATTGGCGATGAAGCGGAAGGGGCCGCTGCCGATCGCCTCGCGGATCTGGGTGAAGGCATCCACCTCGGCCAGGCGCTGCGGCATGATGAAGGCCGGCGAGGAGCTCTTGCCCAAGGCCAGCGCCAGATAGGGGAAGGGCATCTTCAGCCGGAAGCGCAGCCGGCGGTCGTCCAGCGCCTCCAGCGCATCCACCGCCATCCACAGCACCTGGCCGAAGGCGTCGCGCTTGGCCCAGCGGGTCACCGAGGCGACGCAGTCCCGCGCCAGCACCGGCGCGCCGTCATGGAAGCGCAGGCCCTGCCGGAGGGTGAAGGTCCAGCTGCGGCCCTCGTCGCCAACCTCCCAGCCCTCGGCCATCTGCGGCTTGGGCACGCCCTTGGAATCGACCGCGGTCAGCGTGTCATAGACCAGGTAGCCGTGGTTCAGCGTGACCACCGCGGTGGTCCAGAAGGGATCGAGGCTGGTCAGATTCGCCTGCGGGATCACCCGCAGCACCTGGGCGGCGGCATTCTGCGCCACCGCCGGCCGGGACAGCGTCGCCGCCAGGCCCAGCCGCGCGCCTGCGCCAAGGAAACCACGCCGGTTCAGACCGGATCCCTGCATCCACCCACTCCCCTGCAAGCCGGCGGCGGCGCGGGGTCTTCCCCGTCATCCGCCGCCTGTCGCCCGGATGTCGGGCCTCGCCTGTAGGTCCCGGATGGAACAGGCAGAGCGCCCGGCCCGCAAGGGCAATAAGGCGGAAAAAAGGCGGGCGGGACCAGGCCCCGCCCGCCTTGCTGCATCTGCGAAGAGCAGATGCCCAAGCGGATTGCAGTCCGGTTAGGTCAGCCTCGCTGCGGCAATTCGCGTCAGCTCCGCTGGACATTCCAGAACATGGGAAGCCCCTTCAGCACGCCGCTGAGATTGCGGCGATAGGCCCAGGCCTGGAAATACTGGCCGCAGGGCAGGTAGGGCACGTCCTGGAAGCATTGCAGCTGGATCTGCCTGGCGATCTCCTGCTGCGCGGCCAGATCCGGCGCCTCGAACCAGGCGGTGCGCAGTTCTTCCAGCTTCGGCGCGGTGGGCCAGCCGAACCAGGCGGACTGGCCATGGCCGCGGATGGCCTGCTGGACGCCCGGATTGAACATGTCCACGCCGGCCCAGAAGGTGAAGAACATCGACCAGCCGCCCTTCTCCACCGGTTCCTTGCTGGCGCGGCGCTGCACGACGCTGCCCCAGTCGGTGGAGACGAATTCGACGTTCATGCCGCATTTCTTCAGCATGTCATGGCCGACCTGGGCCAGGGCGTTCAGCGAGGGGAAGTCGGACGCCGCGATCAGCACCACCTTCTCGCCCTTGTAGCCGGCGGCGGCCAGGTCGCGCTTGACCTTGTCGTAGTCGCGCGGGCTGGTCAGCACCTCCATGCCGGCATCGTTGGCCAGCGGGGTGTCGGGGGTGAAGATGCCAACATTCTCGCGCCACAGGCTCTTGTCGGTGCCGATCACCGCCGTCATGAAATCGGCCTGGTTGACGGCGCCGAGCAGCGCCCGGCGGATCGCCGGGTTGTTGAAGGGCGGGTGCAGGTGGTTGAACCGCGCCATGGCCATCAGGCCCGTCGGGTCCTGGATCTCCAGGTTGACGTTGCGGTTGCGGCGCAGCAGGGCCTGCAGGTCGCCCGGCGGCTGCTCCCACCAATCGGCCTCGCCATTCTGCAGCGCGTTGGACGCTGTCGCCGCATCCGGCATCACGGTCCATTCGATGCGGTCGAAATTGGCCTTCTTCGGGCCGGCGGTCCAGCTGATGTCGCCATCGGCGCGCGGCACGTAATCGGCGAAGCGCTCATAGACGATCTTGGCGCCGGGCACCCGCTCATCCGCCTTGAAGCGGAACGGGCCGGAGCCGATCATCTCCTTCACCGGCACGGCCGGGTCGGTCTTCGCCAGCCGCTCGGGCATCATGAAGCAGACCGGGGTCGCGGGCTTGCCCAGCGCCTCGAAGAGCAGCGGGAAAGGCTTCTTGAAGCTGAAGGTGATGGTCTTGTCGTCGGGCGCGGCGATGCCGGTCGGCTTGCCGGCCTCCTCGGCCAGCGTCGCCACCATCACCTGGCCCAGCGCGTCGCGCGCCGCCCAGCGGCGGATCGAGGCGACGCAGTCCTTCGCCGTCACCGCCGCGCCGTCATGGAACTTCAGCCCATCGCGCAGCGTCATGGTGACCTGCAGCCCGTCCGGCGAGACGCTGTGCGACTGCACCATCTGCGGCTGCGGCTTGTAGTCCTGGTCGAAGCCGTAGAGCGTGTCCCAGATCAGGTAGCCGTGGTTGCGCGAGACATAGGCGGTGGTGATGATCGGATCGGCCACCGCCAGGTCGGCCTGGGGGATGAACTTCAGCACGCGCGGCGCGGCCGGCGCCGGCGCGGCGGGGGCGGCGCCCTGGGCGGCCGCCGCGCGCGGCAGGCCGGTGGCGGCGGCGGCGATGGCGGCGGCGCCGTTGAGCAATTGGCGTCGGAACATATTCTCGGTCTCCCCGGGGCCTTCGGCCCGATCTTGCGCGGCGAAGGGAAGCCGAGGGCCTGCGAGGATGCAAGGGGGCCGCCCCCCGGAAACCCCGCGGTTCCTGCGGATTTCAGCGCGGCTTGCTGAAACGGCCTGGCGCAGGCTTTAACCGGGCGGCATGCGAAGCCTTCCCCTCTCCCCCGGCCAGGTGGCGCTGATCGGCCAGATGCTGCGCTTCGGCGTGGTCGGCACCGCCGGCTTCCTGGTCGACACGGCGGTGCTCTATGCCGCGCTGCAGCTCGGCGCCGGGCTCTATCTCGGCCGCGTGCTGTCCTATGTCGCCGCAGCGTCGGGCAACTGGGCGCTGAACCGGGCCTGGACCTTCCAGGCGACCGGCACGCCCGCAGCAAAGCAATGGGCGCTGTTCCTGGCGGTCAACCTGGTGGGCTTCGCGGTGAATTATGGCACCTATGCTGTCCTGGTCGGCAGCCTGCCGCTCGCCGCCGCCCATCCGGTGATCGGCGTCGCCGCCGGGTCGCTGGCCGGGATGGCGGGGAATTTTCTGCTGAGCCGCCGCTTCGTCTTCCGCGCCGGCTGATCCACCCCATGTCGCAGGCAGACGCCGGAGCTTCGCCCGCCATGCCGACCGCCCCCCGCATCGCCGTGCTGCTGCCCTGCCACAACGAGGCGGTGGCCATCGCCGGCGTGGTCGCGGCCTTCCGCGCCGCGCTGCCGGGGGCGGAGATCCACGTCTACGACAACAATTCGACCGACGGCACGGTGGCGGCCGCCCGCGCCGCCGGCGCCCGGCTCGGCGAGGAGGCGCTGCAGGGCAAGGGCAATGTCCTGCGCCGCATGTTCTCCGACATCGAGGCCGATTTCTTCCTGATGGCCGATGGCGATGGAACCTACGACGCGGCGGATGCGCCGTCGATGCTGGCACTGGCCCTGGCAAAGCGGCTCGACATGGTGACCGCGGTCCGCGTCGGGCAGGGCGACGCCGCCTATCGGCCCGGCCATGCCTGGGGCAACCGGCTGCTGACCGGGCTGGTCGGCGCGATCTTCGGCCGCCGCCAGGCCGACATGCTCTCCGGCTACCGCATGCTGTCACGCCGCTTCGTGAAATCTTTTCCAGCCTTGTCCGGCGGATTCGAGATCGAGACCGAGCTCACCGTGCATGCTCTCGAGCTGCGCATGCCGATCGGCGAGATCCGCTCGGCCTATGGCGCGCGGCCGGCCGGATCGGCCTCCAAGCTGCGCACTTTCCATGACGGCGCTCGGATTCTCGCAACCATCCTGGCCCTGCTGCAGCGGGAGCGTCCCCTGCCCTTCTTCGGCGCCCTCGCCGGCCTGTTCCTGCTGGCCGCCATCGGCTTTTTCGCGCCGGTTTTCACCACGTATCTGGCAAGCGGGCTGGTGCCGCGGCTGCCCACCTTCCTGGCCTCGGTCTGCTGCCTGCAGCTTAGTTTTCTCGCAATGGCCGTCGGGCTGATCCTCGACACCGTTACCCGTGGCCGACAGGAGGCGCGGCGCATCGCCTATCTCGCCATCGCAGGGCCGGGTTGTCGTGAGCCTGCTACCCTTTCGCCAGCGCCTGGCGCTAAGCTCGATGAAACCCCGGCCGTGCATCCTGGTTGACCCGGATGGCGACCTGCCACGCTCTGGCCGCGCTCCAGGCTGGCAACAGCCCGGTCACAAAGCCGGCCTAGGCAGGACGGGATTTCGGACGGCGACCAGCCATCGGGCCGCCGCCCGCGGGTGGCCGATTGACCGGCAGCGGGATGCCGGCCGCCAGAAAACTGTCTCGTTTCAACCGGTGGCCTGATGCCGCCGTGCCGTGTATGGCCGCCCTGTTATGGTCCCGCGGTTCGGCCTAAACATCCGTCCGGCCCGCACGCCCTGGGCCCTTTTGACTGGAGTTGTCGTCGGCATGTCCGCGCCCCATCCCCTTCGGCCCGATGCGGCCTCCGACGCCGGTTCCGACGTCTCTGCCGTCAGCAGCTCGCCCGGCGCCAAGCCACCTCAGGCCTCGGCCCTGCCGCCCGGCTGGCGCGAGCTGGCCCTGGCCCCCGGCGGCGACCGGGTGACCGCGCTGCTGGCCTTCGCCCTGGCCCAGGACGCCGGTGACGAGGCCGCCACGCGCCTGCCGCAGCGCCGCGCCGAGGCCGAGAAGCTGCTGGGCGACTGGTCCTTCCGCCATCTGCACAACCATGCCGAGAGCATCCGCCAGGAAGCCGCCCGCGGCGCGCTGGCGGGGATGAAGTCGCCGCCCGGCTTCCTGACGCTGGTGGTCGCCGGCTTCGTCGCCACGCTGCTGGCGGGCGGGCTCGGCTGGGTCGCGATCACCGCGGGCTGGCTCGGCCACCTGCCGGTCGCAGGCTGACCGCCATGGCCCTCGCCCCGCGCCAGGCCATGCCCGGCCAGCAGGAGCCGACGCCGCTGTCCCGCGCCATCCAGGCCTGCCGCCGCGAATTCATCGCCGTCGGCCTGTTCAGCGGCATGGTCAACCTGCTGCAGCTGACCGTCTCGCTCTACATGATGCAGGTCTTCGACCGGGTGCTGGCCACCCGCAGCCTCGACACCCTGCTGTTCCTGACCCTGATCGCCGTGGCCGCCCTGGCCCTGCTGGCGGTGCTGGAGGCGGTGCGCGGCCGCGTCATGCAGCGCTGCGCCGCCTGGATCGAGGCCCGCGTCGCCCCCGAGGGCTTCGAGCGCGGCCTCGAATCCCAGCTGCGCGGCCGCCCCTACCGGATGGAGGCGCTGCGCGACCTGGGCTTCTGCCGCTCCTGGCTGGCCTCTCCCGGCGCGCTGGCCGTCTACGACGTCCCCTGGGTGCCGATTTATCTCGCCGCCATCTTCCTGCTGCATCCCGTCATGGGGCTGATCGCGCTCGGCGGCGCGGTGCTGCTGTTCATCCTGACCCTGCTGAACGAGGTCACCACCTCGAACCTGCTGAAGAAGGCCAACACCGCGGCCATGGCCGGGCAGCGCCGGGTCGATGCGCTCAGCCGCAATGCCGAGGTGATCGACAGCATGGGCATGATGCCCGCCGTCATGCGCCGCTGGCGCGCGGGCGTCGCCGAGACCGTGGCGCCGCAGGAGCAGGCCGCCGACCGCGCCGCCATTCTTCTCTCCCTCACCAAGTTCTTCCGCCTCGCGGTGCAGCTGGCCATCCTCGGCGTCGGCGCCTATCTGGTGCTGCAGCAGCAGCTGACCTCGGGCGCCTCGATCGCCGGCTCGATCATCATGGGCCGGGCGCTCGCCCCGGTGGAGCAGCTGATCGGCGGCTGGAAGGGGCTGGTCCAGGCCCGCCAGGCGCTGCAGCGCCTCTCCTCCTTCCTGGCCATGCCGCGGCTGCGCCCGCCCGGCCTGCCGCTGCCGGACCCGACCGGCAAGCTCTCGGCCGAACGCGTCACCTATGGCCTGCCCGGCCAGAACGTGCCGATCATCAAGGGCGTCAGCTTCGCGCTCAGCGCCAGCGAGAGCCTGGCCATCATCGGCCCCTCGGCGGCCGGCAAGACCACGCTGATCCGGCTGCTGATCGGCACGCTCGCGCCCTCGGCCGGCTCGGTCCGCCTCGACGGCGCCGATGTCTATACCTGGAAGCGCGAGGATTTCGGCCGCCATGTCGGCTACCTGCCGCAGGATGTCGAGCTGTTCGACGGCACCGTCTTCGCCAATATCGCCCGCATGGGCGATGCGACGCCCGAGGATGTCTTCGCCGCCGCCAAGCTGGCCGGCTGCCATGACATGATCCTGCGCCTGCCCTCGGGCTACGACACCGAGATCGGCGATGGCGGCCAGCACCTGTCGGGCGGCCAGCGGCAGATGCTGGGCCTGGCGCGGGCGCTGTTCGGCCAGCCCAAGCTGGTGGTCCTCGACGAGCCCAATTCCAACCTGGACGGCGACAGCGAGGCCGCGCTGCAGAAGGCGCTGGACGGGCTGAAGGCCAATGGCTGCACCGTGGTGCTGGTCTCGCACCGGCCGCAGCTGGTGCAGAATGTCGACAAGGTGCTGCTGCTGAAGGATGGCGCGGTGGAGATGTTCGGGCCGCGGGCCGAGGTTCTGAAGCGCCTGATGGGCCCGCGCCCGGCCGAGATCCCGGCCCAGCCCACGCCCCGCCTCGCCAGCCAGCCCGGAGGTGCCGCATGAGCATCACCACCACTCCGCAAGGCGGCGCGCTCGACCGCCCGGTCAGCACGCTGCCGCCGGTCGCCCCCGACCTGGCGCCCGAGGCCTCGCGCCCGCGCACCCGCGGCACGCTGCTCTTCGGCCTGGGGGCGATCGCCCTCTTCGTCGGCGGCTTTGCCGCCTGGTCCTTCACCGCGCCGCTGGCCGAGGCCGCCACCCCCCCCGGGCAGAT
>NZ_MLCO01000028.1 GCF_001982615.1 Teichococcus deserti | reverse complement strand
CCCGGCATGGTCGGATCCAGCGTGTTGACCGCGTTGCCGGTCACCTGGCGCAGCGTCTCGGCGCGGGACGCCGCGGGCTGGGCGCCGGCGGGCAGGGCGATGCCGGCGGGGGCCGCCAGCGCGGTCAGGGCCAGCAGGCTCTGTCGGCGGGTGAGGTCCATGGGCGGTCAGTCCTTCTGCGGGGCGCCCGGGGCGGGCTGCGCGGGGGAATGGGAGTGCAAGCGATGTGCCATCAGGCCGCCGCCACGGGTCGCATCGCCGCCTGCGGCACGTCATAGGCAGCGAGCGCCGCCCAATGAGTCTCGAGATCCTCGCGGAACAGCGCGCCGGTCAGGCCGCGCACCAGCTTCGGCACCGCGGTCGTCATGGCGTTGATCGAGGAGCCGGAGGGGCCGAAGCTCATCGTGGAGGCGATAGAGAACAGGTGCAGGTGGCGCAGCCAGGGCGTCTCGCCGGGGTTCTTCTCGGTCAGCGCATAATCCGGCGCGAGATAGGGGTAGCGCGCGATGCGGGCATCGTCCTCGCCGGGGGGCGGCGCGAAGCGGTCGGCCCAGCTGGCGATGTTGCCGGCGCAGCGCGACAGCTCCGGCCGCGCGGCGGGGTCGATCTCGATGCCGGTGCCGCAGATCAGGAAATCGGCCTGGACCGGGCCGGAGGGCGTGTCGATCTCGACGCCGTCGCCGGACGCGCGCGCCCCCAGCCAGGGCGTGCCAGCGACGAGGGCAAAGCCGTGGTGGCGGGCGCAGCGATCCCAGGTCGGCTGCGGGAAGCCTTCGCGCAGCCCGATGATGTGGCGCATGAAGCGCCAGCGCCAGGCGTCGTCCAGCTCCGAGGCATGGCGCAGGAAGCCGGCGAAGGTCAGCCACAGATAGGGCTGCACCAGCTGCGGCGCGGGGCGGCGGCAATAGACGCGGGCGCTGGCGGCGCCGGCCTCCAGCGCCATGGCGGCATTGTCCATGGCCGAGGCGCCGGCCCCCAGCACCGCGACGTGCTTGCCTTTCAGGGCCGAGAAATCGATCGGATCGGCGGCATGGGCGCGCAGGTGCTGCGGCAGCGCCTCGACGAAATCGGGCATGACCCAGCGGCCCAGGCTGTCCTGCCCGGTGGCCAGCACGATCTTCCGTGCCAGCTTCTTCTCGAGGCTGCCGTCGGCGCGGCGCAGCGTCGCCTCCAGCAGGTCGCCGGGGGCGGGGGCGATGTCGGCCAGCGCGGTCTCGTTCTCGACCGGCAGCGCCAGGGTGTCGCGCAGCCACAGCAGATAGTCCGCCCAGTCTTGCCGCGGGATGCGGTCCAGCGCCTGCCAGTGATCCGCGCCGTAGCGGGCCTCGTGCCAGGACTGGTAGGTCAGGCTGGGGATGTCGAGATCCGGCCCGGTATAGTCCTTCGGGCTGCGCAGCGTCGGCATCCGCGCATAGGTCCTCCAGGGTCCTTCCAGGCCCCGCGGCGCGGCATCGATCAGGCAGAAGCGCTCGACCCGGGCACGCTGCAGGGCGAAGCCGATGGCCAGGCCCGACTGGCCGGCCCCGGCCACCAGCACGTCCAGCACGGCCTCGCCCTCCGGCCCCTGCCGGGGCGGCACCCAGGGGCGGGCCGGATGGGCGATGCGGGCCAGGTCGTCGCGAATGCGGGTGGCGAGGAGATCCAGGGACGACATCGCCTCAGCCCGCCAGCCAGCCACCGTCGACCAGCATCTCGCTGCCCGTGGTGAAGCTGGAATCGTCGCAGGCGAGGTAGAGGGCGGCCTTGGCCACCTCCTCCGGCCGGCCCAACCGGCCGAGCGGGTGGCGGCTGCGGCTGGCCTCGCGCGGCACGGCAGGGTCGGCATGGCGGGCGAAGCTGCGGCGCAGCAGCGGCGTCTCGATGGCGCCGGGCAGCAGGCAGTTCACCCGGATGCCGTCGGGGGCGAAGTCCAGCGCCATGGTCTTGGTCAGGCTGAGCACCGCGCCCTTGGCGGCGATATAGGCGCTGTTGTTGCGCCCGCCGGCCCGCGCCAGCTGCGAGGCGACGGTGATCACCGCGCCCGAGCCTTGCGCCTGCATCACCGGGATCACCGCCTGGCACCAGCGCCAGGTGCCGCCCAGATTGGCCGCGATCACCGCCTCGAAGTTTTCTTCCGATGTGGTCACCACGGTGCCGCCCGACGAAAAACCGGCCGCGGTCATCAGCACGTCGATCCGGCCCCATTCGGCCATCACCGCGGCGACGTCGGTCGCGGCGGCGCCGGGTGCGCCGACATCGCCGATCCGGGTCATGGCCTCGCCGCCCTCGGCGCGGATCAGCCGGGCGGTCTCCTCGGCGCCGGCGGCGTCGCGGTCGACCAGGCAGAGGCGGGCGCCCTCGGCGGCGAAGAGCAGGGCGGATTCCCGGCCGATGCCGGAGCCGCCGCCGGTGACGACAGCGATGCGACCGGCCAGCTTCATGCGGCGCTCGGGAAGACGGGGGAGAAGGGCATGGCATTCCTCCTGCGATCGAGAAGCGGCGTGGTGCCCGGCATGCTCCGCGTCCCCTCGGCGCGGCGCAACGGCCAGTTTGCGCCAAAATCGGGCAGAATCCGGCCGGTAAGAAATATCAGGATGAAAGCATGAGCAGGCTGCGCAAGCTGCGGGCGCACAACGCTGATTTGCCGCCTGCTTTGCCTCGGGGTCCTGGAAGGCCAAGCGACGCGCACAGGCGTGAAGGTCTGCCTGACCGGGACCGAAGACGAGGCGCGGCAGGCGGTGGCGGCCGGGGACTTGGCGATCGGCCTGCCGCTGGCGCGGACGGGCTGCCGGAGAGGCGGCTCGCTGTCATCGCCGCGATCGCCGCCCAGGTGCCGCCGCCGGTCTCCCGCCTCCTGGTGACCCCGGCGACCGAGCCCGGCGCCGTGCGGGCCCAGGCGCCGCAGCTTCGCCTGGTGCAGAGCCTGCAGGCGCATGACCCGGCGGTCGTCGCCACGGCGCAGCGCCTGGCGCCTCGGGTGCATGCCCTGCTGCTCGAGGCCGGCCCGCCGCCCGGGGAACGCCCCGCGGATGCCGGCACCGCGCCGGCGCCGCAGGCCTGGGCCATCGCCGGGGGGGGGAGCCTGCCGCCGCCGCGCCGCCGCCGGGCTGAGCCGCGCGCGGAAATTTTTGCGCGGCGGCCGGGCGCGCATTTCGCGATCCGGCCGCGGGGTTTCGGCGCCGATCCGCCGCCGCCGCCATCGAAAATCCGTGGCGATATCAGAAACTTGGGAGGGCGCAACCGGGCGGCGGCAAAAACCGCGGCAGGGCTGGGCCGCAAATCCTGCCCTGGCGCGCGGGCCTTAAGGTAGCTTAAGCCCGCGCGCCGCGTGACCTCGTGCAACAGCCATGGACAGGGCCACGCGGAGGCGGCATCAGCCGCGGGCATCGCCTGACGGCCCGGTTCGCTGTAGAGACGGCGCCCGGGTCCCGAGACCCGAACCCTTCAGGAGGCTTCATGTCGCTCTCCCGCCGTTCGCTGCTGCTGGCGCCCGCCGTCGCCGCCCCGCTGGTCCTCTCCCGGGGCGCCTTCGCCCAGGGTGCCGCCCAAGGTGCCGCTCAGGCGCCCGCCGAGGCCGACCCGCGCATGGGCGAGCGCTCGTCCGGCCCGGCCAATGCGCCGGTGACGGTGATCGAGTATTTCTCCCTGACCTGCTCGCATTGCGCCGCCTTTCACAAGGAGGTCTGGCCGCAGGTGAAGAAGGACCTGGTTGGCGCCGGCAAGATGCGCATCGTCTGGCGCGACTTCCCGCTCGACCAGCTGGCGCTGGCCGCGGCGCAGGTCGCCCGCGCGCTGCCGGCCGAGCGCTACGAGGGCTTCATCGCGGCGCTGCTGGGCAGCCAGGACCGCTGGGCTTTCGCCCGCGGCGCCGACAATGTCGCCGAGATCGCCAAGGTCGCGGCGCTGGCCGGCATGAGCCGCGCCGATGTCGATGCCGCCGTCGCCGACCAGGGGCTGCGCCGCGCCATCCTGGAAGGCCGCCTGAAGGCCGAGCAGGAGCACCGCGTGAACTCCACCCCGACCTTCGTCTTCGGCAGCAAGGTGGTGCCCGGCGGCATGGCCTATGACCGCTTCGCCCAGCAGGTGGCGGAGGCCGCTTGAGCCAAGGGCGTCCCGAAGCCGGCGAGCTGCCGCTGGCCGACACCACCCCGGACGGCGTGACGCCGCCGCCCGGGACCGAGAATGGCGCGGCCGAGCCGTCGCGCGACGCCGCCGCCGAGGCCGCGGCGCGCGAGGCGGCGCTGCGCGCGGTGCTGACCCGGCTGCGCATCGCCGGCTTCAAGTCCTTCGCCGAGCCGACCACGCTGGAGGTCATGCCCGGCCTGACCGGCATCGTCGGCCCGAATGGCTGCGGCAAGTCCAACGTGGTCGAGGCGCTGCGCTGGGCGATGGGCGAGACCAATGCGCGCGCCATGCGCGGCGGCGAGATGGACGACGTCATCTTCGCCGGCACCGCCACCCGGTCGGGCCGCAACCAGGCCGAGGTGACGCTGCTGCTGGAGGATGCCGCCGGCCTGGCGCCGCCGCCCAATGTCGCGGCGACCGAGCTGGAGATCACCCGCCGCATCGTCCGCGGCGAGGGCACCGGCTTCCGCATCAACGGCCGCGAGGCGCGCGGCCGCGACGTGCAGACGCTGTTCGCCGATATCGGCAGCGGCGCCCGGTCCTCGGCCATGGTCAGCCAGGGCCGCGTCGCGACCCTGATCGCCGCCAAGCCGGAAGAGCGCCGCCAGGTGCTGGAGGAGGCCGCCGGCATCGCCGGGCTGCGCGCCCGCAAGCACGAGGCCGAGCTCAAGCTGCGCCAGGCCGAGACCAACCTGACCCGCGCCGACGACCTGAAGGGGCAGCTCGACGTGCAGCGCCAGTCGCTGCAGCGCCAGGCCCGCCAGGCCGCCCGCTATCGCAATCTTTCAGGTCTGACCCGCACCGCCGAATCCGAGTTCTTTTCGCTGTTGGTGGCGCGGGCCGAGGCGACGCTGATCGCCGCCCGCGAGGGATTCTCCAAGGCCCAGGCCGCGACCAGGGCCGGCGAGACCGCCGCCGCGGACGCTGCGACCCGCGCCTTCGCCGCCGAAAAGGCGCTGCCCGCCCCGCGCGAGGCGGAGGGCGAGGCGCGCACCGCGCTGGAACGCCGCCGCGTCGAGCAGGAAGGGCTGGAGGCCGAGGAGCGCCGCGCCCGCGCCGCCCTGGAAGAAGCCGAGGCCCGGCTGAAGACCCTGCAGGACGACCACGGCCACGCCACCCGCCTGGCCGAGGATGCCGCCGCCGCCGCCGGCCGCCTGGCGCAGGAGGATGCTTCTCTGTCGGCCATCCTGGCCGCGCTGCCGGGCCGCCGCGCCGAGGCCGAGGCCGCCCAGGCCGAAGCCGCCGAGGAGGCTTCCGCCGCCGAGCGTGCCGCCGACGCCGCCGCCGCGGCCGCCGCCGAGGCCGCCGCGGAGGTGGCCCGGCTGGCCAGCGAAGCCCAGGCCGCCCGCCAGCGCGCCGAGCGCCTGCGCCAGCAGCTGGCTTCCCTGGAAGCGCAGCAGCGGCAGGCCGAGGCCGGCCGCGTGCTGCCCGAGATGCTGGCCGCCGCCGCGACCGCGCAGCAGGAGGCCGGCGCCGCGCTGGACGCGGCCCGCGCCGGGCTGGAAGCCGCCGAGGCCGCCCGCGCCGCCGCCCAGGAGGCCCATGCCACCGCCCGCCGCGCCAGCGCCGAGGCGGAGGCCGCCCGCAGCCGCGCCACCGCCGAGCGCGACGCCGCTGGCC
>NZ_MLCO01000278.1 GCF_001982615.1 Teichococcus deserti | reverse complement strand
CTTTGGGGCCGCGCAGGCCGGCCAGGGCCAGGGGCTGCAGGCCGTGGTGACGGGCAAGAAAACGGAGAAAGCCGCGGATGGCGGCCAGCTGGCGGGCGCGGGTGGCGGTGCCGACGCCGTCCTTGCGGGCACGCTCGGCCATGAAGCCGCGCAGGTCGGCAGGGCGCAGCGCCTGCAGCGCCTCCAGGTCGGGCTCGGCGCCCAGGTGGCGGCTCAGGAAGCCCAGGAAATCGGCCAGGTCGGCGCCATAGGCGGAGAGGGTGTGGCGGCTGGCGCGGCGCTCGCGCTCCAGCCAGTCGAGCCAGAGCTGCCGCGCGGCGATGCCGGTCAGGCGGGGATTGTTCATCGCGACAGCGCCGCGGCCAGGGCGCGGGCCAGGAACTGCAGATGCGGGGTGGCGCCGCGGGCCGGCAGCTCGCTCGGGTGGCGGGCGCCAAGCACCAGCAAAGCGGGGGCGCCCGGCACCGGCAGTCGGGCCAGGGCGTCGCAGCAGACCAGGGGCGCGGCCTCGGCATGCAGCAGCGGCTCGTCGGTGGGGGCGGTGCGCAGCAGGGCGTCGCGGCCGGCCGGCAGCAGGCGGGCGACGGTCCCGGGCGGCAGGGTCAGGCGGTGATGGCCCGGGGTGCCTTCGTCGGCGATGGCGCAATGCGCCAGGCCCAGCAGGTCCGGCCATTCCTGGCGGACGGTCTCGGCCGGGTCCTGGCTCGGGATCAGGGCGAGAACGGCGGCGCGGGTGCGGGCGGAGAAGCCGTCGCTCTCGCGCGCGGTGTCGGCCAGGTCGCGGGCGGCGGCGCGCTCGGCCGCCAGCATCGCCGCCATGTGGTCGGCCAGCCCCTCGCCATGGATGCGGCGGGGGGGCTTGAGCATCCGGTAGAGCTCCGGCTGCTGGGCCAGGAAGTCGGGGTGCTCGCGCAGCCAGGCGGCAACCGTGTCGCCGTCCATCACGATCTGTTCCAGAGGTGGCCGGGGCGAGAAACGCGCGCCCCGGCCTGTTCCTATCAGAGGATGCTCTGCCCCGTCTTCTTCCAATCGGCCAGGAAGGCTTCCAGGCCGCGATCGGTCAGCGGGTGCTTGATCAGCTGGCGGATCACCGCCGGCGGCAGGGTGGCGACATCGGCGCCGATCCGGGCGGCCTGGGCCATGTGCAGCGGGTGGCGGATCGAGGCGACCAGCACCTCGGTCTTCAGATCCGGGTAGTTGCGGTAGATCTGCACGATGTCTTCGATCAGCTGCATGCCGTCCTGCGCCAGGTCGTCCAGCCGGCCGACGAAGGGCGAGATGTAGGTGGCGCCCGCCTTGGCGGCCAGCAGCGCCTGCACCGGCGAGAAGCACAGGGTGACGTTCACCGGGGTGCCTTCGTCGGTCAGGGTGCGGCAGGTGCGCAGCCCGGCCTCGGTCAGCGGCACCTTGACGCAGACATTGTCGGCGATGCCGCGCAGGAAGCGGCCCTCGGCCAGCATGCCGTCATAGTCGGTCGCGGTGACCTCGGCCGAGACATGGCCCGGGGTGACGGTGCAGATCTCGGCGATGACCTCGGCCATGTTGCGGCCGGACTTGGCGATCAGCGAGGGGTTGGTGGTCACGCCATCGACCATGCCGAGCTCGGCGAGCGCGCGGATTTCGGACACCTCGGCGGTGTCGACGAAGAACTTCATCTTGGGATTCCCCTGCGGCGGCACGGCCTGACGGCCGTGGCGATGACCTGCGAGGCCCCCCTTCTAGCGGAGACAGGGTGTTGAACGAAAGGCCGCGCCGCCCGACAAAGGCGGCATGGCCCGTCTGCGTGTCCTGCTGCCCTTGCCGCTCGCCGGCGCCTATGACTACCGCGTCCCCGCTGTGTGGGCCGAGGCCCCGGCGGCCGGCAGCTTCGTCGAGGTGCCGCTCTCGGGCCGCAGCATGATCGGCGTGGTCTGGGATGGCGAGGCCGATCCCGACCTGCCGGAGAAGAAGCTGCGCGACATCCGGGCGGTGCTGGACGTCCCCCCGATGACGGCCAGCCTGAGGAAATTCGTCGACTGGGTGGCGGCCTATACGCTGAACCCTCCCGGTGCGGTGCTGCGCATGGCGATGAGCGCGCCGTCCGCGCTGGAGCCGCCAGCCTCGAAAGCCGGCTGGCGCCTCTCGGCCGCCGGCCAGCGCGCCAAGCGGGGCGAGGGGAAGCTGACAGAGACCCGGCGCCGGGTGCTGGACGCGATCGAGCCGGGCGACGTGCAGTCGGCCGCCGCCATCTCCGCCGAGGCCGGCGTCTCCTCCGGCGTGGTGCGCGGCATGGCCGAGGCCGGGCTGCTCGAATCGGCGCTGATGCCGGCCGGCGAGGCCTTCCCGGCGCCCGACCTGACGCGGCCCGGCCCGCTGCTGGGCGGCGAGCAGCAGGTCGCGGCGGCGGCGCTGCGCCAGGCGACGGCCGCGCAGGCCTTCGGGGTGACGCTGCTGACCGGCGTCACCGGCTCGGGCAAGACCGAGGTCTATCTGGACGCGGTGGAGGAATGCCTGAAGCTCGGTCGCCAGGCGCTGGTGCTGCTGCCGGAGATCGCGCTGTCGACCCAGTGGCTGGAGCGCTTCGAGCGCCGCTTCGGCGTGCCGCCGGCGCTGTGGCATTCGGAGCTCGGCAGCCGGCGGCGGCGCGACACCTGGCGGGCCCTGGCCGAGGGGCGCATCCAGGTGCTGGTCGGCGCCCGCTCGGCGCTGTTCCTGCCCTATCCCGATCTCGGCCTGATCGTCGTCGACGAGGAGCACGAGACCGCCTTCAAGCAGGAGGAGGGCGTCGTCTACCACGCCCGCGACATGGCGGTGGTGCGCGCCCGGCTGTCGCAGGCGGCCTGCGTGCTGGTCTCGGCGACGCCCAGCCTGGAGACGCTGACCAATGCCGAGACCGGGCGCTACGCGGCGCTGCACCTGCCGGTGCGGCATGGCGGCGCCTCGATGCCGGCGGTCAGCCTGATCGACCAGCGCGCCACGCCGCCGGAGCGCGGCCGCTTCCTCAGCCCGCCGCTGGTCGAGGCCGTCCATGCGACGCTGGCCGAGGGGCAGCAGGCGATGCTGTTCCTCAACCGCCGCGGCTACGCGCCGCTGACGCTGTGCCGCAGCTGCGGCCACCGCATGCGCTGCCCGAACTGCAGCGCCTGGCTGGTCGAGCACCGGGTGCGCCGCTGCCTGCAGTGCCATCATTGCGGCCATGCCGAGCCGATCCCGCCCCATTGCCCGGAATGCCATTCCGAATCGAGCCTGACCCCGCTCGGCCCCGGGGTGGAGCGGGTGCAGGAGGAGGCCGAGCTGCTGTTCCCCGAGGCCCGGCGGCTGGTCATGGCCTCCGACACCATCGCCGGGCCTGCCGCGGCGGCCGAGGCGGCGCGGGCCATCGCGGCGCGCGAGGTCGACCTGATCATCGGCACCCAGATCGTCGCCAAGGGCTGGCACTTTCCGCACCTGACCCTGGTCGGCGTGGTCGATGCCGACTTGGGCCTGGCCGGCGGCGACCTGCGGGCGGCCGAGCGCACCGTGCAGCTGCTGCACCAGGTGGCCGGCCGCGCCGGCCGCGCCGAGGCGCCCGGCCGCGTGCTGCTGCAGAGCTGGAGCCCGGAGCATCCGGTGCTGGAGGCGCTGGTCGCCGGCGACCTCGACGGCTTCATGGCGGCCGAGGCCGAGGCGCGCCGCCCCGGCCACTGGCCGCCCTTCGGCCGGCTCGCCGCGCTGATCGTCAGCGCCGAGGACGAGCGCGAGGCCGATCGTGTCGCGCGCGACCTCGGCCTGTCCGGGCCGGCGGGGGAGGGGGTGCAGGTGCTGGGCCCGGCGCCCGCGCCGCTCGCGCTGCTGCGCGGCAGGCACCGGCGGCGGCTGCTGCTGAAGGCGCGGCGCGACATTGCCGTGCAGCCGCTGCTGCGCGAATGGCTGGGACGGGTGCAGATTCCGGCCTCGGTCCGCGTCCAGGTCGATGTCGACCCGGTCAGCTTTCTGTAAGCCGCTGTTTTCCTGCGCGGTCGCGGCATAGGCGGTAGCGCTGGGCGATTTCTGGCCCGCCGCGGGTTGAAAGCGCGGCCGGGCCGCCGAGATAGGGCAGTCGGGCGGAACATGGTTCCGGGCAACAAAATGTGCCCATCCGGTGAAACGCTGGTAACGAATCCGCCGCAGCCCCCGTTGCCGCCAAGCAATCCCCTGTGTTAATGCCGGGCCGCCGCAGCGGGCCTCGTCCGCTCGCGTCGAAATCATGTCCATCCGCCGCCAGACCGACGAGTCGGTCGCGCGCGCGGCAGGACGCCGGGAAAGCAAGAGAACGGGATCCTCCGTGGCCTCCGAAGCGACCAACGTCTCGCCGAACGCGACCCACCCCTCCGGCCTCGCCCAGCGCTATGCGCTGGCCCTGCTGGAGCTGGCGAAGGACAAGAAGGCGGTCGACGCCGTCGCTGCCGAGCTGGACAAGCTCGCCGCGCTGCTCGCCTCCGACCCCGCCTTCGCTGCCTTCATCCATGACCCTCGGCTGGACAGCGTCGCGCAGAAGCGCGGCGCCTTCGCCGTGCTGGAACGCGCCGGGGTTTCCGGCGACGTCCGGAACCTGGTCGGCGTGCTGATCGCCAACCGCCGCCTGTCGACGCTGCCGCAGGTGCTCAGCGCCTTCGGCGTGCTGCTGGCGGAACAGCGTGGCCAGCAGACCGCCGAGGTCACCACCGCCCATCCGCTGACCGACGTCCAGCGCACGCAGCTCGCGGCGCGCCTGACCGAGGCCGGCTATTCCAACGTGAAGCTGGTCGAGCGCCTCGATCCCACCCTGCTGGGTGGCCTCGTGGTCCGTCTCGGGTCCCGCCTCTACGACAGCTCGATCCAGTCCAAGCTGCAGCGTCTGCAGTACGCCATGAAGGGGGCCGCCTGATGGAAATCCGTCCCGCCGAGATCTCGGAGATCCTGAAGCAGCAGATCGCCGGCTTCGACGCCGAAGCGAATGTTGCCGAAGTCGGCACCGTCCTGACCGTTGGCGACGGCATTGCCCGCGTCTACGGCCTGCAGAATGTCATGGCCGGCGAGCTGGTGGAGTTCCCCTCCGCCGGCCTCAAGGGCATGGCGCTCAACCTCGAGACCGACAATGTCGGCGTCGTCATCTTCGGTGACGACAGCGGCATCCGCGAGGGCGACAGCGTCTCGCGCACCGGCGACATCGTCTCCGTGCCGGTTGGCAAGGGTCTGCTCGGCCGCGTGGTCGACGGCCTCGGCAACCCGATCGACGGCAAGGGCCCGCTGGTCGACGTGACCAGCACCCAGGTCGAGGTGAAGGCGCCGGGCATCATCCCGCGCAAGTCGGTGCATGAGCCGATGCAGACCGGCATCAAGGCAATCGACGCCCTGATCCCGATCGGCCGCGGCCAGCGCGAGCTGGTCATCGGCGACCGCCAGACGGGCAAGACGGCTGTCATCATCGACACCATCCTGAACCAGAAGGCGATCAACGCCGGCACCGACGAGAGCAAGAAGCTTTATTGCATCTACGTCGCCGTCGGCCAGAAGCGCTCGACGGTCGCCCAGCTGGTGCGCACCCTCGAAGAGAACGGCGCGCTCGAGTACTCGATCATCGTCGCCGCGACGGCTTCCGACCCGGCCCCGATGCAGTTCCTGGCGCCCTACACCGGTTGCGCCATGGGCGAGTTCTTCCGCGACAGCGGCAAGCACGCGGTCATCTTCTACGACGATCTGTCGAAGCAGGCCGTCGCCTACCGCCAGATGTCGCTGCTGCTGCGCCGTCCGCCGGGCCGCGAAGCCTATCCGGGCGACGTCTTCTACCTGCACTCCCGCCTGCTCGAGCGCGCGGCGAAGATGGGCGAGGCCGCCGGCCTCGGCTCGCTGACCGCGCTGCCGGTCATCGAGACCCAGGCGGGCGACGTCTCGGCGTACATCCCGACCAACGTGATCTCGATCACCGACGGCCAGATCTTCCTGGAGACCGAGCTGTTCTTCAAGGGCATCCGCCCCGCGGTGAACGTCGGCCTCTCCGTCTCCCGCGTCGGCTCGGCCGCGCAGGTCAAGGCGATGAAGCAGGTCGCCGGCAAGATCAAGCTGGAGCTGGCGCAGTACCGCGAGATGGCGGCCTTCGCCCAGTTCGCCTCGGACCTCGACGCCTCGACCCAGGCCCTGCTGGCCCGCGGCGCGCGCCTGACGGAGCTGCTGAAGCAGCCCCAGTTCAAGCCCGTCTCGATCGAGGAGCAGGTGATCTCGCTCTTCGCCGGCGTGCGCGGCTACCTGGACAAGGTGCCGGTGAACAAGGTCGGTGCCTTCGAGGCGCAGCTGCTGTCGTCGATCCGCGCCAACGCGCCGGAGATCGCCGAGAGCATCCGCGACAAGAAGGAGATCACCAAGGAGAACGAGGCCAAGCTGGTGTCCTTCATGGACGGCTTCGCCAAGTCCTTCGCGGCCTGAAGGTAGGCTCAAGGGAGTAATCCATGGCCAACCTGAAGGAGCTCCGGGGGCGCATCAACAGCGTCAAGTCGACCCGGAAGATCACCCAGGCGATGAAGATGGTCGCGGCGGCGAAGCTCCGCCGCGCCCAGTCTCAGGCGGAGGCGGCGCGCCCCTATGCCGAGCGGATGGCGCGCATGCTCGCCTCCCTCGGCCAGGCGGTGGCCGGCAACCCTGACGCGCCGAAGCTGCTGGTGGGCACCGGCTCCGACCAGGTCCATCTGCTGGTCGTGGTGACCGCCGATCGCGGCCTCGCCGGGCCCTTCAACACCAATGTGGGGCGCCATGCGCGCAACCACATCCGCAAGCTCGAAGCCGCCGGCAAGACCGTCAAGATCCTGACGGTCGGCCGCAAGGGCGCGACCTACCTGAAGCGTGAGTTCGCCAGCCGCATGGCCGGCGAGATCACCTTCCAGGGCAAGAAGCGCGTCGGCTTCGAGGATGCGAACGCCATCGCCGAGCGCCTGACCGGCATGCTCGAGGCCGGCGAGTTCGACGTCTGCACGCTGATCTACAACCGCTTCCGCAGCGTCATCGCGCAGATCCCGTCGGACCAGCAGCTGATCCCGGCCGAGCTGCCGGAAGCGGCCGCCGAGACCGCGTCGGGCGAGGCCCAGGCCTGGTACGAATACGAGCCGGATGAGGCCACGATCCTGGCGCAGCTGCTGCCGAAGAATCTCGCGATCCAGATCTATCGCGCGATCCTCGAAAGCGCCGCCGGCGAGCATGGCGCGCGGATGAACGCGATGGACAACGCGACCCGCAACGCCGGCGACATGATCAACAAGCTGACCCTGACCTACAACCGTACGCGTCAGGCGAACATCACCCGCGAGCTGATCGAGATCATCTCGGGTGCGGAAGCCCTCTGAGGGGAATGAGCACAGCCATGAAGAACAACGTTGGCAAGGTCACGCAGGTCCTGGGCGCTGTCGTGGACGTGCAGTTCCCCTCCGAACTGCCGCGCATGCAGAACGCCCTGCAGGTGAAGATCGGCGACCGCACCCTGGTGCTGGAAGTCGCCCAGCACCTCGGTGAGCGCACCGTCCGCACCATCGCCATGGACACGACCGACGGTCTGGTCCGCGGCTCCGAGGTGGTCGACACCGGCGCCGGCATCGCCGTGCCGGTGGGCGAGGGCACCCTCGGCCGCATCCTGAACGTCATCGGCGAGCCGATCGACGAGCGCGGCCCGGTGAAGTCCGAGAAGACCTACACCATCCACCGCCAGGCCCCGGCCTTCGAGGACCAGGCGACCTCGGCCGAGATCCTGGTCACGGGCATCAAGGTCGTCGACCTGATGTGCCCCTACCTGAAGGGCGGCAAGATCGGCCTGTTCGGCGGCGCCGGCGTCGGCAAGACCGTCACCATTCAGGAACTGATCAACAACATCGCCAAGGGCCATGGCGGCGTGTCCGTCTTCGCCGGCGTCGGCGAGCGTACCCGCGAGGGCAACGATCTCTATCACGAGATGATCGATGCCGGCGTCATCAAGCTCGGCGAGGACGGCTCCACCGAAGGTTCCAAGGTGGCGCTGGTCTATGGCCAGATGAACGAGCCGCCGGGCGCCCGCGCCCGCGTCGCCCTCTCGGGCCTGTCCATGGCGGAGTACTTCCGCGATGAGCAGGGCCAGGACGTGCTCTTCTTCATCGACAATATTTTCCGGTTCACCCAGGCTGGCGCCGAGG
The DNA here is from genome assembly GCF_001982615.1 of Teichococcus deserti. Classification (GTDB taxonomy): domain Bacteria; phylum Pseudomonadota; class Alphaproteobacteria; order Acetobacterales; family Acetobacteraceae; genus Pseudoroseomonas; species Pseudoroseomonas deserti. Next base: position 12,599 of record NZ_MLCO01000278.1, on the reverse strand, counting down.
TGTCCGCTCTGCTCGGCCGTATTCCTTCGGCCGTCGGCTATCAGCCGACGCTGGCGACGGACATGGGCGCCCTGCAGGAGCGCATCACCTCGACCAAGAAGGGCTCGATCACCTCGGTCCAGGCGATTTACGTCCCGGCCGACGATCTGACCGACCCGGCGCCCGCCACCTCCTTCGCCCACCTGGACGCGACCACGGTTCTGTCGCGCTCGATCGCCGAGCAGGCGATCTTCCCGGCCGTCGACCCGCTGGACTCCACCAGCCGTGCGATGGACCCGCGGATCCTGGGCGACGAGCACTACAACACCGCCCGCGAAGTGCAGCGCATCCTGCAGACCTACAAGTCGCTGCAGGACATCATCGCCATCCTGGGCATGGACGAGCTGTCCGAGGACGACAAGCTGATCGTGGCGCGCGCGCGCAAGATCCAGCGCTTCCTCAGCCAGCCCTTCCACGTCGCCGAGGTCTTCACCGGCACCCCGGGCGTCTTCGTCAAGATCGAGGACACCGTCCGGTCCTTCGCCGCCATCTGCAAGGGCGAGTACGACCACCTGCCGGAAGCCGCCTTCTACATGGTCGGCACCATCGAGGACGCGGTGAAGAAGGCCGAAGGCCTCAAGGCCGCGGCCTGAGGATCGATAGGGAGCTGACCCATGGCGACCTTCGACCTTGAGCTGGTAAGCCCGGAGAAGCTGCTCCTCTCCCGCCCCGTCGAGATGGCGATCATCCCGGCGGCGGAAGGCGAGATGGGCGTGCTGCCCGGCATGGCGCCGATGATCGTGGCCCTCAAGGGCGGCGTCATCCGCGTCCAGGAAAACGGCGCGATCACCGAGAAGCTGTTCGTCATGGGCGGCTTCGCGGAAATCACCCCGACCCGGGTGACGGTGCTGGCCGACGAAGCCACGCCGCTGGCCGAGTTGTCCCGCAGCGAAGCCCAAGCGCGGGTGAAGAAGGCCGAGGCCGACTACGAAGCCGCCGCCGCCTCCGCGACCCCGGAGGAGCGCGAAGGCGCCATGGACCGGCTGCTCGCCGCCCGCGAGATGGAACAGGCCGCGGAAGCCGCCTGATCGACGCCTCCCGGTGAACGATTGAGAAAGCCCCGGACCGGTAAGGTTCGGGGCTTTTTCGTTTTTGGGCAGGCCAGGGGAATGAATTCCCCTGGACCCCTTCTTTTTTCTGTCTGTTGGCCGTTCGACGACCAGCCCTTCGCCGGCCACGACACCCGGGCAGCACGGTGGGACGCCGTTTTCATGGAATGGCGCTCGCCCCCAGGTCGCGCTTCGGCGCGGCCGTTTCACCGCCCGTCTCCACGTGGACACGGCAGTCACCGCAGAAAAAAGATGGGGGTCCAGGGGGAATTCATTCCCCCTGGCCTTCGGCTTGCCTTTCTAAACTGCCCGAAAGGTTTCTCATCCGTTGCGACAAGGAACCTGACCCGGTACCCTGGACACCGTCCCGCAGCGCGCCGGAGGTTTCCCTGAGCCCGAAGTTTCCCGCCCGGCCGCTTTCGGCCCCGGCGCTGGCCCGTCGTGGCTTTCTTCTGGCCGGCAGCGGCCTGGCCTTGTCCAGCTGCGTGCGTGCCCGGGCCCAGGACCAGCAGATGCCCGAGGTGCTGCGCGCCATGACCGGGCTGGGCGAGATCGCCCGGGCCCGCGGCATCAGCTTCGGCGCCGCGATGCTGACGCATCTGATGCAGCGCGACCCCGCCTATGAGGCGGCCTTCGCCGCCGAGGCCGCGGTCATCGTTTCGGAATGGGAGGGCAAGTTCGCGGCCCTGCAGCCGGAGGAAGGCAAGTTCGACACCTCCCTGCTCGATGCGCAGCTGCGCTGGGCGCAGCAGCGCGGGCGGACCCTGCGCGGCCATGCCCTGGTCTGGCACGAGAGCCTGCCGGCCTGGGCCGAGCGGGCGCTGACCGAGGGGCGCGACCGTGCGCTTGGCATCATGACGGCGCATTTCGACCGGGTGCTGAGCCACACGCGCAGCCAGATCCGCGACTGGGACGTGGTGAACGAGCCGATCGCGACCGCCGGCGACCAGCTGCGCGACACGCCCTGGCTGCGGGCGCTGGGGCCGGAATACATCGACATCGCCTTGAAGATGGCGCGGGAGCGCGATCCGACGCTGCGCATCGTGCTGAACGAATACGGCTTCGAGGAAGACGTGCCGGAGGCGCTGCTGAAGCGGCAGCAGCTGCTGGCCCTGCTGCGCGGGCTGCTGGAGCGGAAGGTGCCGCTCGATGCGCTGGGCATCCAGGGGCATCTGCACATGTCCCGGCCCTTCAATGCCGCGTCCTTCGCCGGCTTCCTGGCGGAGGTGCGTTCGCTCGGGCTGCAGGTGCTGATCACCGAGCTCGACATCCGCGAGACCTGGGACGCGCCGCAGGAGATCGCCGCCCGCGACGCGCTGGTCGCCGAGCGCACCTATGCCTTCGTCTCCACCGCGCTGGAGGGTGGCGCGCGCACGGTGCTCAGCTGGGGGCTGAGCGACAAATATTCCTGGCTGGCCAACACGCCGGCGGTGGCCATGGGGCAGGGGCGGGTGCATCGCGGCCTGCCGCTGGACGACAACTGGCAGCGCAAGCCGATGTGGCACGCTTTGGCGCGGGCCTTCCGCGGCGGCGACTGAAGGGGGGCGACAGCGGCGCCCATCCGGTGTTTGCTCTGGCGGCCTGAAAGAAGCCTGCTGGAGCTGTGATGGACCTCGCCTCTCTCGAAACCCCCGTGCCCGTGGTCGACCTCGATGTGGTCGAGGCGAATCTGAAGCGCATGCAGGCCTATTGCGACCAGCACGGCCTGGCGCTGCGGCCGCATATCAAGACGCACAAGATCCCGGCGCTGGCGCAGCGGCAGGTGGAGCTCGGCGCGCAGGGCATCACCTGCCAGAAGCTGGGCGAGGCCGAGGTCATGGTCGATGCCGGCCTGACCGATATTTTCATCTCCTACCCGCTGATGGGGGAGGCCAAGGCCAAGCGGCTGGCAGCGCTGGCCCCACGGGCGAAGATGCGGGTCGCCATCGACAATCCGATCGCGCTCGCCACGGCGGCCAGCGCCGCGAAGCAGTCGGGCGCCGAGATCGGCGTGGTCATCGAGTTCGACAGCGGCGCGGCGCGGACCGGCGTCACCTCGGTCGACGCCATGCTGGAGCTGGCCGAGGCGGTGCGCGCGACGGCCGGCCTGCGGCTGGACGGGCTGATGACCTATCCGCTGAGCGCCGCCAGCGCCGATTTCCTGGCCGTCGCCCTGCCGCAGCTGGAAGCGCGCGGCATGGCCGCTCCGGTGCTGACCGGCGGCGGCACGCCCAACGCCTTCCACGCGCATGAGACGGCGCCGATCAACGAGCTGCGGGTCGGGACGTATATCTACAACGACCGCATGATGGTCGCCGCCGGCCATGCCGGCTGGGCCGACTGCGCGCTGCACCTGCATGTCACGGTGATCAGCCGCCCGACCGAGGACCGCGCGGTGATCGACGGCGGCAGCAAGAGCTTTGCCGCCGACATCATGCCGGCCGGCGTGCAGGAGGGGTATGGCTATTTCCCCGACTACCCCGAGGCCAGGCTCGAGCGGCTGAGCGAGGAGCACGGCATGGTCGACCTCTCGGCCTGCGCCAGGAAGCCGGCGCTGGGCGAGCGGCTGCGCGTGGTGCCCAACCATGTCTGCCCGGTGAGCAACCTGCATGACCGCATCGCGCTGGTGCGCGGCGGGGAGTTCCAGGGTTTCGTCGAGGTCGCGGCGCGCGGCCGCACCGTCTGAGGGGGAGAAGAACGATGAGCGAATCCGAAGCGCGCCTGGCGGCGCTGGGCCATACCCTGCCTGTGGTGGGCAAGCCGCTGTTCAACTACGTCCCCTTCAAGCGGGCCGGCGACGTCGCCTATCTGTCGGGCCAGGTGCCGCGCTTCGCCGATGGCAGCCTGACCACCGGCAAGGTGGGCGAGGCGCTGACGCTGGAGGAGGCGCAGAAGGCCGCGGTGCTTTGCGGGCTGCACCTGCTGGCGGTGGCCAAGGCGGCGGCCGGCTCGCTGGAGAAGGTCGAGTTCCTCAAGCTCTTCGGCATGGTCTATGCGACGCCCGACTTCGGCGGCCAGCCCAAGGTGATCGACGCCTGCTCCGAGCTGCTGGTGCAGGTGCTGGGCGAGCGCGGCCGCCATGCCCGCTCGGCCATCGGCATGGGGTCGCTCCCGTCCAACGTGCCGGTCGAGATCGAGGCGGTGATCCGCATCCTCGACTGAGGCGACGCGCCGGGGGCGGCAAGGCCCCCGGCCTCTCAGGCTGTCAGATGCGCCGCCAGGAAGCGCAGCACCGCCTCGTAGACCGCGCGCCTGTTGTGGCGCTTGGTGAAGCCGTGGCCTTCATCGGCGAAGGTCAGGTACTGGACCGCGATCCTATTGGCCTGCAGCGCGGCGACGATCTGCTCGCTCTCGGATGGGGGCACGCGCGGGTCGGTCAGGCCCTGCGCCACCAGCAGCGGGCAGCGGATGCGCGCCGCCTGGTGCAGCGGCGACAGGCGGTGCAGCAGCTCGGCATCCGCGACAGGGTCGCCGTATTCCGCCGCGCGATGGCCGATGCGCCAGGGGCCGGTGTTGCGGAAGAAGCTCTGCCAGTTGGCGATGCCGTAGAAATCGACGCCGCAGGCCCAGAGCTCCGGATATTCGGTGGTCGCGGCCAGCACCATCCAGCCGCCATAGCTCTGGCCCATGATGCCGATGCGGGTGCCGTCGACCTCCGCCAGGGTCGCCAGATGCGCATGCGCCGCGGCCAGGTCGGCGACGCTGTCCAGCCGCTTCTCGCGGTCGTCCAGCGCGGCATAGGCGACACCATAGCCGGTGGAGCCGCGGACATTGGGCACCAGCACGCCGATGCCCTGGGCCAGCACCGCCTGCAGGTCGGCGCGCCAGTTGGGCAGGGCCTGCATCGCCGGGCCGCCATGCACCCAGACCAGCATCGGCCAGCCCCCTGCCGGCATCGGGCCGCCGGGGAAGGCGAGGAAGGCCGGGATTTCCCGACCATCGAAGGTCGGAAAGGACATGGTCGTCCAGTCGCGCAGCCCCTCGGGCGGGGTGGCGCCGTGGAGCAGCGCAGCCGGGGCGCCGTCCAGCCCCGCGGCATAGAGCGCGGAAGGCGCGCTGAACCGCGCCAGGTCGAACACGATCTTTTGGCCGTCCGGCGACCAGGAGAGCTTGGTGATGACGCCGGCGGGATGCGCGGGCTCAGCGACCACGGCGCCCGCCGCGTCGAGCAGCCGTAGCCGGGAATAGCCGCCCTCGTTCACCACCACGGCGAGATGCCGCTGGTCGGGGGAGAGCTCCAGCTTCTCGACATCCGCCTCCGGCGCATAGAGCAGCTCGGGAACCGCGCCGTCGCGCTGGAAGGCGACCGCCAAGAACTCGCGCCCGCGGTCGGCGAGCAGCCAATACCCGCTGCCATCCGCCTTGGCGCGCGGGTTCAGGTGGCGGGCATCGTCCTGATGCGGGGTCAGCTCCGTCGCGGCGCCGCCCTCGACCGGCACCCGCAGCAGCGTCGCCTCGAAGGTGCGGGGGGCGGTGGCCAGCAGCAGGGCGTTCCCGTCCGCGCTCCAGGCCGGCAGCTCGTGCGGCCCTTCGCGCTCAGCGACGCAGCGCGCCGCGCCGCTGGCGATGTCCATCACCCAGGCGTCGCTATGGGCGGGGTCGCGGCTGTTGGCGGTATAGGCGATGCGCGACCCGTCCGGCGAGATCGCGCCCCAGCCATGGATGGTGCGCGGATCGGCGGTCAGCGCCCGGGCCTCGCCCTCGGGCGGCAGGTGGTAGAGCTGGAAGCGCTCGTCGCCGGCGCCGTCGCGGCCGAAGATCGCGCCGCCATCCGGCAGGCCGGCGACGAAGGAAACCGCATCGGCATGCCCGGTGCGCTGCCGCGGTGCGCCGCCCGCGCCGGACAGCTCCCAGACCTGGGCGGAGCCGCCGCTGTCCTGCAGGAAATACAGCCGCCCGTCGCCCGCATGGGAGGGCAGGGTGGCGGCCGGGGTGGCGAGCAGGCGCTCGAGCAGGGACGCGGTGTTCATGGGATCAAGCCTGGACCCGAAATGCGCAGCCGCCAAGCGGCGGACGCCATGGCCAGCGGGCCGCGCCCGGACTAGTCTCCGCGCGCCATGCGCTATGTCTCGACCCGGGGCCAGGCCCCAGCCCGCGATTTCGAAGGCGTCCTCCTGGCCGGTCTGGCCGAGGATGGCGGCCTGTTCATGCCCGAAACCTGGCCGGAGCTCTCGGCGGCCGAATGGCGCGCCCTGCGCGGCCGGCCCTATGCCGAGGTGGCGGCCCATCTGATGGCCCGCTTCACCGGCGAGTCGCTGCCGGAGGCCAAGCTGCTGGAGCTGGCGAACCGCGCCTATGCCGGCTTCGGCAGCGCGGCGACGGCCCCGCTGGTGCAGCTGGAGCCGCAGCTCTTCGCGCTCGAGCTGTTCCATGGTCCGACGCTCGCCTTCAAGGACATGGCGATGCAGATGCTCGGGCAGCTGTTCGACCATGTGCTGGCCAGGCGCGGCGAGCGGGTGACCATCGTCGGCGCGACCTCGGGCGACACCGGCTCGGCCGCCATCGAGGCCTGCCGCGACCGCGCCGCCATCGACGTCCTCATCCTGCACCCCGAGGGCCGCACCAGCGAGGTGCAGCGCCGGCAGATGACCACGGTGCTGTCGCCCAACATCCACAACATCGCGGTCCAGGGCAGCTTCGACGACTGCCAGGACCTGGTGAAGGCGATGTTCACCGACGCGCCCTTCCGCCAGGAGATGCAGCTCTCCGCGGTCAATTCGATCAACTGGGCGCGCATCGCGGCGCAGGTCCCCTACTACGCCTATGCCGCGCTGGCGCTCGGCGCCCCCGACCGGCCGGTGGCGGTCGCCGTCCCCACCGGCAATTTCGGCAATGTGCTGGCCGCCTGGGTCGCCCGCCGCATGGGCCTGCCGATCGAGCGGCTGATCATTGGCGCCAACCGCAACGACATCCTGGCGCGCTTCCTCTCCGGCAACGACATGTCGATGCAGGAGGTGGCGCCCTCGCTGTCGCCCAGCATGGACATCCAGGTTTCGTCCAACTTCGAGCGCCTGCTGTTCGAGCTGCTCGGCCGCGACGCCCAGGCCACCGCCAGCACCATGCAGCGCTTCCGCGCCGAGGGCCGCATGCCGGTGCCCGACGCGGCCTGGAAGCAGGCGACCCGCCTGATCCAGGGCTTCACTGTCAGCGACGAGGCGACGCTGGAGGAAATCCGCCGACTGCACCGCGACTGCGGCTATCTGGCCGACCCCCACACCGCCATTGGCATCGCCGCCGGCCGCGCCCACCTGCCGGACGACAAGGGCATCCCGGTCATCGTGGCGGCCACCGCCCATCCGGCGAAGTTCCCTGACGCGGTGGAAAAGGCGACCGGCTTCCGCCCGCCGCTGCCGCCGCGCATGGCCGACCTCTACGACCGCGAGGAACGCTTTGCTGTGCTGCCGAACGATCTGGGGCAGATCGAGGCGGCGGTGCGGGGGCATGTGCGGCGGAATACAGGGGCTTAAGAGAGGGGCAGGAGCAGGCTGGGGGAATGAATTCCCCCAGACCCTCTTCTTGTTTCTGAGGTGACTGCCGTCTCCACGTGGGGACGATACATGGCCCGGTCCCGCGACAGCGCGACCTTTGAGGGCGCGCTGTTTTTTTGTGAGAACGGCGTCCCGCCGTGATGCCCGGGCGTCGGTGCCGTTGCAGCGCCGACTGTCCAACGGCCAACAGACAGAAAGAAGATGGGGTCCAGGGGAATTCATTCCCCTGGCCTGCCCCTCTCTTCCCTGACTTACCCCGGCTGATCCGGAACCCTGATCGGCGTCACCTCCACCATCGCCACGCCTTGCCGGAGGATCCCGAGACGGGCCGCGGTGCCCGGGCTCAGGTCGATCACCCGGCTGCGCAGGTGGGGTCCGCGGTCTTCGATCGTCACCACCGCCGTCCGGCCGTTTTCCAGGTTCCTCACCCGGGCGACCGTGCCCAGGGGCAGGGTGCGGCTGGCCGCCACCGGGGCGTTGCGGTTAAAGCGGCGGCCATTGGCCATGCGGCGGCCATGGAAGCGGTTGGCGTAGAAGGAGGCGCGGCCGCGCTGCACGCGCGGCGCGGCGTGATGGTGACGCTGGCTCTGCGCCTGGGCCTCGCGGCGCGGGCTCTTGCCCTCGGCGGCGGGCGCGACGCCCAGCAGCCCGATGCCCAGGGATAGCGCGGCCAAGGCAGCCGCGCGGCGGATGACACGCATGGATCTTCCCCCTCTGTCGGTCCCGTCCTGCTACTGAGATGGGGTGTCAGGGTCGTCTTCCAAAGGCCAGAAGGGACAAGAGCTTTGGCGCAGGGGATCGCGTCACCGTTTGACGGCAGGTCTGCCCTGACGGCAATGCCCGGCAACGGGGTCGCAGAGCGCGGCTATAGCCCTTACATTGTTGCTCAACGACAGCAGCGCGCCCAACCTGCCGGGCGTGCCCCAGGGAATTCTGAACCATGTCTGATGCGGTGCGGCTGACGCGCCTTTCCAATGGACTGACCATCGTCTCCGAGGCCATGCCGCGGGTCGAGACCGTCTCCATCGGTGCCTATGTCCATGCCGGCACGCGCGACGAATCGGCCTCCGAGAACGGCGCCTCGCATTTCCTCGAGCACATGGCCTTCAAGGGCACCGCCAAGCGCGACGCCGCCGCCATCGCCCGCGAGATCGAGAATGTCGGCGGCCACCTGAACGCCTATACGGCGCGGGAGAACACCGCCTACTACGCCAAGGTGCTGAAGGAGGACATGGGCCTGGCCGCCGACATCATCGGCGACATCCTGACCCATTCGACCTTCATCCCCGAGGAGATGGAGCGCGAGCGCGGCGTCATCCTGCAGGAGATCGGCCAGGCCAACGACACGCCGGACGACATCGTCTTCGACCATTTCCAGGCGACCGCCTTCCCCGACCAGCCGATGGGCCGCCCGACGCTGGGCACCGAGGAGAGCGTCGGCGGCATGGGCCGCGCCGTGCTGACCGACTACATGCGCCGCCATTACGGGCCGAGCCGCATGGTGGTCGCCGCCGCCGGTGCGCTGGAGCATGACAAGCTGGTCGGCCTGGTCGAGAAGCATTTCGCCGACCTGCCGCTGGTGGCGCCGAGCCCGGCCGAGGTCGCCCGCTACGGCGGCGGCGAGTTCCGCGAGGAGCGCGAGCTCGACCAGGTGCATGTCGTGCTGGGCTTCGAGGCCGATGCGGTGGCGACGCCGATGCACTACCCGACCATGCTGCTCTCGACCCTGCTGGGCGGCGGCATGTCCTCGCGCCTGTTCCAGGAGATCCGCGAGAAGCGCGGCCTGGTCTATTCGATCTATTCCTTCGCCCAGCTCTTCCGCGACAGCGGGCTCTTCGCCGTCTATGCCGGCACCGGCGAGGACCAGGCGGCCGAGCTGGTGCCGGTGGCGCTGGAGGAGCTCAAGCGCGTCCAGCACGACGTGACCGAGGAGGAGCTGGCGCGGGCCAAGGCGCAGCTGCGCGCCTCGGTGCTGATGTCGCTGGAATCGACCGGCAGCCGTTGCGAGCAGCTGGCCCGGCAGATCCAGGTGCATGGCCGCATCATCCCGGTCGAGGAGACCAAGGCCAAGATCGCCGCGGTGACGGTGGAGCAGGTGCAGGCGGCGGCGGCGAAGATCTTCCGCTCGCGCCCGACGCTGGCGGCGCTGGGTCCGGCCGGCAAGGTGCCGGGCCTGCCGAGCATCGCGGAGAAGCTCGCCGCATGAACCGGCTCGAGCGGCTCGAAACCCTGGTCGCCGCGGCCCGCGCCGCGGGGGCCGAGGCCGCCGACGCGCTGCTGATCAGCGGCACCTCGCTCGCCGTGCAGTGGCGCCTGGGCAAGCTCGAGCAGCTCGAGCGCTCCGAGGGGCTGGACCTCGGCCTGCGCGTGCTGGTCGGCCGGCAGCAGGCCATCGTCTCCTCCACCGACGCCGATCCGCGCGGCTTCCAGGCCCTGGCCGAGCGCGCCGTCGCCATGGCCCGCGCCGTGCCCGAGGACAGTTTCGGCGGTTTGGGCGAGTTCCATGCCGCCCTGCCGCGCGCGCTCGATCTGGCGGATGACGCCGAACCGAGCGTCGAGGCGCTGATCGCCCGCGCCCGCGCCGCCGAGGAGGCCTCGCTGGCCGTCGCCGGCGTCACCAACAGCGAGGGGGCGGATGCCAGCTACTCGCGCACCGGCATCGCGCTGGTCAGCTCGAACGGCTTCGCCGGCGAATATGCCCGCACCGGGCATTCGACCTCGGTGACCGCGCTGGCCGGCAGCGGCACCGGCATGGAGCGCGACTACGACCATTCCAGCGCCGTCCACCTGGACGACCTGGAAGACCCCGCCAGCCTCGGGCGCAATGCCGGCGAGCGCGCCATCCGCCGGCTGAAGGCCGCCCGCCCGAAGACCGGCAAGCGGCACATCATCTACGACCCGCGCGTGGCCGGATCCCTGATCGGCCACCTGGCCTCGGCGCTGAACGGGGCGGCCGTCGCGCGCGGCACCTCCTTCCTGCGCGACCGCATGGGGCAGCGAGTACTGCCCGAGGGCCTGTCGCTGCGCGACGACCCGCTGCGCGTGCGCGGGCTGCGCTCCCGCCCCTTCGACGGCGAGGGCATGCCCGGCGCGCCGCTCGCCCTGGTGGAAGACGGCATCCTGGCCAGCTGGGTGCTGGACTGGCGCAGCGCGCGGCAGCTCGGCCTGCGCTCCACCGGCCATGCCAGCCGCAGCATCTCCGGCCCCCCGGCGCCGGCGACGACCAACCTGTGGCTCGAAGGCGGCCAGGGCTCGCCCACCGCGCTGATGGCCGATATCGACGACGGCATCTATGTCACCGAGATGATCGGCATGGGCGTCAACGGCGTGACCGGCGACTACAGCCGCGGCGCCGCGGGCTTCATGATCCGGGGCGGCGAGCTGGCCGAGGCGGTGTCGGGGATCACCATCGCGGGGAATCTGAAGGACATGTTCCTTCGCCTCCGCGCCGCGGGCGATCTGACGTTCCGGCGGGGGACCGACGCGCCGACGCTGCGGGTGGATGACCTGACTGTGGCGGGGGCCTGAGAGAAGGCAGGGGAGGCCAGGGGCTTTGCCCCTGGACCCCACCGGGGGCATTGAATGCCCCCGGACCCCCGCATTCACAAGAGTCCCAACTATGGCCTCAAGGTGCCAACAGATGGCGGGGTCCGGGGTGATACGATCACCCCGGCGGGGGCCTGGGGGCGGAGCCCCCAGTCGCTTACCTTCGCTTAGGCTGCCCAGCCCTTATACTTCTCGAACTCCACGACCAGCCGCTCGTAGATCGGCTTCCTGAACGCCACCACGATCCCCGGCAGCTCTTCGAGATCCGTCCAGCGCCAGGCGTTGAATTCGGGGTGGGGGTCGAGGTCCAGGCGGATGGCGCTGTCCGCTCCGGTGAAGCCCAGGGCGAACCAGCGCTGCTTCTGGCCACGATACTTGCCGCGCAGGGCCTTGCCGATCAGCTCGGCGGGCAGGTCGTAGGTCAGCCAGTCCTCCACCTCGCCCAGGATGCGGGCCTCGGCGGTGCCGATCTCCTCGCCGAGCTCGCGCAGCACCGCGGCCGCCGGGTCCTCGCCCTCATCCAGCCCGCCCTGGGGCAGCTGCCAGGCATCGGCGGCGACGTCGGCGCGGCGGGCGATCAACACCTGGCCGGCGCGGTTGAACAGCACGGCGCCGACATTGCGGCGATAGGGCAGGTCGGACATCTGAGAAAAAGCCTTAGCGGGAGGCGGAGGGGCCGGCGCCACGCAGCGCCGCGCTGGCCGGGGCCAGCACCAGGCCGCGGCCCTCGAGGCCGGCGGCCCAGGCGGCGATGCGGTCGACCAGCAGGGGCGAGGGCTCGGCGGCCAGGCCGATGGCGCTGCCGTTGCGGCGGGCGATCTGCTCCAGGGCGGCCAGGCGCCGCTCGACCTCGCCGCGGGTCAACGGCTCGTCGAGCACCAGGTCGATGGTGGCGCCGGCGCCCTCCAGCGGCGGCGCGGCGCCGGGGCGGGCGTCGAGGTAGAACAGCCCGCGCGCCTGGACCTCTTCCTGCACGGCTTCCAGCTGGCCGGCCTCGGCGGCGAAGCGCTCGCCGCGCTGGTTGCCGAGCGCGCCCACGACCCCGGCATAGCCGGCGATGCGGCCCATGGCGCGGTGCAGCAGCTCCAGATTCTCCCACAGCTTCAGGCCGGGGCGCAGGCTGTGCTCGGCGGCCTCGCCATTGGCGGACTCCAGCGGCAGGCCGAGCAGCACCTCGCGGCCGGCGCCGCGGGCCTGGGCCAGCAGCAGGTCCGGGCGCAGCGCCTGCGGGTTGAAGGCGGCGGTGACGCCAGCGGGCAGGCGGCGCAGCGCCTCCTCCGAGCGGGTCGGCGAATTGCCGAAGCCGCCGATGACCAGGGCGATGCGCGGCCGGCGCTCGGCCGCGTCGAAGGGGCGGGCGTAGAGCTGGCGCGGCTCGCGGCCGTCGGTGGTGACGCGCGGCAGGCCGCCGAAGGGCGAGGCCTCCAGCAGCGCCGGATCGGGCGCCGGGCTGGCCCTTATACACATCTGCCGCTGCCGACGACCCTACGCGTGAACA
>NZ_MLCO01000277.1 GCF_001982615.1 Teichococcus deserti | reverse complement strand
GGGGGATACTATCCCCCCGGCGGGGGCTTGGGGGCGGAGCCCCCATTCTTTCAGATGACTTCCTTCAATGCCTTGATCAGTTCCCCAATCATCGCGTCGTCATGGAACGGCGTCGCGCACAACCGCAGCCGTTCCGTCCCGCGCGGCACGGTCGGGTAGTTGATCGGGGTCACGTAGAGGGAGAAGTCCTCAAGCAGCCGGCGGGCGACGGCGCGGCAGCGGTCGGCGCCGGGAACCGGGATGGGGACGATGTGGCTCTCGCTCGGCAGGCGCGGCAGGCCGTTGGCGTCCAGCGCGGCCTTCAGCGCGGCGGCGCGCTCGGCCAGGCGGGTGCGCAGCGCGGCGTCAGCGCGGATCTGGCGGATGCTGGCCAGCGCCGCCGCGGTCACCGTCGGTGGCAGGGCGGTGGTGAAGATCAGCCCGCCGGCGACCGAGCGGACATAGTCCACCAGCGCGGCCTCGCCGGCGATGTAGCCGCCATAGACGCCGATGCCCTTGGCCAGCGTGCCCTCGATGATGTCGATGCGGGCAGCGGCGCCGTCGCGCTCGGCGATGCCGGCACCTTGCGCGCCGTAGAGGCCGACCGCGTGCACCTCGTCCAGATAGGTGATGGCGCCGAAGCGCTCGGCCAGGTCGCAGATCGCGTGCAGCGGCGCGACGTCGCCTTCCATCGAATAGACGCTCTCGCAGGCGATGACCTTCGGCGTCGCCGGGTCGGCGGCGGCCAGAAGCGCTTCCAGATGGGCCAGGTCGTTGTGGCGCCAGATGTGGCGGCGGGCCGGGCTGCGCCGCATGCCGTCGATCATCGAGGCATGGTTCATCGTATCCGAGAACACCTCCATCCCCGGCAGCGCCGCCAGCAGGGAGGAAAGCGCCGCCTGGTTGGCCTGGTACCCGCTGCCGAAGAGCAGCGCAGCCGGCTTGCCGTGCCAGTCGGCGAGCTCCGCCTCCAGCGCCGCATGCAGCGGCGAGGTGCCGGAGATGTTGCGGGTGCCCCCTGCCCCGGCGCCATGCGCCTCGGCCGCGTCGCGGGCGGCCTGGCGCACCGCCGCATGGGTGCCCATGCCGAGATAGTCGTTGGCCGACCAGACGGTGATCTCGCGCGGGGCGCCGCCCGCCGGGTGCCAGCGGTAGCGCGGAAAGCGGCCGGCCAGCTTCTCCAGCTGCGCGAAGTCGCGGTAGCGGCCCTCGGCGCGCAGCGTGCCGAGATGGGCGGCGCAATGGTCGAGCAGGCTCTGGCGCGTGTTCAGGGGGCGCGTGTTCATGGCCGATAGATAGGCCAGCGCCCCGGCCCCCGGAAATGCGTCAGGGCCGGGGCAGCCAAGCTGCTCCGGCCCTGTCCTGATCGATCCTGGCGGCCTGCGGCCCGGGAGGGGGGGCGGCCCGGCGGAGGGGGTTAGTCGAGGGCTCCGCGCGGGCCGTGGGCCTCAGGCCCCGGGATCGTCAAATCAGCTGCGGACGCGGCTGGTGCCGAAGCCGCCCAGGGCGCCGGCCGAGTTGCCCACCGCCTGCGGCAGGCCGGCCGAATGGGCGCGGGTGGTGGCGACCGCGGCGGCCAGCGGGCTGCCTTCCGGCGCAGCGGAATTGCCCACCACCAGCGGCGCGCCCTGCTCGGCCGAGCGGGTCACCGGCATGGAATAGGCAAACGGGCTGCCGGTGGCCGAGGCGTTGTTGGTGTTCTCCAGCAGGTCGCGGGCCTG
>NZ_MLCO01000276.1 GCF_001982615.1 Teichococcus deserti | reverse complement strand
AAAAAAGAAGGGGGCTTGGGGGAATTCATTCCCCCAACCTACCCCTGCCTTCTCTTCAGGCAGCCTGCTCGACCACAGCCAAAGCCCGCAGGTCCGCCTCAAACCGGTCGCGCCAGCGTTCGAGGCTGTTGAAGCGCATCACCTTCATCATCGAGGCGTGGCGTTCCCGGCGTTCCTCGCGCGACATGGACAGAGCGAGGTCCAGGGCGGCGGCGACGCCGGCCTCGTCATGCGGGTTCACCAGCAGGGCGGCGTCGAGCTCGCGGGCGGCGCCGGCGAATTGCGACAGCACCAGCACGCCGGGGTCCACGGGGTCCTGGGCGGCTACGTATTCCTTGGCGACCAGGTTCATGCCGTCGCGCAGGGGCGTCACCAGGCCGACCTGGGCCGCGGCGTAGAGGGGCATCAGCGCCTTGCGCGGGAAGCTGCGGTTCAGGTAGCGCAGCGGCGTCCAGTCCAGCTCGGCGAAGCGGCCGTTGATGCGGCCGGCCTCGCCCTCCAGCTCGCGGCGGATCGCCTGGTAGGCCTCGACGTCGGAGCGCGAGGGCGGCGCGATCTGCAGGTATTCGACGCGGCGGTGCCAGCCCGGATGGTTGGCCAGGAAGCGCTCATAGGCGGCGAAGCGCTGGCGCAGGCCTTTCGAATAATCCAGGCGCTCGACGCTCATGATCAGGGCGCGGTCGTCGACGGCGCGGTTGAGCGCGGCCATCTGCGGGTGGTCGGCGCCGGCCACGGCCTCGGCGCGCAGCGGGTCGACATGCACGCCGATGGGATAGACGCCGGTGCGGATCAGGCGGCCATGCGCCGAGACCACGCCGCCCGGGAATTCCTCGCCGCCAAGCTCGCGGCGGACATAGTCGGCGAAGGCCAGGCGGTCGCCCTCGGTCTGGAAGCCGATGAGGTCGAACTGGCAGAGCGAGCGCACCAGCTCGGCATGGGCGGGCACCGTCATCAGCACAGCGGGCGCCGGCCAGGGGGTGTGCAGGAACAGGCCCATGCGGTTGCGCAGGCCCTTGGCGCGCAGCTCCTCCGCCAGGCAGAGCAGGTGGTAGTCATGCGCCCAGATGACGTCCTGCGGCCCGACCAGGGACGTCAGGTGGTGGGCGAAGTGGCGGTTGACGCGGCGATAGCCCTCGAACTCGGCCCAGTCGAAGCGGGCGAGCGCGGTCTGGTAGTGCAGGATCGGCCACAGCGTGCCGTTGGCGAAGCCGCGGTAGTATTCGTTGTAGTCCCGCTGCGTCAGGTCGGTGGTGTAGAGGGTGACCGGGCCGGAATGGGCGACGGCGGGGGGATGGCCGGGCAGCAGGCTCTCGGCCGGGACCACGTCGGGCACGGTCTGGCCGGACCAGCCGAACCACAGCCCGCCGGTGTGGCGCAGCGCGTCCATCACGCCCGCGGCCAGGCCGCCGGCGGTGGGCTCGCCCTCGGTGATCGGGGCGACACGGTTGGAAACCACGACCAGTCGCGACATGCGCGGCTATCCCTTCAGGCCACCTCGGGCAGCTCCGGCAAGACGCCGGAATGCTGCTGCAGCAGCAGGTCTCGATACGGACCGTGGCGCTGGGCCAGCTCGCTCGGAGGGCCGTCCTCCACGATCCGACCCCGATTCATGACGATGATTCTGTCGAAATTTTGGAGGGTCGACAGGCGGTGCGCGACGGCGATCACCGTCCGGCCGCGCATCAGCGTGTCGAGCGCCGCCTGGATCTGCCGCTCACTCTCGCTGTCGAGGGCGCTGGTGGCCTCGTCCAGCAGCAGGATCGGGGCGTCCTTCAGCAGGGCGCGGGCGATGGCAAGCCGTTGTCTTTGCCCGCCCGACAGCTTGACGCCGCGGTTGCCGACCACGGTGTCGAAGCCTTCGGGCAGGGCCTCGATGAAGTCGCGGCACTGTGCCATCTGGGCGGCGCGCAGCACCTCGTCGTCGGAGGCGTCGGGGCGGCCATAGCGGATATTGTCCATGACGCTTCGATGAAACAGCGCGGTGTCCTGCGGCACCACGGCCATCGCCTCGGGCAGGCTGTCCTGGGTGAGCGCCGCGATATCCTGGCCGTCGATCAGCACGCGGCCCGATTCGGGGTCCCAGAAGCGCTGCAGCAGGGCCAGCACCGTGGTCTTGCCGGCGCCGGAATAGCCGACCAGGCCGACGCGCTGGCCGGGCGGGATGGCGAGGTCCAGCCCGTCGAGGACGATGTCGCGGCCGGGATAGGCGAAGCGGACGTCCTGGAATTCGACGGCGCCGGGGCCGGGTTGGAGGGGTTTAGCGTCCGGCGCGTCCTCCAGGGCGTGCGGCAGCAGCAGGGTGCCGATGGCTTCCTCCAGGCGGGCCAGCTGCTGGGTCAGCTCGACCAGGGCGACGGCGATGTCGCGGGTGCCGTTCAGGATGGTCAGCGACAGCGTCGCCAGCAGCGCCACGTCGCCGACCGAAGCCTGCCCGCGCTGCCACAGCATCAGCCCGGCGGCCAGCACGCCAGCGGTCAGTCCGACGGTCAGCAGCGCATGGATGGTGCGCAGCCACTCCATGTAGAAGAGGCTGGCGCGGTGGGTGGCGATCTCGGCCTCGACGAAGTCACCCAGGCGGCGCCGCTCGCGCAGCGTGGCGCCGAAGGCCCGCATCACGCCGATATTGCCGACGACATCAACCAGTTCGCCATCGACAGCGGCGGCGCGGCCGGCATGCTCGCGGTGCAGCGGCCCGCCGCGTTTGGCGAGGCGGTGCATATAGACGCCGATGGCCAGGGCCGCGACGGCCAGCGCCGCGGCCAGCGGCCAGGAGACCACGGCGGCGATGGCGATGGCGCCGAGCACGGCGGCGGTGGGCGGCACGACGCTCCAGGCCAGGGTATTCTCCAGCGCGAAGCCGGCCTGGGCGGTGGCGGAAAGGCGGGCGGCCAGCGCCCCGGGCATCCGGTCGGCGAAATAGCCCGGGCTGTGGCCGGCCAGATGCGCGAACAGCCCGTTGCGGATGTCGCCGGCGACGCGGGTGAAGCTGCGGGTGGCGGACCAGCCGCCCAGCCGCCACAGCAGGTT
>NZ_MLCO01000275.1 GCF_001982615.1 Teichococcus deserti | reverse complement strand
CTCCCGCTCCGATGCCCCCCGCCGCCCTGGCCGACCCGGTGCCGGCGGCGCCGAAGCGGAGGCGCGTCGCGAAGCAGCCGCTGCACGGCACCGGGTCGGCCAGGGCGGCGGGGGGCATCGGAGCGGGAGGCTTCATCAACGCACTCGGCGCATGGCAGGGGCATCCGAAAAAGGACCGTCGCCGGGCAGGGCGCCACCCTATGTTAGCTGCTGATGCTGCCAGAGCCAGCCTCCGAGCCCGAGCCCATCCTCTTCGAGGCGGTCAGCACCCCGCATCGCAGCTTCCGCCCGCGCGGCTTCCTGGTGCTGGCCGGGCTGGCCCTCGCCTGGGCGGTCATCGGCGGCGTCATCTTCCTGATGCTGGGCGCCTGGCCGGTGGTGCCCTTCCTCGGCCTCGAGATCCTGGGCGTGCTGGCGCTGGTCCTGCTGCACCACCGCGCCTCGGCGCGCGCGCGGGAGGTGGTGTCGCTTTCCGCCGGGCGCATCCGCGTCCGCCGGGTCGATGCCCGCGGCCGGCGGGAGGAGGCCGCCCTCGACCCCTACTGGACCCGCGTCGAATGGCATGAGCGGCAGGGGCTGGCGCTGGTGCAGCGCGGCCGCCGCGTCGCCATCGGCCGCTTCCTGTCGGAGGAGGAGCAGCAGGAGCTGGCCGGCGTGCTGCGCGAGGTGCTGCGCCGCTACCGCGAGCCGGTCTTCGACAACCCGCAGCTGCGCGATTCTTTCTGATTTTCCTCAGGCCGATTTGGTTGTATCAAGCAACTATACCGTTCATCAGGAAGCGCCTTGGACCCCCTCATTGAGCCGATTCGCGCCGCCTCGCGCCAGCTGGTGCGGGAGCTCGGCTTCCTGCGCCCGGGCCTGGCCGGGACCGAGCTGCCGCCTTCCGCCGTGCATGCGCTGATCGCGCTCGGCCAGGGCGAGCGGCTGACCGCCCAGCGCCTGGCCGGCCTGCTGGGGCTGGAGAAATCCAGCATCAGCCGGATGCTGCGCAAGCTGGTCGAGGCCGGGCTGGTGGCCGAGACGCCCGATCCCGGCGATGCCCGCGCCAAGCAGCTGGCATTGACCGCGGCCGGCGCCGCGCGGCTGGAAGCGATCCATGGCTTCGCCCGCCGCCAGGTGGCCGCTGCCCTGGCCCGGCTGCCCGACGGCGCCGGCGAGACGGTCCGCCAGGGCCTGTCCCTTTATGCCGAGGCCCTTGGCGCCGAGCGCCACCGGCCGGCCCGGATCGAGATCCGCGCCGGCTGGCAGCCCGGGCTGCTGGGCCGGATGCTATCGCTGCAGGCGGCGCATTACGCTCGCCACCACGGTTTCGGTGCGGCCTTCGAAAGCGTCGTCGGCCGCGGCATGGCGGATTTCTGCGGCCGGCTGGGATCGGGGAAGAACCGGCTCTGGGGCGCCTGGCAATCCGGGATGCCCGAGGCGCTGGGCGGCATCGCCATCGACGGCGAGGATCTGGGCGAGGGCCGCGCCCATCTGCGCTGGTTCATCCTGGCCGAGGCGGCCCGCGGCAGCGGCACCGGCCAGCGCCTGCTGGCCGAGGCGTTGGCCTTCGTCGATGCGGAGGGCTTCTCGGAGACCCGCCTCTGGACGCTGCGCGGGCTGGAGGCCGCCCGCCGCCTTTACGAGGCGGCGGGCTTTTCCCTGGCGGAGGAATTCCAGGGCGACCAGTGGGGCCGTGTGGTCACCGAGCAGGTCTGGGTCCGGCCACGCCCCTAGGACAGCGCATCGCTCTTCACGAAGCGCTCCATCGCATCCCCATCCCGCTTCCGCGTGGCGACATAGAGAAGAAGGATCGCTGCCAGCAGGCCCAGCGCGATCAGCGGCGCCGTCAGGTTGCCGCTGGTCACCCGCACCACGATCAGCGCCAGGCAGACCAGCGCGCCGAAGGCCGGCACGATCCAGGGCAGGGCGAAGCGGCCCTGCGGCTCGCCCGGCCGGCGGATCAGCAGCACCAGCGCGCCGTTGACGATGGCGAAGACGAACAGCAGCAGCAGCACCGTCGCCGCCGCCAGCGCCGCAACGTCGCCCAGCAGCGACAGGCCGATGACCACCGCCAGCAGCGCCAGGATGGCGACATAGGGCACCTGCCGCCCGGCATGCACCCGCGCCAGCGGCGCCGGCAGCAGCCCCTGCTTCGCCATGCCGTAGAGCAGCCGCGACGCCATCACGTAGTTGACCAACGCCGTGTTGGCGACGGCGAAGATGGTGATGCCGATGAAGCCCACCTTGGGGAACCAGGGCGCCGCCTTCTCCACCACCGCGGCCAGCGGGGCCGGGGCCGCCGCCAGCTCCCGCCAGGGGATCACCGAGACGGCGGTGACGCAGATGGCCATGTAGATGCCCGTCGCGATCAGCATCGCCAGGATCAGCCCCAGCGGCATGGTGCGCTCGGGGTCCTTCACCTCCTCGGCCAGGTTCAGCGTGTCCTCGAAGCCGATGAAGGAGAAGAAGGTCAGCACAGCGCCCTGGAACACCAGCAGCGCCGTGCCCGTGGCCTCGCCGCCCCCCTCCGGCCAGTCGAACAGGCTGGCCGAGCCCCAGTACGGAACACCCACCGCGATCACCAGCAGCAGGCCCGCCGCCTCCACCACCGTGCAGACCGCGTTGGCCCAGAGCGACTCCTTGATCCCGCGCAACAGGATCCCAGCCAGGATCAGCAGGAAGCCCAGCGCCAGCAGCGCCGGCGGCACCCCCTCCAGCCCGAAGGCCGCCTGCAGGTTGCGCGCGACGACATTGGCCTGGGTCGCGATCGAGGTCAGCCCCGAGCAGGCCACCGCCAGCCCGACCAGATAGGCCACCGCCGGGCTGCGATAGGCGCGCTGCGTGACATAGGCGGCACCCCCGGCCCGCGGATAGCGGCTGGCGATGGTCGCATAGGAAAGGCCCGTCAGCAGCGCGGCGGCCATGCTGACCAGGAAGGCGATCCAGATGGCGCTGCCCATCAGCTTGGCGGCCTCGCCCACCAGCCCGTAGATGCCGGCGCCGAGCATGCTGCCCAGCCCGTACATCAGCAGCAGCGGCAACCCCACGGCGCGCTTCAGCGCCGGTGCTTCCGCGGACCTCGCTTCTGCGGCCATCGGTTCCATCCCCATTGTTACTGGGCGGTAACCTGCGGAACCGAAGTCAGTTGCAGCGAAGCCAGAGGCAGGCCAGGGGAATGAATTCCCCTGGACCCCATCTTCTTTCTGATCTTCGGCCGTGACCAGGACAACGCCTCACCACAGACGGCACCCGGGTGTCACGACGGGACGCCGAATACGAAAACAGCGCGACCTGGAAGGTCGCGCTGTCGGTGGGCCGTTTCACCGGCCGTTGCCACCCGGGCACGGCGGCCTGGAAGACATCACCCCAGACGCTCGCCATGCAGCGACACGTCCAGGCCTTCGCGCTCTTCCTCTTCCGTCACGCGCAGGCCGACGATCAGGTCCACCACCTTCAGCAGGATCCAGCTGCCGATCGCGGTGAAGACGAAGGTTGCCACCACCGCGTAGAGCTGCAGCAGGAACTGGTCGAAGGAGCCGGCGATGCCCCCCGGCAGGGCCGGCGTCGCCGAGAGCGGGCCATAGGCGAAGATGCCGGTCAGCAGCGCGCCGACGATGCCGCAGATGCCGTGCACGCCGAAGGCGTCCAGGCTGTCGTCGTAGCCGCACCAGTGCTTCAGCGCCGTGGCACCCCAGAAGCCTGCCAGGCCGGCGATCAGGCCGATGATCAGCGCCGGCACCGGCAGCACGAAGCCGGCGGCCGGCGTGATGGCGACCAGGCCCGCCACCGCGCCGGAAATGGCGCCGAGGACGGACGGCTTGCCTTTGGTCAGCCATTCGGCGGCGACCCAGGCAAGCGTCGCGCCGGCGGCGGCGATCTGCGTCACCAGCATCGCCATGCCGGCGCGGCCGCCGGCGGTGGCGGCAGAGCCGGCATTGAAGCCGAACCAGCCCACCCACAGCAGCGCGGCGCCGATCACGGCGAGGCCGAGGTTGAAGGGCGACATGTTCTCGGTGCCGAGGCCGGTGCGCTTGCCCAGCACCAGCGCCGCCACCAGGCCGGCGACACCGGCGTTGATGTGGACCACGGTGCCGCCCGCGAAGTCGAGCGCGCCCAGGGCGAAAATCCAGCCGTTCGGGTGCCAGACCCAGTGCGCGACCGGGCTGTAGATCAGCAGCGACCACAGCACGGTGAACAGCGCCAGGGCGCTGAACTTCATGCGGTCGGCGACCGCGCCGGTGGCCAGTGCCGGGGTGATGATGGCAAACGTCATCTGGAACATGACGAAGATCGTCTCGGGCACCGTGAAGGCCACCGCGCCGTCGCCGCTGCCGAGCGTGAAGGGCTTGTCCCAGTTCTCGGCGATGCCCGAGAGGAAGATCTTCGACAGGTCGCCGATATAGGCGCCGCCCTCGCCGAAGGCGAGGCTGTAGCCGGCCACCATCCAGATCACGCTGCACAGCGCGGCCAGGAAGAAGGACTGCATCATCGTGGCCAGCACGTTCTTCTTGCGGACCATGCCCGCATAGAACAGCGCCAGGCCGGGGATGGTCATCATCAGCACCAGGGCGGTGCTGGTCAGCATCCAGGCGGTGTCGCCCGCATTCACCGTCGCTTCCTCCTGCGCGAAGGCGGGCGCCGCCATCAGCAGGGTGGGGAGCAGCGCAGCCGCGCCGCGCGCCAGGATTCGCATATTCCTCGGTTCCATCGTCTTCTGGTTGGGGAGCGGCATCACAGCGCCGAGGCGTCCGTCTCGCCGGTGCGGATGCGCAGCGCGCGCTCCACGTCCAGCACGAAGATCTTGCCGTCGCCGATCTTGCCCGTGCGGGCGGTGGAGGCGATCGCTTCCACCACGGCGTCGACCAGGTCGGCAGGCACCGCCACCTCGATCTTCAGCTTGGGCAGGAAGGACACGTGGTATTCCGCGCCCCGGTAGATCTCGGTCTGGCCCTTCTGCCGGCCAAACCCCTTCACCTCGGTCACGGTCAGCCCCTGCACGCCGAGCGGGGTGAGCGCCTCGCGCACCTCGTCCAGCTTGAAAGGCTTGATGACGGCCATCACCAGCTTCATGCGCTGCGGTCCCCTCAAGTTATTCCGCGTAGCTGCCGCTTCTGATGCGAGCGCCGTGCCACAGGCGGTGACACGCCGATTCAGGGGCTGCGGGATCCTGGCCGCCTGCGGTGGCAGCCGATGAATGCTCAAAATTCAGGCAGTGGCCTGCCTGGCCCGCACGGCCTTTCGGCGAAGCGCCCCAGGCGCCACAATGGCGGCATGACCGAACGCGCCCAGACCCTGCCGTCCACTGTCACCGAGGTGGCGGTCTGCATCATCGGCGCCGGCCCGGTGGGGGCGACGCTCGCCGCCCGCCTGGCCAGCGCCGGCCTGCCGACCGCGGTGGTGGACCACGCCGCCCTGCCGCCGATGGAGCTGCCGGAATTCGACGGCCGCGCCTATGCCATCGCGCTGTCCAGCCGCCGCCTGCTAGACGCCGCCGGCGTCTGGGACCTGCTGCCCTGGGCGCCGGGCCCGATCACCCGCATCCGCTGCACCGACGGCGCCCCCGGCGAGGCGGCGAGTTCGCTGCGCCTGCATTTCGATGCCGCGGAAACCGGCACCGAGGCCTTCGGCTGGATGGTCGAGGCCCGCGCGCTGCGGATGGCGCTCAACGCCCGCATGCAATCACTGGCGCATCTCACGGTCCGCGCGCCGGCGAAAGCCGAGGTCACCCGCACAGCGGAGGGCGCCGAGATCCGCCTCTCCACCGGCGAGCTGATCCGCGCCCGGCTGGTCGTCGCCGCCGAGGGCCGCCGCAGCCGGTTGCGGGAACAGGCCGGCATCGGCATCGCGACGCATGACTACGGCCAGCTCGGCCTGGTTGGCGCCATCGCCCACGAGCTGCCGCACGGGATGATGGCGCTGGAGCATTTCCTGCCCCACGGCCCCTTCGCCCAGCTGCCTTTGGCGCCGACGCCCGAGCACCCCAATGCCTCGGCCATCGTCTGGTCGGAGAAGCGCGGCATCGCCGAGCGCATGCTGGCGCTCCCCGACGAGGAATACGGCCAGGAGATCCAGCGCCGCATGGGCGACCACCTGGGCAAGGTGACGCCGATCGGCCGCCGCTGGTCCTACCCGCTCTCGGCCATGCACGCCCTGCGCTACACCGACACGCGCCTGGCGCTGATCGGCGACGCCGCGCATGGCATCCATCCGATCGCCGGGCAGGGGCTCAACCTCGGCTTCCGCGATGTCTCGGCGCTGGCCGAGCTGCTGCTGGGCAGCGGCGCCGATCCCGGCGCGCCGGAACTGCTGGCGCAATACC
>NZ_MLCO01000274.1 GCF_001982615.1 Teichococcus deserti | reverse complement strand
TGCGCGGGCCGCGGTCCCAGGGGGTCACCGTGCGCAGCTGGGCCAGGCCCAGCTGCGCACGGTGACCCCCTGGGACCGCGGCCCGCGCAACTTCTCCGGCATCCCGCTGCAGCGGCTGCTGGATGCGGTGGAATGCCTGGGCAGCGTGCTCGAGGCCGAGGCGATCAACCGCTACACCACCTCGATCCCGGTCTCCGATGCCGGGCTAGGCGCCTTCATCGTCACCCGGCTGGAAGGCCAGCCGATGCGGGTGCGCGACCGTGGCCCGCTCTGGCTGCTCTATCCCTGGTCGGACCGGCCGGAGCTCGACCGCAGCCTCTATCATGAACGGGCGATCTGGCAGCTGCGCCACATCGCCGTGCGCTGAAGGCCCGCCGCCCCATGTCCTCCCCCCGGGATATCGGCGCCACGGCCCAGGCGATGCCGCCGGCCGCCGGCCCTTCGCAGGGGCGCCCGCGCCTGCGCGCCTCGCTGGCCGGGCTGCTGGCGGCGGCGCGGCATGGCCGGCGCTCCGTGCAGCTCGGCCTCGGCATCGCCGCCCTGCTGTTCTTCGTCTCGCTCGGCGTCTCGATGTTCAACGCCGCGGCGCAGTACCGGCTGGAGGCGCGGATGCAGCGCTCCGGCCTGTGGATGTCGAGCCATGCGGCGGTCGAGGCGGCGCTGTTCGACGCCTGGCTGCGCAGCTACATGATGGGCGAGCTGCCGGCGAGCCAGCTGGAGGAGCAGTTCGAGGTCGTCTACAGCCGCGTGCTGCTGCTGGGCAGCGGCGACCGGCCCAGCGAATACGCCCAGCTGGAGCGGATCCGCAACAACCTGCCGGCCATGCTGCAGGCCATGGCGGCGATCGAGCGCGAGATGGTGCTGCTCTTCGCCGGCGAGCGCGAGGCCTATCGCCGCATCCTGCCGCAGATCGGCGTGGTGCAGGAGCGGCTGCGCATCGCCAACCTGCACATGCACCAGGACCGGCTGCAGGCCGCCGACATCGCGGTCGGCGGCATGCGCCGGCTGAACTGGACCTTCCTGGCGTCGGGCGCCGGCATGCTGCTCTCGGTGGGCCTGCTGGTCGTGCTGCTGATCGCCGAGACGCGGCGGGTGCGGCGGTCGGTGGCCACCGCCAAGGCCGCCGCCGAGCGCCAGGCCGAGGCCGAGCGCACGCTGCGCGCGCTGATCGACAGCCTGCCGGCGATGATCAGCGCCTTCGACCGCTTCGGCCGCCACCTGTTCATGAACGAGGCGCATGCGCGCTTCCACGGCCCTGCCGCCCGCGGCGTGCCGCCCGGCGAGCATGGCCGGCTGGAGCTCGCCCTGGCCAGCGCCGGGCCGCTGCCCTTCCAGGAGCGCGCGCTGCAGAACCAGGATGGCGAGGAGCGCACCCTGCTGACCACCGCCGTGGCCGTGCCCGACGGCAGCGGCGCGGCCGGGCGGGTGGTGTTCATCGCCCTCGACATCACCGACCGCAAGCTGGCCGAGGAGCGGGTGCGGCACCTGGCCGAGCACGACCCGCTGACCGACCTGCCGAACCGGCTGCTCTTCGCGGTGCGGCTGAACACCATGCTGGCCAAGGCCCGCGCCGGCATGGCGCATGGCTTCGCGCTGCACTGCGTCGACATCGACCGCTTCAAGGCGATCAACGACAGCCTGGGCCACCCGCTCGGCGACAAGCTGCTGCTGGCGGCGGTCGAGCGGATGCGCGGCTGCCTGCGCCGCTCCGACACCCTGGCGCGGATCGGCGGCGACGAGTTCGCCATCATCCAGGCCGATGTCACCGGGCCGCAGGACGCCGTGCGCATGGGCGAGCGGCTGGTCCGCGCCATGGCGCATCCCTTCCAGATCGAGGGCTGCACCATCGAGAGCGGGGTCAGCGTCGGCACCGCCCTGGGCCAGCTGCATGGCCAGACGGTGGAGCTGCTGCAGCAGCGCGCCGATGTCGCCCTCTACCGCGCCAAGGCGGAGGGCCGCGGCCGCGCCATGCTGTTCGACCCGGGCATGGAGACCGCGCTGCAGGAGCGCCGCCAGATGGAGGCCGAGCTGCGCGAAGGCCTGGCCGAGGGCGCGCTGCACCTGCTCTACCAGCCGAAATTCTGCCTGCAGAGCGGCCGGCCGATCGGCTGCGAGGCGCTGCTGCGCTGGAACCACGCGGCGCGTGGCGCCATCCCGCCGGCGCTCTTCGTCCCCGTCGCCGAGGAGGCGGGCATGGCCGGCACCCTCGGCCGCTACGTGCTGCGCGCCGCCTGCGCCCAGGCGCTGGCCTGGCGCTCGGCCGGCGTCGAGATGCCGGTGGCGGTCAACCTCTCCGCCGCCCTCTTCGCCTCCGACCAGGCGGTGGAGCTGGTGGCCGAGGCGCTGGCGGCCAGCGGCCTGCCGCCGCAGCTGCTGGAGATCGAGCTGACCGAGGGCGTCTTCATCCGCAACGCCGAGGCCGCCCAGGCGGCGCTGCAGGCGCTGCACCGGCTGGGCGTGCGGGTGGCCCTCGACGACTTCGGCACCGGCTATTCCAGCCTGGCCTATCTGCAGCACCTGCCCTTCGACGTGCTGAAGGTCGACCGCGCCTTCGTCCGCGACCTGCACGCCGAGGACGACAACAGCAGCTGGATCGTCGAGACCATCCTGCGCCTCGCGCACGGCCTGGGCGCCAGGGTGGTGGCCGAGGGCGTCGAGACGCCGGAGCAGCTGGCGGCGCTGCGCCGCCTCGGCTGCGACGCCGCCCAGGGCTTCCTGCTGGGGCGGCCGATGGCGGCGGAGGCGCTGACCCAGCTCGCCCAGGTCGGCGCAGAAGGCGAGCAGGAGGTTGCGGCCGAGGCCGGATCCGCCGCCGACTCCGTCTGGCGCTGAGCCGGCGGCCGCGCCGTCCCGGGGGAAGGTCCGGAAAAGCCTTGGGGGCGGGCGGCGGCCGGGCTAGTCTGCCGCCCGTCACGATGCCCGTCTCCGGGCAACCGCGCCGGCCTGCCGCCGTGGTTGCCGGCGGCGTGGCGGAGCGCCTGCGCAGGCGCCGGCCGATCGGCGTGAAACCCCACTGGCGAAAGGGGTTTCCACCCCTCTGGCCCGGTCCGGCGCACTTGACACCACATGAACGCCCCCTTACGAGCCGTCCAGCCTTCCGGCGGGGGAAACCGCAGCGGGAGCGAGGGTGAACGAGCAGAACGATTTCGATGCGCGCCTGCGCCAGGCCCGGCAGAAGCAGGGTCTGGAGAAGGCGGATGCCGCTGCAGCAGAGGGTTCCCAGGCCTTGCCCGGGAGCGCGCTGCGGATCGGCATGCGTGCCGGTGTCGAGGTGGTCTCCGCGCTGATCGCGGGATCGGGCCTCGGCTGGCTGCTGGATCGGTGGCTTGGCACGTTCCCCTGGCTCTTCATGCTGTTCTTCGTGGTGGGCGGCGCTGCCGGGGTGTTGAACGTCTATCGGCTGTTCAACCCGCGGAACGGCGCTCCGAGATAAGCACCGGATACGGGAGAGCCGCTGTGGCCGCCGAAGGCAAGACGATCGACGCGCTGAGCCAGTTCGAGCTGACCCACGCCTTCGGGCCGATTGGCGCGGCGGTGAACTTCACCCAGTCCAACGCCCACATGCTCGCCGCCTGCGTGGTGATCGTGGCGCTGATGGCCTGGGGCATGGCGCCGCGCGCCGTGGTGCCGGGCCGCTTCCAGGCCCTGGCCGAGACCTTCTACGAATTCGTCGAGAACCTGGTGGCCGGCCAGGTGGGGCATGAGGGGAAGCGCTACTTCCCCTTCGTCTTCGCGCTGTTCATGTTCGTGCTGTTCGGCAACGTGATCGGCCTGCTGCCCTTCGCCTTCACCTATACCAGCCACATCGCCGTGACCTTCGGCCTCGCCTTCCTCGTCTTCCTGGTGACGACGGTCGTGGCGCTGGCGCTGCACGGCAAGAAGTTCTTCGGCTACTTCTTCCCCGAGGGCGCGCCGCTCTGGCTGGCGCCGATCATCGTGCCGGTCGAGGTGGTCTCCTACCTCTCGCGCCCGATCAGCCTCTCGGTCCGTCTGTTCGCCAACATGGTCGCCGGCCACGTGCTGCTGAAGGTTTTTGCGACCTTCGTCGTGCTGCTGGGCGGCCTCGGCTTCATCGGTCCGGTGATCGCGGTCCTGCCGCTCTCCGTGAACGTCCTTCTGGTCGGCTTCGAACTCCTGGTCGCATTCCTGCAGGCCTATGTGTTCGCCATCCTGACCAGCATCTACCTGCATGACGCGGTGCACCTGCACTGACGGGGCCAGTCCCCACAAGGGGGCCACGTCTTTCCAGGACCCGCGTCCAGCGGACCAACATCAGATCAGCGAAGGGATTACTCTGATGGAAATCGTGCTTGCTGCTAAGGCCATTGGTGCCGGCATCGCCGTCCTCGCCCTGTTCGGCGTCGGCCTGGCGCTCGGCAACATCTTCTCGACGCTGATCGCCTCGGTTGCCCGCAACCCGGCCTCGCGCGACACCGTCTTCCCGATCGGCATCCTGGGCTTCGCCCTGACGGAAGCCGTGGCGCTCTTCGCGCTGCTGATCGCCTTCCTGATCCTGTTCACCTGATCCCGGCCGGCGCGCCGTGCCGCGAGGTCCGGCGCGCCGATCGATCGACAGGGTGAACGGCCTGAGGATGCAGAAGATGAAGTCCGCGACCACCAAAGCCACCCGGCTCGGCCTTGCCGCGCTGGCCATGACCGCCGTCTCCACCGCCGCCATGGCGGCCGAGGGGGGCATGCCGCAGCTCGACTTCGGCAACCCGCTGATGCTGGCCCAGGTCGTCTGGCTGCTGATCATCTTCGGCGTCTTCTACTACGTGCTGTCCAGCATCGTGCTGCCCAAGGCCGCCGCCGTGCTGGATGAGCGCCGCAGCCGCATCGAGGGCGACCTCGAGGCCGCCCGCGCCGCCAAGGCCGAGGCCGATGCCGCGCTGGTCGCGCACCAGGCCGCCACCGCCAAGGCCCGCGCCGAGAGCCAGGCCGCCATCGCCACCGCCGGCGCCGCCGCCCAGGCCGACGCCGCCGCCCGCACCGCCGCGCTGAACGCGAAGCTCAACGAGCAGATCGCGGCCGCCGAGGCCCGCATCAACACCGCCCGCGACGCCGCCATGGGCGCGCTGCGCGAGGTGGCCACCGACACCACCAACGCGCTGGTGCAGCGGCTGACCGGCCTGCGCAACGAGGCGGCCGTCTCCAGCGCCGTCGAGCGTGCGCTCGCCGCCCAGGGCAAGGCGTAAGGGAGGTCACCATGCACCATTACGAGCATTTCTGGCTGGACCCGAAGTTCTGGGTCGCCGTCTCCTTCGTCATCTTCGCGGCCCTCGTCGCCAAGCTGGTCTGGGCCAAGGCGACCGAGGCCCTCGACGCCCGCGCCGACAAGATCCGCGCCGAGCTGGATGAGGCCGCGCGGCTGCGCGCCGAGGCCGAGGCCCTGCGCCGCCAGGCCGAGGCCGACCGCGCCGCGGCGCTGGCCGAAGGCGAGGCGCTGATCGCCCGCGCCAAGGCCGAGGCCGAGCGCCTGGCCGCCGCCACCGCCGCCGAGGCCGAGGCTGCCGCCCGCCGCCGCGAGCGGATGGCCATGGAGCGCATCCAGGCCGCCGAGAGCGGCGCCCTGGCCGAGGTCCGCCAGGCCGCCGCCGCCATCGCGACGGCCGCCGCCCGCGACGTCATCGCCAGCCAGCTGGACGCCGCCACCGACGGCAAGCTGATCGACGCGGCCGTCGCCGACCTGCCGCGGGCGCTGCGCGCCGCCTGATTTCCCTGTCAGTTTGCGTCTTCGAGAAGGGGCCCGGCGGGCCCCTTTTTTTGTGCCCGCAAGGGGAAGCGGGGACGTCCCGCCGCTCAGAAATTCACGGAGGCCGGGTTGCGCCCCGCCGCGGCCGCGCCGATGCTCGGGGCCTGCCGGACCGCCGCTCCAAGGGCGCAACCCTCCGGCCCGCCGCATCAGGGCCGCCAAAACGGCCGCGACCACGGGAACACGCCATGAAGCTGTATTTCTCCCCCGGTGCCTGCTCGCTCGGCATCCATGTGATCCTGGAAGAGATCGGCGCACCCTATGAGGCGGTGCCGACCCTCCTCAAGGAAGGCGCGCAGCACAAGCCGGACTTCCAGGCGATCAATCCCAAGGGCAAGGTGCCGACGCTGACCCGCGACGACGGCACGGCGCTGACCGAATGGCCCGCCATCGCCTTCTGGCTGGCCAACAGCAACCCGGGCAGCGGCCTCTGGCCCGCCGCGCTGGAAGAGCAGACCCAGGCGCTGTCGCTGATGGACTATGTCTGCGGCACCATCCATCCGCAGGGTTTCTCCCGCCTGTTCAACCAGGCGCGCTTCGCCCCCAGCGAGGCCGACGCGCCGAAGGTCATCGAGCAGGGCCGCGGCATCGCCGAGAAGGGCTTCGCCGTCATCGAGAAGCAGTGGGCGGGCGGCGACTGGCTGCTGCCCTCCGGCTATTCGGTGGCCGATCCGGCGCTGTTCTTCGTCGCCTACTGGGCGGTGAAGCGGATGAGCATGACCCTGCCGCCGAAGGTCGCCGCGCATTTCGCCCGCATGCTGGCGCGCCCCGCCGTGCAGCGCGCGCTGGCCGCCGAAGGCCTCGAGGCCTGATGCCCGAGACGCTGATCCGCAAGCCCTTCTGGTTCCTGCGCCACGGCGAGACCGACTGGAACGCCCAAGGCCTGTCCCAGGGCAATGTCGACATCCCGCTGAACGCGGTCGGCATCGCCCAGGCCGAGCGCGCTGCCGCCGCCATCGCCGCCCAGGCGACCGAGGGCCGGAAGATCGCGACCGTGGTCGCCTCGCCGCTCGGCCGCGCCAAGGTCACCGCCGAGACGGCGGCCGCGGCGCTCGGCCTGCCGGTCGAGATCCACGGCCCGCTGCACGAGGTTTCTTTCGGTGTCCAGGAAGGCCAGTCGATGGCTGGCTGGTTCGACGACTGGGTGGAGGGGAAATTCACGCCGGAAGGGGCAGAAACCTTCCTGCAGCTGCGGCAGCGGACGGTCGCCGCCATCAACCACTGCCTGGCCCGGCCCGGGCCGGTGCTGGTGGTGGCGCATGGCGCGCTGTGGCGCGCCTTCCGCGCCGAGGCCGGGCTGCCGGCCAATGTCCGCACGCCCAACGCCCTGCCGATGTGGGTCACGCCCCCGGCCGAGGGCGAGGAGGCCTGGCGCTTCGAGCCGCTCGACCTGTCCTGAGGCTGGCCGCCCCGCGCGCATGAAAAAGGCCGGGGACCTGTCGGGGTTCCCGGCCTTCCTGCTTTCAGACGCCCCGCGTCACGGCCGGATGATGGTCGCCTGCGGCGTCTGCGGATTGGTGATCTCGGGCGGCTGGGCGGCGTTGCGCAGCACCTCCCGGATGCCATTGGCCGCCTGCTCGGCCGCCACATAGGCGACATCGCCCCACAGCCCGTTCAGCGAGCCGCGCGGCACCTCGTTCAGCTGCACCACCCGGCCGAGCTCATAGCCGTCGCGCCGCGTCACGATCCATTGCAGCTCGATCCGCTGCTTGTCGCCGGTGTTCACCGCCTCGACCTGGCCCTGCACGGCATAGGTCGCGCCCTCGGCATTGTCCTGCGGCAGATAGGCGAGCTTGGTCAGGAAGTTCCGCATCTGGTCGTTCAGGCTGCGGTTGCCGTCGCCGGGGGCGCCGCGCACGCCGGCCAGCCGGATGCGGATGACGCCCTGGCCGGCCAGCGCCTGCGGGTCGCTCGCCTTGCGCGCCGCCTCGACCCGCTCCAGCAGCTGCACCACCAGCTTGGCGTCGCGGTCGGCGACCTGCTTGAAGGCGGCCTCCTCCTCCAGGCCCCAGCTGCGCAGCGACACCGGCGCGCCGTCGGCCGAGCCCAGCGAATCGCCATCGGCGTCGAGCAGCTCGTAGCGTGGCACCAGCCGGTCGCCGCGGCGCTCGGCCGAGACGCGCAGCGGCCAGTCCAGCGGATAGGGCGCGGCAAGGGCCACCGCCGGCACCTCGGCCACGCGCAGCGCCTCGGCCAGGGTGTTGGAGAAGCGGTCGGCCCCGGCATCGGTCAGCAGCGCCTGGGTGGGCCGCGGCACCGCGACGCGATAGGCCGGCGGCCGGATCAGCCGGGCCGAGTCGCCGCCGGGATTGCCCCAGTAGGAATAGTAGCTGCCGCAGCCGGAGAGCACGGCCAGCAGGGCCAGCGGCAGGAGACGCCGGAACAGGTCAGAGAAGCGCAAAACAGGACACCAGCATGGTCAGCATCACCATCACGAGGAACATCACCAGATAGGGCATGGGCTGCCGGCCTCAACCCGGCAGGGCGATGGCCGAGAGCTGATGGCCGATCGGCCCATCGCCGGCCAGCGTACGCCGGCGATGGCTGAAGAAGCGTTGCGGCTCGGCGAAGGTATCGGCGGGGATCACCGCGACGACGCCGGCGCCGGCCGCGACCAGCCGCGCGGCGCAGTAGCCGGCCAGGTCGAACTGCCAGCGCTCCTCGCGCCGGCCGGGGATCAGGAAGCGCGCATCGGCCTCCTGCCGCGCCAGCACGGCGTCGCGCAGATCGGCGCCGACCTCGTAGGAATCCTGCCGGATGCAGGGCCCGACCACCGCCGTGATCTTCTTCCGGTTGGCGCCGAGGCCTTCCATGGCGTCGAGCGTGGCTTCCAGCATGCCGGCCACCGCGCCGCGCCAGCCGGCATGGGCGGCGCCGACGACGCCGGCCTCGCGGTCCGCGAAGAGCACCGGCCCGCAATCGGCGGTGACGATGCCAAGCGCCAGGCCGGGCACCCTGGTCACCATGGCATCCGCCGTCGGGCGGGCATCGACCGGCACGGCCTCGGTCAGCACGGCGACCGCGGTGCCATGCACCTGGGTCAGCCCGCACAGCGCCTCGGCCGGCAGGCCCAGCGCCGCCATGGCGCGGGCCCGGTTGGTGGCCACGGCCGCCGGGTCGTCCTTGCCGGACAGCGAGCAGTTCAGCGAGGCGAAGCCGCCGGTGGAGACGCCGCCGCGGCGGGTGAAGAAGCCATGCGGCAGGCCGGACAACGGGTCGGCGGTCAGGAATTCGGCGGTCATGCGGTCTCGAACCCCGGCAGATTGGGCAATTCAGGGTGGCAAAGCCCCAGCGCCTTGAACAGCCGCCCCATGCCTTCGGGGGCGATCAGGCGCTGGGCGGCGGACAGCTGCATGCCGGCGCTGGCCGGATGGCTGCGGGCCAGCATGCTGGCGCGGGTGATCAGGCCGAGCCTCTGCAGGAAGAGGCCCTGCGGCAGCGGCCCCCAGATCCTGGCGCCGGCGGCGCGGGCAGCGGCGGCGATGGCCTGGAAGTCGACATGGGCGGTGATGTCGGCGCTGCCGGCCGGGCCCAGCGGATCGGCGCGCTGGTGCTGGCTGAGCGCCTGCAGCGAATCGCCCAGCCCGCTGCGCGCCGGCCCGTAGTCGATGAACAGCGCGGCGCCGCCCTGGGACGCGAGCCGGGCGGCCAGCTGGCGGGTCAGCGCCAGGCCGGCCTCGCAGAGCTCCTGCACGGCGCCCTCGGGGGCCTCGGCCGGCAGGGCAGGGGCGTCTTCCGGCGGCAGCTCGACGAAGGCGCCGCCGGCCACATGGCGCTCCAGCCAGGCCCCGCCGCGGCGGACGAACTGGCGGATCGGCAGCGCGTCCAGGAACTCGTTGGCCAGGATCAGCGCCGGGCCATCGGGCAGGGTGTCGATGCCGTCGTGCCAGGCCGGTGCCGCGCCGCTGGGCAGCAGGGTGCGCGCCTGGGTCAGCCGCAGCGAGGGGCTCTGCTCGACGAGGTGGACCTGCAGCGCCTCGCGGAACTCGGGCATCACCGTCTCGACCGCGCGCAGCGCATCGGCCATCAGCGTGCCGCGGCCGGGGCCGAGCTCGACCAGCAGCACCGGCTCCGGCTGGCCCATGGCGCGCCAGACCACCGCCGCCCAGAGGCCCAGGCATTCGCCGAAGGCCTGGGAGATCTCGGGCGCCGTGGTGAAGTCGCCGGCGGCGCCGAAGGGGTCGCGCCCGGCGTAATAGGCGGTGGCGGCCCGGGCCATGAAGCGGTCCAGCCTTTCGGGACGCTGCTGGCTCATGGCGCGGGCCCCGTCCTCAGGCCGTGGCCGGTCGGGCCGGCGGGCGGGCCGCCAGCATCAGCGTCGCGCCCACCAGCACCATCGGGATCGACAGCAGCTGGCCCATGGTGGCGCCGCCCCAGAGGAAACCGAGCTGCGCGTCGGGCTGGCGGAAGAGCTCGCCGATGATGCGGGCGACGCCGTAGCCGGCCAGGAAGGCGCCGGCGACGAAGCCCTGGCGTTCCCTGATGGCAGGAATCCGGACCAGGATCTGCAGGATGACCAACAGGCAAAAACCTTCCAGGAAGGCCTGGTAGAGCTGGCTGGGGTGGCGCGGCTCGGGCCCGCCATGCGGGAAGACCATGGCCCAGGGCACGTCGCTGACGCGGCCCCAGAGCTCGCCGTTGATGAAGTTCGCCAGCCGGCCGAACAGCAGCCCGATCGGCACCACCGCGGTCAGCCGGTCGCCGAAGCGCAGCACGTTCAGCCCCTGGCGCCGGCAGAACAGCAGGATGGCGACGATGACGCCGGCCGCCCCGCCATGGAAGGACATGCCGCCCTTCCAGAGGTAGAGCGCCTCCCAGGGCGCCGAGAGATAGTGGTCGGTCTGGTAGAACAGGACATAGCCCAGCCGCCCGCCCAGGATCACCCCCAGCACCGCCCAGGTGACGAAGTCGTCGATCTGCTCCGCGCTGGCGGCCACCGGCTGCAGCGCCGCCAGCCGCCGCATCAGCCGCCAGCCGATGATGATGCCGGCGATATAGGCCAGGGCGTACCAGCGGATGGCGAAGGGCCCGATCTCGACCAGCACCGGGTCGATGGCGGGGAAGGGGATGGCGAAGAGCATCAGGCGGCGGCCTTACCGGTAGGGATCGGGCTGGGTCAGGAAGTCCTGAACGTAGCGCCGCACCCCGTCCTCGAGGCTGGTGGCGCTGCCGTCGAAGCCGGCGGCGCGCAGCCGTTCCATCCGCGCCTGGGTATAATACTGGTACTTGCCCACCAGATCGACCGGCATCTCGACGAAGGCGATCTCCGGCGTGCGGCCCAGCGCCGCATAGATCGCCCGCGTCAGGTCGAGGAAGCTGCGCGCGGTGCCGGTGCCGACGTTGAACAGCCCGTTCGCCTCCGGGTGGTCCAGCAGCCAGAGCATCACCTCGACGCAGTCGTCGACATGGACGAAGTCGCGCAGCTGCTCGCCATCGGCGATGCCCTCGCGATCCGACTTGAACAGCGTCGCCGGGGCGCCGGTCATGATCTGGCGGAACTTGTGCAGCACCACGCTGGCCATGCGGCCCTTGTGGAATTCATTCGGCCCGTAGACGTTGAAGAACTTCAGCCCGGCGCATTGCGGCGGCGCCGGCCGGCCCAGCGCCTGGAGTGCTGCGATCCGCCGGTCGGTCTGGTGCTTCGACCAGCCGTAGAGGTTCAGTGGCCTGAGCCGCGCCAGCGCGTCGCGCGCCGGGTCGTCGTCGAAGCCCTCGGCCCCGTCGCCATAGGTCGCCGCCGAGGAGGCATAGACCAGCCGCACCCCGGACTGCGCGCACCAGTCGTGCAGCGCCAGCGTCAGGGTCAGGTTGTTCTCGGCCACCAGGTCGCCGTCGCGCACCGTCGTCGCGCTGATGGCGCCCAGATGGAAGATGACCTCCGGCTTGTTCCCCGCCAGCCAGTCCCACAGCCGCTCCGGGGGCAGGACGCCGGCGATGTCGTGGCGCGCCAGGTTGCGCCACTTCTCGCGCCCTTCCTCGCCCGCCCGCAGCCGGTCGCAGACCATCACCTCCTCGCCCCGCTCACAAAGCGCCGCGACCAGGTTGGAGCCGATGAAACCGGCGCCGCCAGTGACCAGATACATCAACGGGTCCTTCCGCGATTTTGCGAGCGGGAGGGCATGGTCGCCCGCCGGGCGCGCCGGGTATAGGCGCCGGGCGCGGGGCCGGGCAAGTTGCGCCGCAAATGGAGGGTCAGCAGGATGAATAGCGGTTCCGAAGGCGGCGCTGGGCGCCGGGGCAAGTTCTTCGACGACCTGGCCGGCATGGCCGGCGGCGCCTTCTCGGTGGTCGCCGGACTCCGCGCCGAAGTGGAGGCCATGGCCAAGTCCCAGGTCGAGGTGATGGTGCAGCGCCTGGAGCTGGTCCGGCGCGAGGACCTGGACGCGGCGCTGGAAGTGGCGCGGCGGGCGCGGGAGGAAAGCTCGGCCCTGGCCGAGCGGGTCGCGAAGCTGGAAGCCAGGCTGGCCGAGAAGCCGACCGATGCGTCGCCCGGAGCGCCGGTCTGACAGGCAGCACGAAAGGCCAGGGGACGGAATTCCCCTGGCCCTCTGCTTTTTCCTGTTTGTTCAGTAGCCGTAATAGACCGGCGGCGGCGGGCGGTAATAGCGCGGCGGCGGCGGGTAGTAGACGCGCGGCGGCGGATGATAATAGCGCGGACGGTCATAGCCGTAATAGCGCGGGGGCGGCGGCGGGCGGTAGTAGTGCGGCCGGCCGTAATAGCCGCCGCGGCGCCAGTGGTCGTGCACCAGCACGACCCCGTCATTCGCCTGGGCCATGTTGGTCTGGACCAAGTTGGTCGGGGCCATGTTGGTTTGGGCCATGTTGGTCTGGGCCTGAGCCGGCAGCGCGGTGATCCCCAGCGCCAGGCCGACTGCGGCCATGCCAGCCAAAGCCAAGTTGCGGAAGCCGGGCATGGTAGGGTTCCTCCTCGACATGAGCCTGAAGGTGGCCAGTCCGTAAGGCAGAACCGTGGCGGACACCCGGCCGCTTCATGGCCAGGCCTTCACAGCCGCGTGTCAGGTAGCCCGGTAAGTGTCTGTTCCTGCGGTCTGGCCTGGCCAGGGACCAGAAAGAAGATGGGGCGCAAACCTAGAGGTCGCGGGGGGAATTCCTCCCCCCGCCTTGCTGTCTGCTTTGTCAGCCGAAGACGCGCTGGAAAATGGTGTCGACGTGGCGGAAGTCGCGCTGCGGGTCGATGATCTGATCGATCGTCGCCGCGTCGAACTTCTCCGACACTTCGGCATCGAGCAGCAGGTTGTCGCGGAAAGTCCTGGCGTCGTCCGAGCCGAGCGCGGTCCAGGTCGCCATGGCGGCGCGCTGCACGGCGCGGTAGGCGCCCTCGCGCGACAGCCCGGCCTGGGTCAGCGCCAGCAGCACCTTCTGGCTGTGCGCCACGCCGCCGAGGCTCTCCAGGTTGGCGTTCATCCGCTCCGGATAGACGGTCAGCTTGTCGATCATGCCGGTCAGGCGGAACAGCGCGAAGTCGAGGGCGATGGTGGCGTCCGGGCCGATCACCCGCTCGACCGAGGAGTGGCTGATGTCGCGCTCGTGCCACAGCGCCACGTTCTCCAGAGCCGGCAGGGCATAGCCGCGGACCAGCCGGGCCAGACCCGTCAGGTTCTCGGACAGCACCGGGTTGCGCTTGTGCGGCATGGCCGAGGACCCCTTCTGGCCGGGGTGGAAGTATTCTTCCGCCTCCCGCACCTCGGAGCGCTGCAGGTGCCGCACCTCGGTCGCCAGCCGCTCGATGCCCGAGGCGATGACGGCCAGCGTCGCGAAGAAGGCGGCGTGGCGGTCGCGCGGGATCACCTGGGTGGAGACCGGCTCGACGGCCAGGCCGAGCTTCTGGGCCACGAATTCCTCGACCTTCGGGTCGACGGCGGCGAAGGTGCCGACGGCGCCGGAGATGGCGCAGGTGGCGATTTCTTCACGCGCGACGGCGAGGCGGGCGCGGTTGCGACTGAACTCGGCGTAATGGCCGGCCAGCTTCAGGCCGAAGGTGGTGGGCTCGGCATGGATGCCGTGGCTGCGGCCGATGGTCGGCGTCAGCTTGTGCTCGATGGCGCGGCGCTTCAGGGCGGCCAGCAGCGCGTCGAGGTCGGCCAGCAGCAGGTCGGCGGCGCGGGCCAGCTGCACCGACAGGCAGGTGTCCAGCACGTCGGAGCTGGTCAGGCCCTGGTGCATGAAACGGGCTTCGGGGCCGATGCCCTCGCCCAGCCAGGTCAGGAAGGCGATGACGTCGTGCCGGGTCTCGCGCTCGATCTCGTCGATTCGCGCCAGGTCGGCGTCCGAGATGGCGGCGGCGCGCGGGCCGCCCTTGGCGCGGATCAGCGCCGCGGCCTCGGCCGGGATGGTGCCAAGGTCGCCCATGGCCTCGGCGGCCAGGGCCTCGATCTCGAACCAGATCTTGTAGCGCGCCTCGGGAGACCAGATGGCGGCCATTTCGGGACGGGAATAGCGCGGCACCATGGGCCGATCTCCTGCGCGGGTGAGGGAGGCGAGCTGGCCGGCACGCGCGCGGCCCGGGAGGGCGGGGAATGGCCGCC
Source organism: Teichococcus deserti (assembly GCF_001982615.1). Taxonomy (GTDB): domain Bacteria; phylum Pseudomonadota; class Alphaproteobacteria; order Acetobacterales; family Acetobacteraceae; genus Pseudoroseomonas; species Pseudoroseomonas deserti. Next base: position 19,700 of record NZ_MLCO01000274.1, on the reverse strand, counting down.
AGGCCTGGCCCCGTCAACCGGCCAAACATGTCAAAGCTGTCATGTTCCTGCATGACTGTTGTGCAATGTTCAAGACAGCCTTATGCGCCGGGCTCACCATCGGGAATGGGGACAAGCGTTCATGGATTTGGCGGCTTTCATGCCGGAGCTGATCGCTCTCGGACAGGTCCTGCTGATCGACCTCGTGCTGGCGGGCGACAACGCCATCGTCGTGGGCATGGCCGCGGCCGGCCTGCCCACCGAACAGCGGCGCAAGGCGATCTTCTGGGGCATCGCCGCGGCGACGATCATGCGGATCGGCTTCGCCGCCATCACCACCCAGCTGCTGGCCATCGTCGGCCTGACGCTGGCGGGCGGCATCCTGCTGCTCTGGGTCTGCTACAAGATGTTCCGCGAGCTGCAGCGCGGCCATCAGCCGGAAGTCTCCGAGGCGGAGATGGAGCAGGCCGCCGCCGCCCCGGGCCAGGGCAAGACCCTGAAGGGCGCCATCATCCAGATCCTGGTGGCCGACGTCTCGATGAGCCTGGACAATGTCCTGGCCGTCGCCGGCGCCGCCAAGGACCATCTCTGGGTGCTGGTGGTGGGCCTGGCCATCTCGGTGGTGCTGATGGGCGTGGCCGCCACCTTCATCGCGCGGCTGCTCGAGCGCTACCGCTGGATCGCCTGGGTTGGCCTGCTGGTCATCCTCTATGTCTCGATCCAGATGATCTGGGCCGGCGGCGGCGAGGTGCTGCCCTATATCACCGGCGGCAGCCAGCCGGCCGGCTGAGCGCCCCGACCTCGACACCCGCCCGGAAAGGGGCCCGGCAGCCAGGCTGCCGGGCCCTTTTTCATGCCCGCCGCGGCACCGGTCCCGTTTCCGCGCGGGCAGGATTCGCATTGCGAATCCGTCACTTGTCCGACAGGCGCCCGGGGGGCGCTGCCTTGACGGGGCAGGCCCGCTCGCGGAGCGTGCCGCCGGAATTGCGGGCCATAACGGCCCTTTCTTGGCGCGGCTCGGCGCTTCGTGTGCGGGGGAATCCTTGATGGAAAGTCTGACTGGCATGCTCGGCCCGCTGGCCGAGATCATCTGGCTGAATGTCATCCTGTCGGGCGACAACGCCGTGGTGATCGGGCTGGCGGCGGCCGGGCTGCCGGCGCATCAGCGCGGCAAGGCGGTGCTGTTCGGCGTGGTCGCCGCGGCGGTGCTGCGCATCGTCTTCTCGATCTTCGCCACGCTGCTGCTGTCGCTCTGGTGGGTCGACCTGGTGGGCGGCGCCGCGCTGCTCTACATCGCCTTCACCTTCTTCCGCGAGCTGCGGCGTGGCGGCGCCGAGGAGGGCGAGGCCAAGGCCGAGGCCGAGGAGAAGAGCCTGCTGCAGGCGCTGTGGCAGATCATCCTGGCCGACGTCTCCATGAGCCTGGACAACGTCCTGGCGGTCGCCGGCGTGGCGCGCTCCAACCTGACGCTGCTGATTGTCGGCCTCGGCATCTCCATCGTGATGATGGGCCTGGCGGGCGGGCTGCTGGCAAAGCTGCTGGATCGCTACAAGATCATCGCCTATGTCGGCGTCGCGCTGATTGCCTATATCGGCTTTGAACTGCTTTGGGAGGGCGTGATCATGGCGAATGCAGCTCTTGCGCTGGGGCTTCCCGTGCCGGCACCGGGGGCCGCGCATTGAAGGCGGCCGGGCCCGGCCTGTGGCTGGTGCTGAGCGCCGCCGGCCTGCTGGCCGGCTGCGTCGCGCCTGGCCAGGAGGCCGCGACCGGCGCCGCCGGGGCCGCGCAGGCGCGGCCCAGCTATGACATCGTGCTGGCCCGGCTGCCCGAACAGGCGGCCGGGTTCAGCCGCGGCATGACGACGGACATGGAGGCGAGCTCGCCCGGCCAGGGCCGCGCGGTGGACTATGCCACCCTGGCGCGGACCGGCGTCGCGGCGCGGGCCGCGATTGCCTCGGTGATCCTCTACGAGCATGGCCAGCCGGTGCTGACGCCGGACACTCCGGCCGCCGTGGTGACCGGCAAGCTGGAGGAGGGCGTGGCCGAGGCCACCAGCCCGGCCCCTGGCCGCCGCATGGCCGAGACGTCGCGTCATGTTCTGGAGGTCGCCGGCGGCACGCCGATGCAGTGCGCGGTGATCGAGGGCACCTATGGCCGCAGCGCGATGTGGCAGCAGGTCTGCGTGGGCGTGGCCGCCGGCCGCTTCCTGAAGGTCTTCGTCGCCGTCCCGGCGCGCCAGAAGGCGCTGCTGACCGAGATGGATGCGGATGCCTTCACCCGCAGCATAGCGCAGGCCGCCCGCGCCCGCTGAAGCGCACGGCAGCACCGACAGAAAAAAGAAGGGTTCAGGGGAATTCATTCCCCTGGCCTTGCCGGCCTACTTCTGCCGCGGCCAATCAAGCCGCGGCTCCGACCGCCGCGGCTGATGGGCCTCCGGCCAGGCCGCCGGCGGCGGCACCGGCGGCGTGATCCGCGATTCCCGCGGCGCCGTCATCGGCGGCAGCCCCCGCGTGGGCGGCTCCGCCCATTCCTCGGTGGAGGCGGCCGGCCGCCGGCTGATGGCGGGTTCCTGCAGCCGCAGCGCCAGCTCGCGCAGCTCGCCCTGGATCTCGTCCAGCTGCACTTCGAGGGCTTCCAGCCGCGCCTTCACGCCGAAGACGCTGAAGGGCATCAGCAGGAAGGCGGCGGCACAGAGCAGTCCCAGGCAGAGCAGCAGCAGTCCGGTCCATTCCGGCATGCCGGGGATGGACAGCGACGCCACGATATTCCGCACACCGTCCATTTCCATCTCTCAGCCGCCTGTGACGCTCATGTGGCGCGCGACCGCGGGTCGGGCGCGGCGCCGGTCGATGACGAAGTCATGGCCCTGCGGCTTGCGGGCGATGGCCGCCTCGATCGCCGCCCGCAACCCGGCCTCGTCGATGCCCGGGTCGCGCAGGACGGCGCGCAGATCCGCGGCATCCTCCTGGCCCAGGCACATATACAGGGTTCCGGTGCAGGTGAGACGCACCCGGTTGCAGCTTTCGCAGAAATTATGGGTCATCGGCGTGATGAAGCCCAGGCGCTGCCCGGTCTCGGCCACCGTCATGTAGCGGGCCGGGCCGCCGGTGACATGGTCGCTGTCCTGCAGCGTCCAGCGCTGCCGCAGGTCGCGGCGGACCAGGGAGAGCGGCAGGTACTGGTCGCTGCGCTCCCCGGTGATCTCGCCGAGCGGCATGGTCTCGATCAGGGTCAGGTCGAAGCCGTGCTCCCCGCACCAGGCGATCATCCGGTCGAATTCTTTTTCGTTTACGCCCTTCATGGCGACGGCGTTGATCTTGACCGCCAGGCCGGCAGCCTTGGCGGCGAAGATGCCGTCCAGCGTCTTGCCGATCTCGCCCCAGCGGGTCAGCGCCTTGAAGGTCGCCGGGTCGAGCGAATCGAGCGAGACGTTGATGCGGCGGACGCCGGCAGCAAAGAGGCCCTCGGCATACTTGGTCAGCTGGGTGCCGTTGGTGGTCAGCGTCAGCTCGCGCAACCCGCCCGGGCCCAGCCGCTGGCCCAGGTTCTGGATCAGCCGCATGACGTCGCGGCGCACCAGCGGCTCGCCACCGGTCAGGCGCAGCCGGTCGACGCCCAGGCCGATGAAGGCGCTACAGAGCCGCTCGAGCTCCTCCAGGCTGAGGATCTCGGCCTTGGGCAGGAAGCTCATATCCTCCGCCATGCAATAGACGCAGCGGAGGTCGCAGCGATCGGTGACGGAGACGCGGAGATAGCTGATCCGCCGGCCGAACGGATCGATCATGGGGCAGTTCCTGACGGGATACGACGGTCTGTCATTTGGGCGGTGCAGGGGGCGGCATGCAAGGGGCGCCGCGCGCGGGAGGGCTCAGGGGCGGCTCAGCCGAGCAGCGCGAAGAGCCCGGCCGCCACCAGGGCGACCAGGGCCAGGCGGCGATACCAGGCGATCGGCAGCACGTGGAACAGCCGGGCGCCGACCGGGACGGCGGCCAGCAGGACGGGCAGCATCAGCGCGGTCAGCAGCAGCACCGGCCAGCCGATCAGCCCGCCCCAGAGCGGCGGGATCACCGCGACGATGCCGATCAGGCCGAAATACAGGATCAGGTTCGCCCGGTGCTGGGCGGCGGCTTCCGGCCCCGAAAGCAGGTAGAGGATGACCGGCGGGCCGGACATGCCGGTGGCGCCCTTCAGCAGGCCTGAGACGGTGCCGATCGCCAGGTTCAGCCCGAGCGGCCGGCTGCCGTGGTAGCGCCAGGGCGACATCAGCAGCAGGCCGAAGACCAGCACGAAGCCGCCGATCGCCTGGCGCAGCACCGCGCCATCGGCGACGAACAGGATATAGGCGCCGAGCGGCGTGGCCAGGATGGCGGCGCCCCCCATGGAGAAGATCACCCGCCGGTTGGCCTGGGCAAAGGCGCGCGGCAGCAGATAGGCAGAGACGAAGAGCTCCATCAGCAGCATGACGGGGACGCCGGCGCGCGGACCCCACAGCGTCGAATAGACCGGCGCCAGCAGGATGGCGGTGCCGAAGCCGGAATAGCCGCGCATCAGGCCGGCGATCAGGGTGGCGAAGCCGGCCACCGCCAGCGAGCCCCAGCCGAGCTGGGCCCAGGCCGCGGCCAGGGCTGCCGTCATGCCTCGTCGACCACGTCGAGGGCGATCTGGGCCACGTTGATCAGCAGCTTGCCGGCATGCTCGAAATTCACGGTGACGCGGCTGCCCACCACCGACTGGACCTGGCCCAGGCCCCATTCCGGCCGGGTCGGGTGGCGCACCAGCATGCCGGGCTCGAGCAGGGTCATTCTTCAGAGTCTTGCATCGGTTGGCGGAGGAAGGTGACCGAGGCTGGCAGCCGCGGCCAGCCCGCGCCATGCTGCCGTACAGTCACGGAAGCGTGATGTTAACCCCCCGTGAAGCCCGGACGGGCTAGGGCGCGGCAGGAAGCGGAGCGATCTTGGCCATGGATGCGGAAGCGATGCTGGCGCAGGACCTCTGCGCGCGCCTGTGCCACGACCTGGTGGGGCCCCTGGGCACGGTGGCCGGCGCCATCGACCTGCTGGCGGACGAGCCCGAGGCGGGGGAGCTGGCGCGCGACGCCGCCGCCGAGCTGCGCCGGCGGCTGAAATTCTGGCGCGCCGCCTGCGGGGCGGGGACCGGGCCGCTGGCCCTGTCGGAGGTGGGCAGCCTGCTGGAGGGGATGCTGGCCGGCGGCCGCGCCACGCTGGACCTGTCGGCCCTGCCGGCCGGGGCGGCGCTGCCGGCGCCGGTGGCGCAGCTGCTGCTGGTTGCCGCCATGCTGGCGGGGGAGGCGCTGCCGCGCGGCGGCACGGTGCGGGCGACCGCGCCGGATGGCGGCTGGGAGGCCGGGCTGCGGCTGCGCCCGGTCGGGCGGCTGGCGGCCTGGCCTGCCAGCCTGGCGCCGGTGCTGGAGGGCGACGGCCCCGGCGGTCCGCGCGAGGTGCTGGGGCGGATGCTGCTGCGGCTGGCGGGGCTGGCCGGCTGGGCGGCGCGGCTGGAGCCGGGGACGGCGGGGACGGAGGCGGCGGCGGCGCTGCTGCTGGTGCCGGTCGAGTCGGCACCCGCCGACTCGGGAAGCAACGAATCCGGCCGGAGCTGAGACGGAGCCACCAACTGCCCCGCGGGCTTTACGCTTTCTTCGGCACGGCGCCCCCAGGCTGCGGATGACGCCATCCAACGCTGCCGCCTTCAAGCCGATTGCCGGGGAACGCCGTGGACGACCTTCTCGCCGACTTCCTGACCGAGACCAATGAGGGGCTGGCGGCGCTCGACGTGGCGCTGCTGAAGCTGGAGAAGGCGCCGGACGACCGGCCGACGCTGTCGGAGATCTTCCGCAACGTCCACACCATCAAGGGCACCTGCGGCTTCCTCGGCCTGTCGCGGCTGGAGAAGGTGGCGCATGCGGCCGAGAACGTGCTGGGCCGCTACCGCGAGGGTTCGCTGCTGGTGACGCCGGAGGGGATCACGCTGATCCTCTCGGCGCTGGACTGCCTGAAGAGCATCGTCTCCGGGCTGGAGGCGACGGGCAGCGAGCCGGGCGGCGACGACACCGCGCTGATCGCCCGGCTGGACGCCGCCTGGCGGGGCGAATCGGCGGCGGCCGCCGCGGCACCGACGCCGGCCGCCGCCGCCGCCGCCGACACCTCGCCCGAGGCCTCCGCCGCCGCGGCCGAAGCCGCTTTCGACGCCATGCCGAGCGAGCCGGTGGCCGTGGCACCGCCGCCGGCCGCGGCTGCTGCGCCGGCGGCCAAGGAGGAGCCCGAGCCTGCCCCGGCCGTCGCCGCCGGCGCGGCCCCTGCGGCCGGTGGCGCGGCGGCCCCCGCCGCTGGCGCGGCCGCAGCGCCGCCGCAGACCATCCGCGTCGCCGTCGACGTGCTGGAAGACCTGATGACCCTGGTCAGCGAGCTGGTGCTGACCCGCAACCAGCTGCTGCAGCTGGTGCGCGCCCGCAGCGACGCGGCGCTGACCGTGCCGTTGCAGCGGCTGTCGCATATCACCTCCGAGCTGCAGGAGGGGGTGATGAAGACCCGCATGCAGCCGATCGGCAATGCCTGGCAGAAGCTGCCGCGCATCGTCCGCGACCTGGCCAACGAGCTGGGCAAGAAGATCGAGCTGGTGATGAAGGGCGCCGAGACCGAGCTCGACCGCCAGGTGCTGGAGCTGATCAAGGACCCGCTGACGCATATGGTGCGCAACAGCGGCGACCACGGCCTCGAGAATCCCGAGCAGCGCCGCGCCGCCGGCAAGCCCGAGATCGGCCGCATCCTGCTGAACGCCTATCACGAGGGCGGCCATATCATCATCGAGATCGGCGATGACGGCCGCGGCCTCTCGGTCGAGAAGATCAAGGCCAAGGTGCTGAGCCAGGGGCTGACCACCGAGGCCGAGCTCGCGGGCATGAGCGAGCGCGAGGTGCAGCACTTCATCTTCCGCGCCGGCTTCTCGACGGCGGCGGCGGTGACCTCGGTCTCCGGTCGCGGCGTCGGCATGGATGTGGTGAAGACCAATGTCGAGAAGATCGGCGGCACCATCGACCTGCGCTCGGTCGAGGGGAAGGGCACGACCTTCTACATCAAGATCCCGCTGACCCTGGCCATCGTCTCGGCGCTGATCGTGGAAGCCGGCGGCGAGCGCTTCGCCATCCCGCAGATCGGCGTGGTCGAGCTGGTGCGCGCCGGCGGCAGCAGCGAAGGCGCGCAGATCGAGCGGATCCATGCGACGCCGGTGATGCGGCTGCGCGACCGGCTGCTGCCGCTGGTCTCGCTGTCCAACCTGCTGCAGCTGGAGATGGCGGCTGGCCAGGAGGGGGGCAAGGCCGATGAAGGCTTCGTCGTGGTCACCCAGGTCGGCGCCAATGTCTTCGGCATCATCGTCGACAAGGTCTTCGACACCGAGGAGATCGTGGTCAAGCCGGTGGCGCCGATCCTGCGGCATGTGACCATGTTCAGCGGCAACACCATCCTGGGCGATGGCAGCGTCATCATGATCCTCGATCCCAATGGCATCGCGCGCGCGACGGGCGTCGGCGCCGACGGGCCGAGCGAGGATGCGGCGCGCGGGCCGGAAGGGCTGCGCGGCCAGCGCTCCACCGAGCGCACGGCGCTGCTGCTGTTCCGCGCCGGCGACGACACGCCGAAGGCGGTGCCGCTGGGGCTCGTCGCACGGCTCGAGGATCTTCCGGTCGAGAGCATCGAGCATTCCGGCGGCAAGACCCTGGTGCAGTATCGCGGCAAGCTGATGCCGCTGGTGCCGATGTCGGGCAGCTGGATGCCGCCGGAGCCCGGGCGGCGCCAGGCGGTGCTGGTCTTCAACGACCGCGACCGCGCCATGGGGCTGATGGTCGACAGCATCCTCGACGTGGTCGAGGCGCATCTGCTGATCGAGGGGCCCAGCGAGATGCCGGGCTTTCTGGGCAGCGCGGTGATCGGCGGCAAGGTGACCGATGTGATGGATTGCGCCTGGTGGCTGCGTCAGGCGGGCGACGACTGGTTCCGCCCGCCCTCGCTGGCGCAGCTGGTGCGCCGCCTGCTGCTGGTCGAGGACAGCGCCTTCTTCCGCCACCTGCTGGTACCGGGCCTGACCGCCTGCGGCTACGACGTGGTCGCGGTCGACACCGGCAACCAGGCGCTGCAGCTGCGCGAGCAGGGGGCGATGTTCGATATCATCGTCTCCGACATCGAGATGCCCGATCTGGACGGGATCGGCCTGGCGCGGGCGGTGCGCGCCGAAGGTCCCTGGCAGGCGCTGCCAATGATCGCGCTGTCCGGCCGGGTCGAGCCCGAGCAGGTGCGCCAGGCCATCGCCGCCGGCTTCACTGACTATGTCGGAAAATCCGACCGCGATGCCCTGCTGGCGGCGCTGCAGCAGCATCTGCCAGCGCCGGCCATGGCCTGACGCGATGCCGTCGGAACCAGGGCCGTAGCAGCAAGAAAGGAGAAGCCAGTGCAGAGCGAGATGCAGCCCGGCGGCGCGGCGCGGCCGGGATCCGGCGGCCAGGCGGGCAATGCGGCGGCCGCGGTGGCGGCGCGGGCCGTGGGCCTGGGCGACAGTGCTGCAGAAATGTTCCTGACGCTGACGGTGGCGGGGCAGCTGTGCGGCGTACCGGTGCTGGCGGTGCGCGACATCCTGGCCTCGCAATCGATCACCCGGGTGCCGCTGGCGCCGCGCGAGGTGGCGGGCAGCCTCAATCTGCGCGGCCGCATCGTCACCGCCATCGACCTGCGCCGGCGCCTCGGCCTGCCGGAGCGCAACCCCAAGGCCGGCCCGCCGATGAGCGTCGTCGTCGAGCAGGCGGGCGAGCTCTACAGCCTGCTCTCCGACGCGGTGGGGGAGGTGGTGCCGCTGCCTGGCGACGGCTTCGCCGGCAATCCGCCGACCCTGGACCCGGTCTGGCGCGAGGTGTCGCGCGGGGTGCACCGCCAGGACGACCGGCTGCTGATCGTGCTCGATGTCGATCGCATCCTGGCGATCGGGTGAAGGAGGGATGGTGATGGAGGCCCCGCAGACCTGCCTGGTGGTCGATGACAGCCGCGTGGTGCGCAAGGCGGCGCGCCGCATCCTGGAGCGCCATGCCTTCCAGGTCAGCGAGGCCGAGGACGGGCAGCAGGCGCTGGAATCCTGCCGCGCCAGCCTGCCGAAGCTGGTGCTGCTGGACTGGAACATGCCGGTGATGGACGGGCTGGAATTCCTCAAGGCGGCGCGCGCCGAATTCGGCCCGGACGAGCCGGTGATCATGCTCTGCACGACGGAGAGCGAGTTCGACCGCATCGTCACCGCCCTCGGCGCCGGCGCGCAGGAATACATCATGAAGCCTTTCGACGACGCGATCCTGACCGGCAAGCTGGTGCAGCTGGGCCTGGTCGCCGAAGAAGCCGAGCCGTGACCCTGCCGCTGCCGGGCCGGGCGACCCCCGCCGCGGCCGGGGCCACCGGCACGGCGGGGGCGGCGACGCTGGCGCCGGAGGGCGCGGGTGCGGGCAGCCTGCCGGCGGCGGCCGGGACCTCTCCGGCGGGGTCTCCCGTGGCGTCTCCGGCGGCGTCTCCGGCGGCGGCGGCGGCGCTGGCGCCGACCGGGCCGCTGGTGCGCGTCATGCTGTGCGACGACAGCGCCACCGTCCGCGCCGCCTATGCCAGGCTGCTGGAAAGCGATCCGGCGATCCAGGTGATCGGCCGCGCCGGCGACGGGCAGCAGGCGCTGGAGGCGATCCAGGCCATGCCCTCGGTCGCCCGGCCGCAGGTGCTGCTGCTGGATCTGGAGATGCCGGTGATGGACGGCATCACCGCCCTGCCGCTGCTGTTGAAGCTGCAGCCGGGGCTGGCGGTGATCGTGGCCAGCGCCATGACCGAGCACGGCGCCAGCACCGCCATGGCCGCACTGCGCGCCGGCGCCGTCGACTATGTGCCCAAGCCCAGCGCGGCCGGCGGCGGCGGCATGAACGACGCCGCCTTCCGCGCCGACCTGCTGGCCAAGGTGAAGGGCTGGGCGCGGATGCGCGCTGCGCCCCGTCCGGTGCCGCCGCCGCCGGTTCTGCCGCAGCGTCCGCTGGCGCGCCCGGCCGGGCCGCCGGCTGCCGCCGCTGCTCCGCCGCCGGCGGCCGCGACGCCGGCCGTGCCGCCGCCGGTGGCTGTGACGACGACGATGCCGGCCCAGGTCGGGCCGCTCGGCCTGCCGCCGGCGCTGCCGGTGCGCGGCCTGCCGGCGGGATTGCCAACGGGATTGCCCGGTGGATTGCCCAGTGGACTGCCCAGTGGATTGCCCAGTGGATTGCCGGGCGTGGGGCTGCCGGCCGCGACGCCGATGGCGCCGCCGCCGGCAGCACCCAGCCTGGCGCCCCGCCCGGCCGGGCCGCCGCGGCGGCCGCGCATCCTGACGATCGGCTCCTCCACCGGCGGCCCGCAGGCGCTGGCCGCCTTCGTCCGCCGGCTGACCGCGCCGGTGCCAGTGCCGATCGTGGTGGTGCAGCACATGCCGGCCGGCTTCACGGCCATGCTGGCCGACCATCTGTCCCGGCTCGGCGGCCCGCCGGCGGCGGAGGCGACCGACAAGGCGCCGCTGCAGCCCGGCCGGATCTATGTCGCGCCGGGTGACCGGCACCTGCTGGTGGAGAATGCGGGCGGCGCGCTGACGGCGCGGCTGACCGCCGATCCGCCGGAGAATTTCTGCCGACCCGCGGTGGATCCGATGCTGCGCAGCGTGGTCGCCGCCTGCGAGGGGCGCGTGCTGGCGGTGATCCTGACCGGCATGGGCCAGGACGGCATGCTGGGCTGCAAGGCGGTGGCGGCGGCGGGGGGCACGGTCTTCGCCCAGGACGAAGCTTCGAGCGTCGTCTGGGGCATGCCCGGGGCGGTGGCCAAGGCCGGCCTCGCCCAGATGCTGCTGCCGCCCGAGCAACTGGCGGAGAAGGTCTTGACGCAATTCGGCGCGGCGGGCCTGACCGCCGGAGGAATGGCATGAACGCGGATAGCTTCGCCTCGATCGCGGCGCTGGTGAAGGCGCGCTCCGGCATCGTGCTGACGCCGGACAAGGAATACATGCTGGACACGCGGCTGGCGCCCATCCTGAAGCAGGAGGGGATCGTCAACATGGACGCGCTGGCCATCCGCCTGCGCGACGCCCGGGCCGAGGCGCTGGCGCGCACCGTCACCGAGGCGCTGACCACCAACGAAAGCAGCTTCTTCCGCGACGGCAAGCCTTTCGAGCATCTGAAGCGGCTGCTGCCGAAGCTGCAGGGCGCGCGACCGCCCGGGCACCGGCTGCGCATCTGGTCGGCCGCCTGCTCGACCGGGCAGGAGGCCTATTCCATCGCGATGGTGCTGCGCGAGCTGGGCATCAAGGATGCCGAGATCTTCGGCAGCGACCTGTCGCGGGAGGTGGTGGACCGCGCCCGCGACGGCGTCTTCACCCAGTTCGAGGTGCAGCGCGGCTTGCCGGTGCAGATGCTGGTCAAATACTTCCGGCAGGAAAGCGGCAAGTGGCGCGTCTCGCCGGACCTGCGCGGCATGGCCCGCTTCGAGGAGCGCAACCTGCTGGGCGACCACAAGGCGCTGGGCCGCTTCGACGTCATCTTCTGCCGCAATGTGCTGATCTATTTCGATCCGCCGACCAAGGGCAAGGTGATGAACGCCCTGGCGGCGCAGCTGGCGCCGGATGGGGTGCTCTATCTCGGCGGCGCCGAGACGGTGCTGGGCCTGACCGAGCGGCTGGTCCCCGTCACCGGCGAGCGCGGCGCCTATGGCCTGGCGGAGAACCGCAGCCTGCTGTGAGCCAGGCCTCCTGCAAGCGGGCGCCCCGCCCTGGATGCGACCAGGGCGGGGTGTTCCGGCTCAGGCCGCGACCTGCGGCTGGTTCGGCGCGGGGGCCGGCGGCATGTCGGCCACCGGGAAACGGGCGCCGAGATTGGCCGGGTCGCGCAGCACATAGCCGCGGCCCCAGACGGTGCCGATCAGGTCGCCGGCCCCGGCCTGGGCCAGCTTCTTGCGCAGCTTGCAGATGAAGACATCGATGATCTTCGCCTCGGGCTCGTCGATGCCGCCATAGAGGTGATTGAGGAACACCTCCTTGGTCAGGACCAGGCCCTTGCGGAGCGTCAGCAACTCCAGGATGGCGTATTCCTTGCCGGTCAGATGCACCTCGCGGTCGGCGACGCGGACGTCGCGCGAGCCCAGGTTCAGCGTCAGCGAGCCCACCGACAGGGTTGGCTGGCTGAAGCCCTTGGCGCGGCGGATGATGGCCTGCAGCCGCGCCATCAGCTCCTGCTGGTCGAAAGGCTTGGTGATGAAGTCGTCGGCGCCCATGCCGAAGGCCTTCACCTTGGCCTGCGGCCGCGACAGGCCCGACAGCACCAGCACAGGGGTTTCGACCCGGTTGCCGCGCAGCCGCCGCACCACCTCATACCCCTCCATATCCGGCAGCATGATGTCGAGGATGATGATGTCGTAATCATAGAGGCCGGCGAGCTCGAGCGCTTCTTCGCCCGTTCCGGCGGTGTCGGCGATCATCGAGGATGCCTTCAGCATCATCGAAATGCCGCGCGCGGTGGTGAGATCGTCTTCAACCAGAAGTACGCGCATCTCTTGGTTCCCCACAATCTGGACGCGCATTTCCTACCACCTATGCGCGAAATCAGGAAAGGTTTTTCGCTTTTGAAACGTATTAAGAATGGAGACATTGTTTAAAAAAAAGAGAAACAAGGTGCCCGAAACGCCGAAAGACACGGCCTAATTCTGCAATATTTTTGAGATTTCAAGGTTTTGGCGAGGTTTCCCGCAGGCCCCGCACCGCCTGCAACCACAAGGCGAACGCGACCCGCGCGAAGCCCGCCGGTAGCCGGAAGCCCGCATCCGGGCATACTGGCGGCACAACCGAAACGGGAGAACGTGACCATGCAGCTGCCCAAGACCCCCTCGATGCGCCTCGACGGCCGCCGGGCGCTGGTGACCGGCGCCGGGCGCGGCATCGGCCTGGCCGCCGCCGCGGCGCTTGCCGAGGCCGGCGCGCATGTGGCGCTGGCCGCCCGCGGCACGGCCGAGATCGAGGCCGCCGCGGGCGCCATCCGCAAGGCCGGCGGCAGCGCCGAGGCCCTGCCGCTGGACGCCAGCGACCCGGCGGCGGTGGCCGAGGCGCTGTCCACCCGCCCGCCCTTCGACATCCTGGTCAACAATGCCGGCACCAACCGCCCGGCGCCCTTCCTCGAGGTCGCGCCCGAGGACTACGACGCCGTCATGGCGCTGAACGTGCGCGGCGCCTTCTTCATCGCCCAGGCGGTGGCGCGGCGGCTGGTGGCGGCGGGGCAGGGCGGCTCGATCATCCAGCTGTCGTCGCAGATGGGCCATGTCGGCGGGCCGCGGCGCAGCGTCTACTGCGCCAGCAAGCACGCCATGGAGGGTATGACCAAGGCCATGGCGATCGAGCTCGGCCCGCATCGCATCCGGGTTAACACGCTCTGCCCGACCTTCATCGAGACGCCGCTGACCCGCCCCTTCTTCGAGGATGCGGCCTTCCGCGACTGGGTGCTGGGCAAGATCAAGCTGGGCCGGGTCGGCCAGGTCGAGGATCTGATGGGGGCGGTGGTCTTCCTGGCCTCGGATGCCTCGGCGCTGATGACCGGCAGCGCGCTGATGGTCGATGGCGGCTGGACAGCCGAGTAATCGTGCTGTGATTGCATACGGATGCAAAAGCCCTTGCATCCGTATGCAAGCAGGCGCAGCCTCCCCGCGCCAAGAGGGAGACACGCCATGATCCGCTATCTGAAAAAGGGCGCCGAGGCGGCCGAGACCGCCGAATACGACCGCAAGGTCCGCCAGACCGTCGAGGGGCTGCTGGCCGATGTCGAGGCCCGCGGCGACGCCGCCGTCCGCGAGCTGTCGCAGAAATTCGACAAGTGGTCGCCGGAGAGCTTCCGCCTGTCCGCCGCCCAGATCCAGGAGCTGGTCGACAGCCTGCCGGCCCAGGTGATCGAGGACATCAAGTTCGCCCAGACCCAGATCCGCCGCTTCGCCGAGGTGCAGCGCGCCTCGATGCAGGATGTCGAGGTCGAGACCCTGCCGGGCGTGACGCTGGGCCACAAGCACATCCCGGTCGAGAGCGTCGGCTGCTACATCCCCGGCGGCCGCTACCCGATGGTGGCCAGCGCCCACATGTCGGTGCTCACCGCCAAGGTCGCCGGCGTGCCGCGGGTCATAGCCTGCACCCCGCCGCTGAACGGCGTGGCGCCTGCCGCCACCGTCGCCGCCATGCACCTGGCTGGCGCCGATGAGATCTATCTGCTGGGCGGCATCCAGGCGGTGGCGGCGATGGCGATCGGCACCGAGACGATCAAGCCGGTCGACATGCTGGTCGGCCCCGGCAATGCCTTCGTCGCCGAGGCCAAGCGCCAGCTCTATGGCCGCGTCGGCATCGACCTCTTCGCCGGCCCCACCGAGACGCTGATCATCGCCGACGACACTTCCGACGTGGAGATCTGCGCCACCGACCTGCTGGGCCAGGCCGAGCACGGCCCGACCTCGCCGGCGGTGCTGCTGACCACCTCCAAGAAGATCGCCGAGGGGATCGAGGAAGAGATCCAGCGCCAGCTGAAGACGCTGCCGACCGCCGACGTCGCCTCGGTCGCTTGGCGCGACCATGGCCAGGTCATCCTCTGCGACACCGACGAGGAGCTGCTGCAGGTCGCCGACGACATCGCCTCCGAGCATGTCCAGGTGATGACCCGCGACCCGCGCTGGTTCCGCGACAACATGCGCAACTACGGCGCGCTGTTCCTGGGCCCGGAGACCAATGTGGCCTATGGGGACAAGGTGATCGGCACCAACCATACGCTCCCCACCAAGAAGGCCGCCCGCTACACCGGCGGGCTCTGGGTCGGCAAGTTCATCAAGACCTGCACCTGGCAGGAGGTGAAGCCGGAGGCCAGCGCCATGGTCGGCGAATACTGCTCGCGCCTCTGCGCCATCGAGAACTTCGCCGGCCACCAGGCCCAGGCGGATATCCGCGTGCGCCGCTACGGCGGCAAGAACGCCTGAGATGGCCATGGGAAGCGCCGTGACCGCGCGCGACCTGGCGCGGCAGCTCGGCGTTTCCCAGTCCATGGTCAGCCGCGCCTTCGACCCGGCCGCCTCGGTGGCACCGGCGATGCGGGCGCGGATCCTGGAGGCGGCGGCGGCGGCGAACTACCGCCCGAACGGCATCGCCGCCGCGCTCACCCGCCGTCGCAGCCGCATCGTCGGCCTGGTGATGGGCGAGCTGCAGAACCCCTTCTACCCGGCGGTGCTGGAGCAGATGACGCTGGCGCTGCAGGCCGCCGGCTTCGAGGCGCTGCTGCTGACCGTTCCCCCCGGCCAGCAGGCCGATGCCTGCCTGCCGCGGCTGCGGCAGTACCAGGTGGATGCGGTGGTGCTCACCTCGGCCAGCCTGTCCTCGGCGGGTGCTGCGCACTGGCTGGGCGACGGGCGGGCGGCGGTGCTGTTCAACCGCACCGCCTCCGGCCCCACGCCGCTGGACAGCGTCGCCTGCGACAATGCTGGCGGTGCCCGCCTGGCGGCCGAGGCGCTGCTGGAGGCCGGCCGGCAGGAGCTGGTCTTCGTGGCCGGCCGCCCCGACACCTCGACCAGCCAGGAACGCGAGCGCGGTTTTCTGTCGGCCTTCGCGGCGCGGGGGCTGCGCGCGCCGCGGCGCATTGCGGCCGGCGACTTTTCCTACGAGGCCGGGCATCGGGCGGCGCTGCAGGCGGGCGGCGCCGACGGCATCTTCTTCGCCAACGACATCCTGGCGCTGGGCGGCATGGACGCGCTGCGTCACGCGGCCGGGCGGCGGGTGCCGCAGGATGTCGCGGTGCTGGGCTTCGACGACATCCCGATGGCGGGCTGGCCGGGCTATGCGCTGACGACGCTGCGCCAGCCGGTGGCGGCGATGATCGCGGCCACCATCGAGATCCTGCAGGCGCGGCTGGAAGGCGACCCGCAGCCGGCCCGCGCGCTGCGGCTGCCGGCGGAGCTGGTGCCGCGCGGCAGCTTCCTGCCGGCGGGCTGAGGCCAAGGGATTCCGCCGTCCTGCTTCCGGCAGGGGCGTCATCGCTGGCCTCCATGGACGTCGGCCCTGGGGATCAGGGCGCGACGGTCCGAGCCCTCTGATCGCGCAGACCGCGCCGCAGCGTGACGCTGCGCTGATGCGCGACCGGCTCGTCGAACTGTCCACGAGGACGAAGGACCACCCGCTGAGCGACGAATACGTCAGGATCCTGGCCGCGCGGCGCCGCCGGCAGCCCGGCCCTGACGCAGGGAGCCGCTTTTTCCTGGCGCAACGACCGGCAAAAGATCGAACCTTTCCCCGCAGGGCCGGGCACAGGCCCGCGGGAGGAATCTTGTCCATGAGAGCCCATCTGCTTCGCCTGGCTGCGCCGGCTGCCGCGGCCTGGCTGATCGTGTCCCCTGTCCAGGCGCAGGCGCCGCTCGCCCCGCGCGAGGCCCCGGCCAAGAGCCTGCCGGTCCCCGGCACGGTCAGCCCGGCCATGCAGGCGATCATCGCCCAGCCGCTGCGCACCAACTGGGACAAGCCGCCGACCACGCCGGAGGGCTGGCGCCAGCTGTCCGACGGCACCGCCGCCACCGCGGCGCCGTTGGTCCAGGCCATCGCGGGCCGCCTGAAGCTGGCCATCGAGCCCACCACCATCGACGGCGTCCGCGCCTACACCATCACCCCGGCCGAGATCCCCGAAGCCAATCGGAACCGTCTGGCGGTGCATGTGCATGGCGGCTGCTACGTGCTGAACCCGCGCGAGGCGGCGCTGCCCGAGGCGATGTTCCTGGCCGGCTTCGCCCGGATGAAGGTCATCGCCGTCGACTACCGCATGCCGCCCGAGGCCTATTTCCCGGCGGCGCTGGACGATGCGGTCACCGTCTACAAGGCGGCGACGCGGATGGTGCCGCCGGCGAACCTCGCGGTCTTCGGCAGCTCGGCCGGCGGCGCGCTGACGCTGTCGATGATGTTGCGTGCCAAGGCCGAGGGCCTGCCCATGCCCGGCGCCATCGCCCCCGGCACGCCGATGGCCGATGTGACGAAGCAGGGCGACAGCTTCCAGACCAATGCCATGGTGGACAATGTCCTGGTCTCGCCGGACGGCTTCTGCGACGCGGCGACCCGCTTCTACGCCAATGGGCACGACCTGGCCGACCCGCTGCTGTCGCCGGTCTATGGCGATGTGCGCGGCTTCCCGCCGACCATCCTGACCACCGGCACCCGCGACCTGCTGCTGAGCAACACGGCGCGCATGCACCGCGCGCTGCGCCAGGCCGGGGTGGAGGCCTCGCTGCAGGTCTATGAGGGGCAGTCGCATGCGCAGTTCTACCGCGACGACCGCATCCCCGAGGTGCAGGAGGCCTTCTTGGAGATCGCCGGCTTCTTCGACCGGCATCTGGGGCGGTAGGCCGCATCGCGCCGATGGGGCTGCCCTATCGGCGCGATAGGAAACACGGCATGGCGGTACGTCGGGCGGCGCGGCACCATGCCGCCATCGCCCCGTCGGAGACGCTCCACCATGTCCCGCCTGCCTCCCCTGACCGGCCTTGCCGTCGCCCTCGCCGTTGCCCTGGGCCTGAACCCCGCCGCGGCGCAGCAGGCGCAGTTCTGCGACGGCAGCCTGGTGGCCAACAGCGCCTATACCAACCTCGTGCCGGGCGCCCGCGGCGGCGCCCAGGTCGAGTACCACGTGCTGTTCCAGAACCGGCATGCCGGCGGCCAGCGCCTCGGGGTGCGGGTGCTGGACATCACGCCGATCGGCAAGATCAGCTTCGCCAGGGTGCAGCCCGGCTTCACCCTGACCGCGGGGAGCCAGGCCAAGCTGATCATGGCGACCATCCAGATCCCCAGCCCCGGCGCCGGCGCGCCCGGCCCGGCGCAGTTCCTGCAAGCGCTGAAGCTGGAATGCCGCCTGCTCTGACAGGCGACGGCCGGGGGCTATTCCGCCGGCGCCGCCGCCGTCCCCTGCGCCCGGCTGAGCTGGATGCGCTGCTTGCGCTGGCCCAGCTGCTGGTCGGCGATGACGCCGAGCAGGATGACGCCGCCCATCACCGCGAAGTTCAGCGAGGAGGGGATGCCCAGGATGTTCACCAGGTTCTGCAGGATCTGCAGCAGCACGGTGCCGAGCACGATGCCCAGGATGCTGCCCTCGCCGCCGCGCAGCGAGCAGCCGCCCAGCACGGCGGCGGCGATGGCGTAGAGCTCGTAGAAATTGCCGAAGGAGGATGGCGAGACCGAGGAGGTGTAGAAGACCAGCAGCACCCCCGACAGCCCGGCCAGCGCGCCGCCCAGCAGATAGGCACCGGTGATCACCTTGTTGGTGTCGATGCCGGAATGCCGCGCGGCTTCCTCGTTGCGGCCGACCGCGTAGAGATACCGGCCGAAGACGGTCCGGTGCAGCACCACCGCCATGATGCCGGCGACCAGCAGCATGATGATGAAGGGATGCGGGATGCCGAAGCTGCGGCCCGAGGCCAGCCAGGTGATGGTGTCGATGTCGCCGGCATAGCCGAAGCCGCTGGTCGAATCCTCGGTGTAGTAGCGGGCGATGCCGCGATAGATCAGCAGCCCGCACAGCGTGACGACGAAGGGCTGCAGCCGGATCCGCGTCACCAGCAGCCCGTGCAGCAGGCCGAGCAGCAATCCCAGCCCGATCACCGCCAGCACCGCCAGCGGCCAGGCCAGCTCGAAGTTCACGAGAAGGTCGACCAGCACCACGCCCAGCAGCGCGAACATCGAGCCGACGGACAGATCGATGCCGCCGGTGATGATGATCAGCCCCTGGCCGATGGCGAAGATGCCGAAGAGGCCGATCAGATTGGCCATGTTCAGCAGGTTGACCCCGGAGAGGAACAGCGGGTTCAGCGCCGCGGTGATGCCGCCGATGACGATCAGCAGCACGGCCAGGCCGAGTTCCTTCTTGCTCATGCGCGCTCCATCTCATGGCCGATGGCCAGCCGCAGCACCGCCTGCTCGCTGAAGGCGTCGCGGTCCAGCCCGCCGCTGATGCGGCCTTCATGCATCACCAGGATGCGGTCGCTGACGCCTAAGACCTCCTCCATGTCGGAGGAGATCATCAGGATGGCGACGCCGCGATCCGACAGCGCCCGCATCAGCGCGTAGATCTCGCCTTTCGCGCCGACATCGATGCCGCGGGTGGGCTCGTCGAACAGGATGACCTTCGGCGCCATGCTGAGCCACTTGCCCAGCACCACCTTCTGCTGGTTGCCGCCCGACAGCGTGCCCGCCCGCACCTGGCAGTCCGGCGTCTTGATGCGCAAGCTGGCCCGCTGCGCCTCGGCCGCCCGGGCCTCGGCGGCGGTGTCGATCAGCCCGCCATGGGCATAGTGCGACGCGCTGGCCAGGGTGATGTTCTCGGCGATCGGCATGTCGAGGACCAGCCCGTCCTTTTTGCGGTCCTCCGGCACCAGGTAGATCCCGCCGGCCACCGCGTCGCCGGGCCAGCGGATCGCCAGGCGGCGGCCGTCGAGCCGCACCTCGCCGGCCAGGGGCGGGTCGATGCCGAACAGCGCGCGGGCCAGCGAGGTGCGGCCGGCGCCGACCAGCCCGGCGAGGCCCACGATCTCGCCGGGGCGGATCGACAGGTCCAGGCCGCGGCCGGGGAAGGCGGTCGTGACCAGGCCCTCCACCTCCAGCCCGCCGGGGCCGGGCGGGCCGGCGGGGGGGGTGTAGAG
>NZ_MLCO01000273.1 GCF_001982615.1 Teichococcus deserti | reverse complement strand
CTTTGCGCGTATCCGAGGAGCGTGCCTGGCCGAGCTCGGCCAGGTCGCTGAGATCTTCGTCGGCGTTCAGACGAGCGCGGACGGGGTCTATATCTTCAAGGCAGCAGCAGAAGCCGAGGAGGCGGTGACGCTGCGGTGGGGCGGGCGGGACTGGCCGATCGAGCGCGGCGTCCTGCGGCCGTGCATGCTCGACGCGCAGCTCTTCCCTTACAGTCGCGCCGAGGCGAACCACTGGATGATCTTCCCCTACGAGCTGGTGAAGGGGCCGAGGCGAACCGACGCGCGGCTGATCCAGCCCGAAGAAATGGAGCGTCGCTTCCCCGGGTGCTGGGCCTACCTGTTGGCGCGCCGCACAGAGCTGGAGCGGCGTAGCGTTACTGGCGGCACGGAGGGCACGCGCCAGTTCTACCAGTTCGGCCGGTCGCAGAGCCTGACGAAGTTCGACAGCCCGAAGATCATCCTGCCCATCCTGTCGCTCGAGGCCCGCTATGCCTACGATGAAGACAACATCACGGTCACGGGCGGCGGCAACGGGCCATACTACATGATTCGGCCTCGGCCCGGCGCGCGGGAGAGCAACGCCTTCCTCCTCGCGGTCATGCACCACCCGCTCTGCGAGGCCATGGTCCGGACGAACACAAGCACCTTCCGCGGCGGCTACTACTCTCACGGCAAGCAGTTCATCGAGCGCCTGCCGGTGCCAGCGGCGGACGACGCTGAGCGTGATGAGATCGAGGAGCTCGTCCGCGGGCTGATCGCGGCCAACGACGCGGTCAGGGCAGCGCGGACCCCGCACCAGCGGGTTCTGCACGAGCGCCACGCGGCGGCGCTGCGTGAGCAGGTCGAGGCTCGCGTCTCGACCCTGTTCGGGCTTTTGCCGGAAGACGTCGCTCTCGCCCGCGCGGTCCCGGTGCCCACATAGATGACATTCTCCGCATTGGTGCGCGCCGCTGACCCGGGCCGGTGGACAGTCTTCATGACGCATGCGAAGTCGCAGGATAACGACTTCGCCCTGTGGTTTTCTCTGAAGATGGGCTGCGTTGCACGGAACAGGTTGGAGGCGTAGTCAGTCAGTGGCGGGTCCGGGATCACGCGAGCCGGACATACTCCGGCCGTCCGAGCTCGAGCATGCGGTTCAGCGCACCAACACCGATGGCCACTTCTGTCGCGCGGCGTGCGTCCGTGCGCGATCGCAGTGCGCCGCCAATGACCCGCTTGAAGCGCGCGATGTCTGCCTCGACCAGGGCATGCCAGTTGTAGCCCGAGACCTTCTGCCAGCCCATGCGCCCACGCTCCGCGATGGTCCGAAGATGTTGGTCCCGCTGGGTTGGCGCCGTCTCGGCTGTGGCGCTCGGCACCGCGCTGGAGCGGGGTGGAACGATGACGATAGCTGCGGCATGCCGCGCCGCTACCTCACAGTAGACGGCGTGCTGGTCGTAGGCGCCATCGGCCGTGAACGAGACGATCGGGTCCGCAACCTGGTCCAGCAAAGGCCTAACCTGCGAGGCGTCGTCCACATCGCTCGTGGTTAGCGTGGCCGCCATGATCTGCCCGGTGTCGGCTTCCACGCCGATGTGCAGCTTGCGCCACGACCGGCGCGTCCTGCTCCCGTGCTTCTCGACCAGCCACTCGTCAGGCCCGCACAGCTGCAGACCCGTGCTGTCCACCAGTAGGTCCACGGGGCGGCCGCCAGGGTCAGGCCGCGGCATCTCGAGGGTCCCGGCCCGGCGACTGAGCGTGGAGTGGTCCGGCACGGCCAGATCAAGACCGAGCAGGGCGATGATGGAGCTGATCAGGCCCTCGGTCTGGCGGAGAGCCAGGCGGAACACCGTGTGCAAGGTCAGGGCCGTGGTGATCGCCAGGGCAGAGTAACGCGGCTGCCCGCCACGCGTGGTCCGGGGTTTTGCCTTCCATGCCGCGATCGCCGCGTCCGTGAACCAGATCATCAAACTACCGCGCCCGCGCAGAGCAGCGTCGTATTTCGCCCAGTTCGTCACCCGGAACCGCTGCTTCAGAATGCGATAGCGGCTGTCGGCATTTGCCTTGAAAGGCAAGCTCGGCTCCCCTCGAGGATGGCAGGGCATCGTCCCCTACCATCCTACCTCCGGCAGATCGCCAAGCCGACCAGTGCAACACACCCGCGGTGGCTACTACTTCCACGGAAAGCAGCTCATCGAACGCCTTCCAGTTCCGGCCGCCGGTGACGCCGAACGAACTGAGATCGAAGGCCTTGTGCGAGACATTATCGCCGGAACGGCGCGGCGGCCGCCGTGCGCACGCCACATCAGCGGATTCTGCAGGAGCGTCACGCGGCAGGGTTGCGCGAGCACGTCAAGACGCGTGTGTCGTCTCTCTTCGGGCTGTCGGAAGCGGAGGCCGATGTGATCCGCTCCGTGACCACGTCGATCTGACGGTGAAAATCGGTAGCCCCGCCGTTACTGGATCGACAACGCGAAACTTCCGTCGGCACGGCGCTCCATGGTGAGCTGCCGCCCCGTCATGTCGTGCCGCTCGAAGTACGGCGCGAGCGGACCCAGGTGAAGAAGCGAGGTATAGTTGTCCTGGCCAGATTCTCGGTGGGGCTCGTAGGTCACGGAAATGCTGAGCTCGCCAAGCTTGTTCCCGAAGACCGTCGTGTCAAAGCGGACGGTGGCGGCCTCCCTCCTCTTTCGTGTCCTCGTCCACCCCAGCACCCACTCGACGTCCGCAAAAAACTCCTTTCGGAAGTAGGTCCTCCAATCGATGGGATGCCCCGCCTTAACGAGGGTAATGCTACCGCGCTCGTTGCCGGACGGCTTGCGTTGGGCATCTGAGGCGCTGAGCTTCTTCGTCCAGCGTGCAGCAATCCGCTCGTTCGACGGGCTTCGGGGCGGCGTCGATCCGGGCTGGCCCAAGGGCAGCGACGGAGGGGAAGGCTCCTTCATTTCGTACCCTCGCAGTTCGTTGAGGCGTCGTAGGGCGTAAACTGCCGCCACATCCCCGCTCAAGTACTCCTCGGCGGTATCGAAGTCCTTGGATCGCAGCTTCGGCGAGATAGATTGAAGATAGGAGCGATTGGCAATGTGTGGGACAGGCTTGTCGGCCTTCATACGCACGTTCGCCGCGATCCTCCTCCGAAGCGGCCGGGGCACGCCCCTTCCCATGGCGATGACGTCGAGCACGTAGCCGGCGCGCGAGAGCAGGAGGGTGACCTCAAGCCAGTACAGAAGCTTCTTGCGTTCCTTGAAGGCGCCCTCGCACAAGCCCGCCTCGTAGGTGAACCAATCACTGTAATTGGCAAGCTGGGCAAAATCCAACCTTTCGAAAGGATTCGCCGTGGCGTCCACGCGCCATCTATTCTTTAAGAGAGACGGTCTCACCTCGCTGTGCGGGCCGAGCAAGTCCTCCGACTTATTTTCGCGGTCGAACGTGATGTGGTAAACTGCAGGGCTTCCCAACGAAAGATTATTGCGGAAGACTTTTCCTATTTCCAAAT
This sequence comes from Teichococcus deserti, assembly GCF_001982615.1. Taxonomy (GTDB): domain Bacteria; phylum Pseudomonadota; class Alphaproteobacteria; order Acetobacterales; family Acetobacteraceae; genus Pseudoroseomonas; species Pseudoroseomonas deserti. Next base: position 7,102 of record NZ_MLCO01000273.1, on the reverse strand, counting down.
CGGGGTAGTTGTCCGCACCCAGGATTTCGAAGGAGAGGACCGAGTGGTCCAGCCCGATGCACTGCGTGTACATGCCTCGGTTGTCCCCTCGCCTTCCGAACGTCGGGACGCAGATGGCAGGCGTGTCCCCTCGTAGATTGATGCTGCCGTTCATCCGATATGTAGGGGCCGGGTCGTCCACAGTTTGCATTCTCAGAGCCCTTGCAGCTCGCCGACGCGTGGAAAAAGCTGCTCCACCGTCCGCCCCGCGCTCGTCAAACCCTGCGGCCTGTAGGGCACGAGTTCCACGCCCTGTTTGGACCAACCCTCCAGCACGGCCGCCACGTCCTTGTCGGCTTGCAGGAAGTCCGGAAACACCAAGTGCGACGCTGCTTCGTGAAGCGCGAAGGCATCTGCGCCGATCATTTCTATGCTGAGGAGCCGGTCGTCGCATTCCCCCTCGCGTTCCGAGCGCAGGAGAGCATGAAAGGCGCGCGCGACGGCCGAAGCGGGCTCCGGTGAAAGTTTTTGTAGAGGTTCCCCATAGAAATATTCAGGGTTTGAGCCGAAGTAGCGGGCCACAATGCGCCGTTCAGCCTGTGCGACAGAGGCGCAATCCAAATCAGCAAAGGGCACATCTGCCAAGTGTGGCTCGTACATGCCTCGGCGATGGGCGCCTGTGTCACATGGGTAAATCTGTGCGCATTTTGGAATCTTTTCTTTTGAGAAGAGCATCACTACGGGCCGTTTATCCCTGTTTCTGTTGTTGACCTGGACGGGGCCAGGTCTGTAAGCCGGGCGGCCGTAGAAGAAATAGGTCAGCTTCGCCTCCATCACGTCGCACATCTGTGGAACCAACTGTCCCGTCGTGCAGATGGTTCGAAAGACATCGACTGTAGTGGTGTGGATAAGCTGTAGCGGGTACCCCCCATCGCTGCTTGCGGCAATGTCAGCGGCAATAGTCATCGCGTTCCATGCCTCAACCCTGCGACGAGCAGTTGGCCTCGTCCAATGCCGGCGGGCTGCCATCTGGTCGGAGCGCCGTGACCTACGCTTTTCGTACACAGTGTTTTCGACAAGGTGCCCAACCCGGTTTTCGCCTGCACTATTCTCCTTGAAGCAATGCCGGTAGTATCTCACCAAAGCAAGGACCTAGCCTTGCGCCGTCGTATTGGTGGTGGCGAGTGCGTGTGACACGTTCGTGCGCCCTGAGCAGTCGGTCCGCGATAAATCCCCAGGAGCGCTCCCCAGTTCGACCGGATAGGTGGCGCGCCACAGGCGCCACAATGCCGACGTGAAGGTCCGGTTGGTCGAGGAGACTATTCACCTGGCATGACGATTCCGGCAGTCGACCGATTGCACGCCGTCTCTTCCAGCCTGCTGCTTGGGTGGAGGCGTCGCATGGCCGAGGGCGGCTTGGCGGCGGCTCAGACGAACGGCGACGTAGCCGCTGCGAGCCGCGTCCGCGAGCTCGAGGCCAAGATACGAACCTGGAGCGCCTGCGCAGCCGCAAGACCATGGAAGCCGTAAAGTTCCGTAAGGTGCTAAGGCCGCGCGAGGAAAAGCCCGCCTTGCGGCTGCCGTCGCCTCCTCCGCCAGCACCGTCCCAAGCGTGCTGTTCTTCAACCCGACGCCCAGCGCCTGGACACGATAACCTTTTATTATCAGGCCTTCAGCACGTCAAAGGCCAGATGCCTTGATTGGTGCGCGGCCTCTGCTTTCGAGGTCCCCTTCCCTGGCCTCCGCCTTGCGCAGACTGCGCCGCCGAGAGGCCCGCCAGCCCAGGCCCATCTCCCGCGGCGTCTCCGACCTGCCGCGCCAAAAGCCCGGCGTGCTTATCGGATCATCGGCCGCAGGCCCCGGCGCTGGCCATCGGCCCCGGCGTCAGGCCGAAGGCGTCGCGCAGGTGGCGGCGCAGGGTCGCCAGGCGCCAGCCATCCTCCAGGCCGATGATGTGGTCGGCGGTGACCGGGCTGCGGATCGGCACGGTGCGGCGCATGCCGCCGGGGGGCCGCCGGCACCGGGACGGGCGGCGCCGTGGCGCAGGCCCGGCTGCGATCCACCGTATCCAGCAGCGCGGGCAGCTCGGCGGCCGTCAGCAGGTGGTGGCCGGCAGAGGCGGCGACGATGCGGGCCGTCAGGCCCAGCAGATTAAGGAAAGGGCGTCGATTCTGCGGGCCGTCCTTCTGGCACCGGCTTGGAAGCGCCATTGGCGACCGCACCGATCCGCCGGGGGGGTGATGCAGGCCCATCGCGGAACGGACGCGCCGGAATGTCACCCGGAGGAAAGCGCCAGCCCGTCAGGCCGGCGCATCTGTGGTCAGGACGCCTTGCGCCCGCGCGACACCGGCCGGCGGTCGCTGGCCAGGAAGTCGGTGAAGATTTCTTCCATGCGGTCCAGCAGATAGGCGTCGAAGCCCGGCGCCGCCCGGCGGTCCAGCGCCAGCAGCGTGTTCCGCCGCCCGCTGGACACCGTCATCACCCGGGTGCCGCTGGAATGGGTCCAGGACTGCGGCGGCTCGCGCTCGGTCTCGGGACGGGGCTCGACGCCGTCCCCTGCCCGGTCGGACGCCGGCTGCGGCGGCGACGGTGCCGGCTCCAGCGCGGCCATGACCCGCTGGAAGCGCTCGTCCGAGGTTGCCTCGGCGAAACCCGGCTGGGCCAGCCGGGCTTCCGCCTCCCCTGCCCCGCTCCTCTGGATGCCGCTGGCCAGTTCGACCCAGCGGTCGCGCCCTGTGGCAGGCGCCGGGCCGATGGCGTCGATGATGGCGGCGGGAATGCGCTCGACCACCGTGATCAGGCGGGAGACCGTGGTCTTGTCGGCGCTCAGCGCCAGCATGATGGTCTCGCGGTCGTAGCCATTCTGCTCGAGGCGATGGGCGAAGCGGGCGCGCTCGATGAAGGACAGGTTGGCCCGCGCGCTGTTCTCCTGGCCCTGGGCCAGCACCAGCTCGCGATCCGACAGCGGCCGCACCACGGCGCGCACGCTCTGCCCCAGGTCGCGGGCGGCGCGCAGTCGGCGATGGCCGAATGCGACCTGGAAACGGCCCTCGGCACCGGGATGCGGGCGCACCAGGATCGGCGAATCCTGGCCGCTCTGGGCGATGCTGTCGCGCAGAGCCAGGTATTCGCCGTCATCCTGGGCCATGCGATCGGCCATGAAGGAGGCGTCGATCACCGCCGGGTCGAGGGCGACGATCACCTGGCCGGAGGTCAGCCGCGCCTCGAGCTCCCTCGCAGCGCTGGCCTTGGCAGCCAGGTCCTCGATGCTGCGGGTCACGGCGCCGACCGCGCCACGTCCGGCGAAGGGCATGGCCATGGCACGGGCCGGCCGGGCCTCCTCCGAGTTGACGGCCGTCAACTTCGGCTCCGTCAATCCTGCCAGCAGGTTCTTCCGCGCCATCAGCCCCTCCCCCAGGCCGCATGGACCAGCTGCTCGATCTCGCCATTCACCGCATCCAGGCATTCCATCGCGCGGTCATAGGTAGCCGGGGTGAAAAGCCGGCGCTCCACTTCGTAGAGGGTCTGCTTGGTGATGCCGGCATCCGAGATGGCAACGCTCTTCAGCATCGGATGGGTCAGCACATGGGTGCCGAACAGGCTGCGCATGAAGCCCACCATCTGCGTCTGTGGCCCGTCGCTGGGCTCGTAGCGGGTCACCAGATAGCGCAGCCAGTCGTAGCGCAGCTGGCCGCCGGCATTCTTCAGATGGGTCATCACATCACCCAGCATCAGCAGGAACTGGCACATCGACATGACGTCCAGCATCTGCGGATGCACCGGGATCAGCACCGCCGTCGCCGTGCAGAGCGCGGCCATGGTCAGGTAGCCCAGCTGTGGCGGGCAATCGATGACGACCACGTCGTAGTCGTCGGCCACCGCCGCCAGCGCCTGGTCGAGGCGCGCGAAGAAATCCTGCCCCGTGGCACCGCCTTCATGGGTGGCCAGCACCCGCGGCGTGTCATATTCGAACTCCATCAGCTCGATATTGGCCGGGACGATGTCCAGTCCGGGGAAGTTGGTCGGGCGGATGATGTCGCGCAGCGGCCGGCGCTGGTCGTCATAGCGCAGCGCGGCATAGAGGCTTTCATTCGGGCCGAGGTCAAATTCCGGCTGGAAGCCATGCAGCGCCGACAGGCTGGCCTGCGGGTCCAGGTCGACCGCCAGCACGCGGTGCCCGGTCAGCGCCAGATGCTGCGCCAGATGCGCCGTCGTCGTGGTCTTGCCGGAGCCGCCCTTGAAGTTCACCACGGCGATGACCTGGATATGCTCCTTGCCCCGGCGGTGGGGCCGGTACCGGCGGCTGGCGCGACCGGTCTCATCCAGATAGGCGCGCAATTCCTGCAGCTGCTCGGCCGAATAGGACCGGCGGCCGCTGCTGGTGACGCTCGGGGCCGGCCCCTTCCCTTCCAGCGACAGGTTGCGCAGATAGCCGCTCTTCACCCCGAGCAGCTTGGCGACCTCGGCGGCCTGGAAGGCGCGCAGGGGTTTCTGCGCGGCCGGCGGGAACAGTTCCAGCCGATGCGCCTGCAGCTTTTCCGACAGCTCCTGCGCCTGGGTGCTGACGATGGTGTCGATATCCGCGAGCGGCTTGCGGGTGCCGGACAAGCTATCCATGGATTCCAATCGCAGATGCGGCAGCAGGGGCTATCGGCCGGGAATATCGCATTTTGCTCAGCCGCGCGAAAGGGCGGGATGGTGAAAGTTGACGGCCGTCAACTGCACTGACGGCAGCGACCGCTTGTCTCGCAGGCCGAAGAGGCTGCGCTCCAGGTGCAGCTCGCCCTTCTCGGCGCGGCGCAGCATGCCGCGCAGATATCCGCCGGGTCCAGCCGTGTGGAAATGCGATGCCGGACGGGTCGAGATCACCGCCACGGCCACCGCCGCCGGCCGCCGTCCCAGCCTGCGGCAGGCCTCGCCATAGAGGCCGGGGGAAATCCCCATCTCGCGCGCCAGGATCGAGGCGGCCTGGCTGACCGCTGGCCAGTCCGGTTGCGCCACCGCCAGCCATCCCCCCAGTCGCGGCGCCAGCCGCACCAGTTCCCGGGCTGACAGCGTCAATGGCGTTTCCTCCAGAGCCTGCCCGTTTGCCGCTGGGGCCACCTCAGACGTGGGGCGGCCTACCGTAGAACCTTCAGGTTCGTTGATGTCTTTCGTAGGTATAAAGGGGGTGACTCCCAGGTCAGGCGAGCCTGACTCCCTGGCGTCTTCCACCGTTGAAGCCGCGGCGCTTTCCAGCCGCTGCCGCAGCGCCGCCTCCACCGAGCGCAGCGCCGCCAGCCGGGTTTCCAGCACCTCGGGCGTCTCGATCCGTGTCAGGCCGTTCAGCAGCGCGGCCGCCTCGTCGAAACCTCCGGCCAGCGTCGCCTCCAGCTCCAGCACCCCGGCCAGGGCGCGCAGCTGGCAGACCGACTGGCCGAGGCGACGCGCCTCCCGCCGGCCCTGCTGCAGCGCGCGCCGCGCGGCTTCCCCGGCTTGGACCACCGACAGGAGTTCGGCATGGCGGGCGGCGAGGGGGCGCAGGCTGAAGCCCCAGGCGGCGACGATGCGGCCCTGCTCGCGCCAGCCGCGGCGGCGGCGGTCGGTGCCGTCGCGCGGTGCGATCAGCCGTGCCTCGATGGCGGCGGCCAGCAGCCGGCTGACATGGCGCTCGCTGCAATCCAGCACCAGGGCCAGCGCCTCGTTGCTCGGCCAGACGATCGGCTCGGCCTGCGGCTCCCAGTCCTGCGGCTGGGTCCAGCGGAACAGCGCCTCCATCAGCGGCAGCAGCCGGGTCTGGCCCAGGAAAGGGGCGGCGCGGCGCAGCAGCGCCAGCAGCTGGTTGGGATGCCGCACACCCTCGGGCAGGCCGAGCGCCTGGCCCGCCAGTCGGTTGGCGGCGAGATGATTGAGGGTGAGCTTGCGCAGGCCCATGGCCGGCCGGCGCGGAACCATGCTGGTGTCCACCTTGCCCGTTCCTTCGAAAGATGAGGGAAGCGGAGCGGGCATGACCCCTCGGCAGCGGCGAAACTGCGTTTCGCGCTTGACCGACGGTGACGGATGACCCTACGGAATGGCTGTTCAGGACATTCCCTCAGGGCCGGCGTCCACCGGCTCCGGTTGTGTTCAGCAAGCCCCGCTCTGCAAAGCGGGGTTTTGCTTTTCCAGGCCCTGCCTGGCGCTTCAGCTCTTGGCCGCGCTCTCTCCGTCGGTGGTGTCGCCGGCGCCGGATGGCGCGGGCAGGGCAGGGGGCCGCAGGCCGGGCGCCCGCGCACGCAACGTCACCACGGTGCCCTCATAGCCAGGGCGGCCGCGGCGCTGCGTCTCGGCGGGCGGGCGGTGCAGCCCGATCTCGAACTCGATGAGGCGCTGGCTGCGCTCCAGCTCGGTCAGGAACTGGCCGAAATGCCGCAGCAGCCCGCGCGTCCCGACGCGGGCATGCAGGTCCTCGATTCCGATCGACCAGCCGGCCTCGTCGACATCCTCGGCCTTGGCGATCTCGTAGAGGCGCCGCTCCAGCGGGGCCAGGTCGAAATAACCCTCGGCGAAGGTCAGCAGCCGCGTGTCGCTCAGGATGCCGCGATACAGCCAGGCGCAGAGCGTCACCGAGACGCTGACCAGCTCCTTCTCGGCCCGCGCGTTGCGGCGGTAGCGGGTGTTGACCGCGTCGATCCAGGAGAAGACGCCGTCGGTGCCCTCGCCGCCCATCTCGATATTGGTGCGCACCTGGGTGCCCTGCAGCCGCTGCAGCATCTGCAGCAGCCGGTCATAGGCCTTGCCCGCCGTGTCGCGCCCCGCCACGCGGAAGAAGTCATGCGCGGTGAAGGTGAATTCGCGGTCCGGCCGCGGATCCTCGGGGCGCAGCTCGCCCCGCCGCATCTTCTCGGCCATCAGGGATGCGATGTAGAGGATCAGGTCCTTGTCGTAGATGGTGGCCATGCCGGCCGGGCCCGGCGCCACCTCGATCCGCACCTGGCCGTCATCGTAGCGCAGCAGCTCGCGCGAGGGCGCCGTCTTGCCCAGGTGGAAGAAGGGATAGGCCATGATGCCGCGCTGCCCGCGCAGCTTGCCGCGCAGCGGGCTGTCGAACAGCTCGGGCAGCAGCTCCCGCTGGCCGCGGCGCGGGGACGGCCGCGCGCCGCCC
>NZ_MLCO01000272.1 GCF_001982615.1 Teichococcus deserti | reverse complement strand
CCACCGCCAGCCAGAAGTGGCTGGAACGCCAGCTGAACGACCCATACGTCCGCGCCGCCAAGGCCGCCGGCTGGCGGTCGCGCGCCGCCTTCAAGATCATCGAGCTGGACGAGAAGTACAAGCTGTTCCGCCCCGGCCAGCGCGTGGTCGACCTGGGCGCCGCCCCCGGCGGCTGGACCCAGGTGGCGGTGCAGCGCGTGGGCGACCGCGGCAAGGTCGTCGGCCTGGACCTGCTGCCGATGGACGTGATCCCCGGCGCCAGCCTGCTGCAGGGCGATTTCGAGGACCCGGCGGTGGAGCAGGCGGTGCTCGCCACCCTGGACGGCCCGGCCGACCTGGTGATGTCCGACATGGCGCCCAACACCACCGGCCACAACGCGACCGACCACCTGCGCATCCTGAACCTGATCGAGCTGGCGCTGCACTTCGCCTCCAAGGTCCTGGTCCCCGGCGGCGGCTTCGTGGCCAAGGTGTTCCAGGGCGGCACCGAGCGCGACCTGCTGAACTGGCTGAAACGCGACTTCGCTTCGGTGAAGCACGCCAAGCCGCCGGCCAGCCGCAAGGACAGCGCGGAGATGTATGTCGTGGCGCAGGGGTTCCGTGGAGAGAAGCCAGAGTAAAGGCCAGGGGAATGAATTCCCCTTTTCTTTCGGACTGCCGTGTCCAGGTGGTGACGGGACGTGAAACGGCCCCGCCAAAGCGCAACCCTTCACCGTGCGCTGATGATATAAATCTGAGACCCGCCGCACGGCCCTGGTGCCGCCTGTGGCGAGGCGCTGGTCGCTGAACGGCCGGTGAACAGAAAGAAGAAGGGGGTTCGGGGGAATTC
>NZ_MLCO01000271.1 GCF_001982615.1 Teichococcus deserti | reverse complement strand
GGTCCGGGGCCTCCAGGCTCAGCGCCCGGCCGCCGGGGTTTTCGGCACGGGCCAGCAGCAGGCCCGCGCGATCGGCGGCCGGGATGGTGAAGCGGTGCACCCCGGCGCCTTCGACGGCAACCGAGGCGCCGGCGGGCAGCGGACGCGGCGGCAGGGCTTCGGGCAGGTCCAGCGTGACCTCCACCTGGCCGGCCGGGATGGCAGCCGGGCCGAGGTTTTCTTCCGGCGCCGCTTCGGAAACCTCTTCCTCGTCGCTATCGGAGGGCGGCGCCAGGGAAGACAGCTCCAGGCTGTACTGCCCCGCCGGCAGTGGCAGACCGACCGAAAGATTCCAGTCGCGGTCGTCGCCGGCCTGCTGCGCGACCAGACGGCCCTCGGCGTCGCGCAGCCGGGCGCGCAGCGGCACGGCGCCGAAGCTCTGCAACGCGACGACACGGTCCTCGGCGATGGCGAGCGGCAGGGTGGCGGGCGGAGTGACGCGGCGCGGCGCGCCGGGCTGCAGCGCGGGGCTGTCCAGGCTGACGCGGTAGTCCAGCCGGTCGTTGCGGCCGATGGCGCTGGCGGCCAGGCGATAGGCGCCCGCCGGCAGCCTGCCCGAGAAGGGCGTGGCGTCGCCGATCCGCGCCAGCACCGGGCCGCCGTCGCGCGCGGTCAGGATGCCGGACATCCCCTCGGTCAGCGACAGGCTGACCTCCGCCTCGCCGGCCAGGAAGAAATCCCAGGCGTCGGAGGTGCGGGCGGGGGTCTCGCGCCATTGCCGGGATTGCGGGCGGGCGAAGGGCAGCGGGTGCGGGCCGGGGCCCTCGATGGCCGCGGCCGGGGGCGCCAGCGGCACCAGCCGGGCGACCAGCCGCGCCGGCTGCGGCGGCCCGCCCAGCGGCGGCTCGACAACCAACAAGAGGTCGCCGGCGGGCAGGTCGAGGGTCAGGCCATCGGCGGGGCCGGGCTGGGTCAGCGGCCAGCCCCCGGCATCTTCCAGCCGGGCGGCGAGCGGCGCGCCAGGGCTGGGCAGCTCCAGCCGGTGCGGCCCGGGGGTGGCGATGCGCAGCGGCACGCGGGCGCCCTGGCCGGCCGGCATGGCCAGGCGCAGCACCCGGCCCGGAGCCAGGCTCGGCGCGGCCAGCAGCGGCGCCGGGCGCGCCTGCAGCCGCAGCCGGCCCTCGCCGTCCTGGGCGGTGACCGCCAGGCGGTAGCGCCCGGCCCGCAGCGCGCGTTGGATGACGACATTGCCGCCCGGGCCATTGGCCGAGGCCTCGGCCAGCTCGGGCAGGAAGGCGGTGCCCAGCCGGGCGCCGACCTGAAGGCGGCCCAGGCTTTCGACGCGCAGCAACCCGCCCTCGGCGAGTTCCAGCGCCACCTCGCGGCTCTGCTCGCGCCTCAGCTCGAGGGCCAGCGGTGCGCCGGGGCGCAGCAGCGGCAGGTCGGGCACGGGCTGCGGGGCGACCGGCGGCGGCGCCGCGGCCGGCACAGGGCGCGACAGGGTGACCTGGCGGGCATGCGGCACGGGGGCGATCTCGCCGGACGGCAGGCGGCCGCCCTCGGCCCAGGCGGCAACGCCTTCGGGCAGCGGCAGGCGCAGCGCCTCGCCGGCCGGCTGGGTGAGGGTCAGCGGCAGCACGGCATCGGGCAGCGGCAGCTTCGCCGCCAGCAGCGCCACCTCGCCCTGGTTGGCCAGCAGGCGGAAGCTTTCGCCCTCGGCCAGGGCGTGGCGGCCAAAGGGCAGGACGGGACCGGGCGGCTGGCGCTCGGGCGCGGGCGGCGGCAGGCCCGGGCGGCCCAGGGTGATGTCGGCGATGCCGCCGGTGTCGCCGGCGGTGAGCTGCAGCCCGTACCAGCCGGGTGCCAAGTCCCAGGGCGGCGCCGGGGGCAGCGGGCCGGCGCCCTCGGCCACGGCGCCGAAGCGGGTCAGCCGGGCGGTGACGGGCACGCCCTGGCTGGCCAGGGCGACCGGCCCACCCTCGGTCACCTCGAAGAGCAGCCGGGCGCTGCCGGACAGGTTGAAGCGGCCGCGCCACGCATGCGCGCCGTCCAGCTGCGGCGCCCGGCCGGCGATGATCCGCTCGGCCTCGCCGGATCTGCGCAGCAGCAGCACGGCCTGCAGCGGCAGGGCGTCGCCGCCGGCGGCGGGCGCCTCGGCAGCCAGGAAGAAATCGCCGACCCCCTGGGCGGTCAGCCGCGCGGCACCGCCGAAGCCCCGGACGGAGAAGTCCTGGCCAGGGCGGCCTTCGACAAGCAGCTCGGACGGCGCCTCGCCGGACGGGCCGCCGCGCAGCGTCAGCACCGGGCTGCGGCTCTTCTCGGTCATCGACAGCCGCTGGCGCAGGCGGCCCTCGACCGAAAGGCCGGCGAAGAAGCCGGCCGGCTCCGGCAGCGCCACCTGCAGCAGCGACGGCGCGTGGTCCAGGCGATAGACATTGCTGCCGAAGGGCCCGATGCGGTCGCTGAAGGCGCCTTCGGCCAGGACGGCGGGCCCGTCCAGCCGCAGCCAGAGCGGGCTTTCGCCCAGGCCATCGGTCCAGGCCAGCGGCGGGCCGCCGGCGGCGGTCACGCGGTAGCTGCCGGGCTCCAGCACCGGGGTCAGCAGCAGGCGGCGCAGCGGATGGGCGGGCTCGGCACGCAGCTCCGCCGGCGCGGCGGCGAGCGGCACCAGGTCGCGGCCGTCGCGCCAGAGCTGCAGGTCGGCCAGGGCGCGCCCGGCGGCCTCCAGGCGGATCCGGCGGCGGGCGGGCAGCACGATCCAGGCCTCGGCGGTCTGCCGGTCGGCCAGCGTCGTGGCGATGGTCTGGCCGGGCAGCAGCCGCTGCGCCGGCTGGGCGGCGAAGGGCGTCAGGGTCAGGCGGACCCGGCCGCCGGCGCCGGCCTCGCCGCGCAGCCGCAGCTGGTAGGTGCCGCGGTCCAGCCAGGCATCGACGCGCTGGGCAAAGACCTCGCCGGGGCCGGCCAGCAGGTCGACCAGCTGCAGGGTGACCGGCGTCGCCGCCTCGGCGGCAATGGCGAAGCGGCCGGGGCTGGTGACGACGACCAGCGTGTCGAAGCCGCTCGCCGGGCCCTCGGCGCGCTCGACGCGGC
>NZ_MLCO01000270.1 GCF_001982615.1 Teichococcus deserti | reverse complement strand
CGCGGCGCCAGGTGGACGGCGCTGCCATCGGCCAGCAGGACGCGGCGCAGCTCGCCGGTGCCGGTGGCATGCTCGGCGGTGAAGCGGCGCAGCGGCTCCAGCAGCAGCGGCTCCGGCGCCAGGACCAGGGCCAGCGAGGCGGCGATGCCGACCGCGGCCGCCCCGCGCAGCGCCCTTCGGCGACCGGGATTCCGGACGGCGCCGCCGCGGCGGGGCAATGCCATGGCGGGCGCCTGCTCCCAGCGCGCGGCATGGACCGGCGGCACCTCGCCCGCCAGGCGCCAGGCGCGCTCAGCCCGGGCGAAGGCGGCGGCCCGGGCGGGATCGGCGGCGCGCCAGGCCTCGAGGCCGGCGCGCAGCAAGGGATCGCCCGGCGCCGCCTCGCGCCGCAGCAGCCAGTCCATCGCCTCCTCAAGCAGCAGCGCGTCGTCGCGGCTCATCGTTCCGTCAGGTCCCTGGGCGATCCCCGGGCGCAGGCCGGGTCCGCCTGCATGACGCGCAAGGGCGCCGGATTTTTCACGCGGGCGATCACGAATGGTCCTCGGGCGGCAGGTCGGCGGCAATGCGCATCAGGGCGTCGCGCACCAGGCGATGGGCAGTGGGGACGGAGACCTGCAGCCGGGCCGCGATCTCCTCCAGCGTGTAGCCGCCGAAGCGCTGCATCTCGAGGGCGATGCGGGCCTTCTCCGGCAGGGCCTCGAGCACGGCGCCCACGCGGGCGACGGACTCGGCATGCAGCAGCTCCTGCTCGGGCGTGCGCGGCGTCTCGGGCTGCATCCAAGGCGCGGGATCGGCCTCGGGGCGGCGGTCGGCGCGGCGCAGCCGGCCCTGGTCCCAGGCCAGGTTGCGCAGGATGCGGTAGAGATAGGCGATCGGGCGGGCCAGGGCCGGGCCGCCGGCGCGCTCGGGGACGAAGCGCAGATAGGCATCCTGCACGGCATCCTCGGCCCGGGCGCGGTCGCCGAGCAGCGCGGTCGCGTAATCGAGCAGCGCCGCGCGATGCGCCAGGTAGAGCTCGAGCTTCGGGTCCTGCGCCACGCCAAAGCGCCTAGCACAAGGCCGGAGGCGGCACCAAGGGAGGCAGGATCGGCCTGGCGCGCCGCGCGCTGGGACCGCTTCGCCGGCCCGCGTCGTGCAGCGGGCTTCCTTCGGGGTGAAGCGCTTGTTCGTGGGGAGGTCATGGTGACCTTGAAGCCGTCGCGCTGGCACCGCGCGCGCTCAGCCTCCGCCTCACCATCGCCGGCGAAGAGCTGGATCGACCGGCGCCGGCCGAAGGATGGCGTGGCCAGGATCGCTTCCCAATGCCGTCCTGGATCGGCCAACAAGGAGGCGGCACGGTGGATCGGCGTGACCGCCGCGCGACCGGGTCCGTGCGGATACGGGTTCATCGCGGCGCGCCATGCGACGCAATGGCCGCGACTGCGCCTGGGCAATGTCCACGGCGCTGCGCGGCCGCGCCGCCTCTGACAGGGTTCGCGGCTAACATAGTTTAATGCTGCAGCGGGGCCCGCGCGGTAGCGCTGGTGGAACGGCCCGGCAGCCCAGTTTACCGCGGGCCAAGCAGGGGACGACCCGATGGCGCTTGCAGCTCTCAAGGACCTGGTGTTGCTGGTTGCCGAGGATGAGTATCTGGTCGCGCGTGATCTGCTGGACACCTTGGAAGAGCAAGGTGCGACGGTGCTCGGTCCGGCATCCACGGTGCAGCGCGCCCTGGCCTTGTGCAGCAGCACGCCACGCATCGACGCCGCGCTGCTCGACGTCAATCTGCGCGGCGACTGGATCTTCGCGGCGGCCGATCTGCTGCAGGAGCGTGGCGTCCCCGTCGTCTTCGTCACCGGCTATGATGCGGAGGTGATCCCCCACCGCTTCAGCGCGGCACCTTGCCTGCGCAAGCCGGCCGAGGGTCATCGTGTGGTCGAGGCG
>NZ_MLCO01000269.1 GCF_001982615.1 Teichococcus deserti | reverse complement strand
CGCCCGCGCCTGTCGCCGACGCCCCCGACCCCGCCGACATCCCCGAGCTGCCGGTCGCCCGCTTTGCCGAACCGGCCCCGGTGCCGGACGCCGAGCGCAGCCATTTCCGCATGCCGCTCTTCCTGCTGCGGCCGCCGGCGGATGCGGGCCTGCCGCACCGCTTCGCGCCGCCCTCCATCGCGCGGCCGGTGTCGCAGCTCTGCACCGCCGCGCAGTTCGAGGAGCCGGCCTATGCCCGGCTGGCGACGCGCCTCGGCATGCAGTCGATCGGCCGGCGGCACCGCAAGAACTGGGAATTCTGCTACATCCTGGCCGCCATCGAGGAGGCCGGGCTGCTGCAGCCGGGGCTGCGCGCCATCGGCTTCGGCACCGGGCGGGAGCCGCTGCCCTCGGCCCTGGCCGCGGCCGGGCTGCAGGTGCTGGCCACCGACGCGCCGCTGGAGCTGCAGGTGGCGCAGGGCTGGGCCCAGGGCGGCCAGCACAGCGCCGACGTCATGACTCTGCACCGGCCGAAGCTGCTGCCGAAAGCCCGGTTCATCCAGCGCGTGTCGCATCGCGGCGTCGACATGAACAACATCCCCGGGGACCTCGCCGGCTTCGACATCGCCTGGTCGGCCTGCGCGCTGGAGCATCTGGGCTCGCTGAAGCACGGGCTGGACTTCATCGAGGCCAGCCTCGGCTGCCTGCGGCCCGGGGGCCTCGCCGTCCACACCACCGAGTTCAACCTGAGCTCGGAGACGGCGACCTTCGAGCATCCCGGCTGCTCGATCTATCGCAAGCCCGATATCGAGGCCTTCCTGGCGCGGATGCATGCCGCCGGCCACGAGGTCTTCCCGCTGAACCTGCATCCGGGCGAGAGCGAGCTGGACGCGGTGATCGACCTGCCGCCCTTCCTGAGCGCCGAGGGCAAGCCGCATCTGAAGCTGGAGCTGCGGCGCTTCGTCTCCACCTCGATCGGGCTGATGATCCGCAAGGGGCGCTGACCCCGGCGAAACCGCGCGGGCGGCCGGCGGCTTAAGCCCGGGCTGCACCGCCGCGGGGACGCCTGCCTTGACCACCGACCAGATCATCGTCTCCGGCCTGACCCTGCTGGCGCTCGCCGGCTTCCTGACGCCCTGGCTGCGCTACGACCTGGTGGCGCTGCTCCTGCTCCTGGCGCTGGTGCTGACCGGCCAGGCCGATGCCGAGCAGGCCTTCCTGGGGTTTGCCGAGCCCGCGGTGATCACCGTGGCCGCCGTGCTGGCGATCAGCCGCGCGCTGCAGATGGCGGGCACCGTCGACCTGCTGCTGCGGCATCTGGGCGGCATGCGCGGGCGGCCGCGGCTGCAGGTGGCGGCGCAGACCGGGCTCTGCGCCGGCTTCTCCGCCTTCATGAACAATGTCGGCGCGCTGGCGCTGTTCATGCCGGTCGCCCTGCGCAATGCCTGGCGCGAGGGCTATGGCGCCTCGCGGGCGCTGATGCCCCTGGCCTTCGGCTCGGTGCTGGGCGGGCTGGTGACGCTGATCGGCACGCCGCCCAACCTGATCATCTCGGCGATCCGCCGCGAGCGCACCGAGCTCGGCCCCTATGCCCTGTTCGACTTCGCCTGGGTCGGGCTGCCGGTGGCGCTGGCCGGCCTCGCCTACCTGGTCTTCGCCTCCCGCCTGCTGCCGGCCCGCGACGGCGGCGCCCGCGAGGCCGATGCCGGCGACTACGTGGCCGAGGCCCGGCTCGGCCCGAAGAGCCGGGCCATCGGCCTGCGGCTGCGCCTGCTGGAGGAGATGGGCGAGGGCGACGTCACCGTGGTCGGCCTGTTCCGCGGCGAATCCCGCAGCCTGGCCCCGGCCGGCGAGACCCGGCTGCAGGAAGGCGACGTGCTGCTGCTGCAGGGCGCGCCCGAGGCGCTGAAAAGCCTGGTCGAGGCCGCGGGCCTGGCCCTGGCCGAGGAGGCGAGGCCGGAGGATGGCACGCCGCTGGCCGGCCTGCGTGCCCTGGTCGCCGAGGATCTGGAGGCGGTCGAGGTGGTGCTGCGCCCCGGCTCGGCGCTGATCGGCCAGTCGCCGGCGGCGCTGCGGCTGCGCAGCCAGCATGGGGTGAACCTGCTGGCCGTCTCGCGCCAGGGCCGCCGGGTGGCGGAGCGCATGGCCGGGATCCGCCTGCGCAGCGGCGACGTGCTGCTGCTGCAGGTGGCGCGCGACCGCCGCGCCGCCGCCTTCCAGGCGCTGTCGCTGCTGCCGCTGGCCGAGCGCGGCCTGACGCTGGGCCGTCCGGCCCGGGCCCTGCTCGCCGGGTGCCTTTTCATTGCCGGCATCGTGCTGGTGCTGTTCGATCTGGTGCCGGCCCATATCGCCTTCCCGCTGGTGCTGGCCGCCATGCTGGTCTGCCGGGTGGCGACGCCCGAGGCCGCCTATGGCGCCGTCGACTGGCCGGTGATCGTGCTGCTGGGCGCGCTCTTCCCGCTGGGCCAAGCGATGGAGGGCAGCGGCACGCTGAAGCTGCTGGTCGACAGCCTGGCGGGCCCGGCCGCCGCGCTGCCGGGCTGGGCCCTGGTCGGCGCCACCATGCTGGCCTGCATGCTGCTGTCCGAGATCATGGCCAACAACGCGACCGTCCTGCTGATGGCGCCGCTGGCGCTCGGCCTGGGCGAGGCCGCCGGCGTCAGCCCGGACGCCATGCTGATGGCGGTCTGCCTCGGCACCTCCTGCACCTTCCTCAGCCCGATCGGCCACCAGTCCAACACACTGGTGATGGAACCTGGCGGCTACCGCTTCGCCGACTATCCGCGCTTCGGTGCGCCGCTGGCGCTGCTCTGCCTCGGCCTGGCGACGCCGCTGATCATGCTGGTGTGGGGGTGACCATTCGGGCGTTGGTCGCTAACGGAAACCGGACCCTCATGATAGCCGGCGCTGGCCATCATCTGAGCTGATACCCGCTATCAGCCAAACCGGGCTGTCTGACGGCCCGGCTTTCGGTCAAGCAGAGGGCCGAAAGAAAAACAGGTCATTCCGAAGAACTCGATTCATTAACTTCTGTAAATCTGCGGTTCCGCCGCGGGGCGCATTTCTGCGTCCGGACACTGCCTGGATCTGTGGAAAATCATTTAAAAACAGAAATTTGATTCGAGGTCCACCGGGTGTCGCGCTTGGCTGGAGCGGGGGCTCTCGTGCCCGAATACTCCGAATCGAGTCGGTGATTACTGACCGTGATTCTTGAAAGTTTTGTGACAGAAATGGTTCCGCGGTGCGCAGACGGCGCCTGGGCGGGACCCGCCACGGGGGTGGGGGAGGAAAGTCATGGATATCGGTGTACCCTTGCGCGACCTCGGCACCGTCGAGGTGGGCGGCCTGCTCGACCGCATCGCCCGCCTGACCGAGGATGACTGGACGGGCAACAACTTCCGCCGCGACGTGCTGGCCTCGGGCGTGCATTCGGCGACGGACAACATCCTGATGAAGACCGAGTGGCACCCATCCGCCAGCGCCACCGGCATCGGCCATTTCGAGGACCTGGTCTGGGTCTGGGCCCGCCAGCGCGGCGTCGACCACGCGCCCTTCATGCCGATCGGCCGCGAGGACACCGACCTCTGGCCCGTCTACACCATGCCGGACTGGCTGGAGTTCAAGGAGGTGCTGCAGCCGGTGATCGACCAGGCCATCCGGCCGCTCTACCGGCCGGGCGGCGTGGTGACGCGCCTCGCGCTCGTCCGGCTGAAGGGCGGCGGCACCATCGCGCCGCATATCGACGGCCAGCCGATGGCGGCCCGCGCGCACCGCATCCACATCTCGCTGAGCAGCACGCCCTCGGTCGAGTACAAGATCGACGGCCGCAAATTCACCATGCTCAAGGGCCATGCCTACGACTTCAACAACCGGGTGCGCCACTCGGTGAAGAACAAGGGCAAGGCCAACCGGATCAACCTGTTCGTCGACTACTACCCGGATCCGGGGCTGGTGCTGCGCAACCCGCTGAACGTCTCGCAGCCGGTGCATGTGCCGCCGGCGCCGCTGCTGAACTGACCGGCGCCCCCTGGTCCGCCCTTCGTTCTGGTCCGATAGTCGCGGGCTGGGATGGGGGACGGATGGATGGGTGAACAGCCTGGCGAGAGCCAGCCCGGGCGGGGCGAGCTGCTGCGGCGGATCGGCGCGCTGGCCGCGCCGACGACGCTGATCGCGGTGCTGCAGGCGGGCGCGCAGCTGGTCGAGACCGTGCTGGCAGCCCGCCAGGGCACCGCCGCTCTGGCCGGATGGGCCGTTGTCCTGCCCTTTTCCCTGCTGCTGCAGCAGATGTCGGCCGGGGCCATGGGGGGCGGGGTCGCCTCGGCCATCGCGCGCGCCCTGGGCGCCGGCCGGCGGGAAGAGGCTTCCTCCCTGGTGCTGCATGCGCTGCTGATCGCGGTCGCTGCCGGGCTGCTCTTCGCCCTGCTGCTGGCTGGCTTCCCACGGACGCTGCTGGGGCTGATCGGCGGCGCGGCCGTCGCCGAGGCCGCCGCCCCCTATGCCATGTGGCTGTTCGGCGCCGGCGCCCTGCCGGCCTGGCTGGCCAATACCCTGGCCTCGGTGCTGCGCGGCGGGGGGCGGCATGCCCTGGCCGCCCGCGTCCTGACCGTCGCCTGGCTGGGCTTCCCGATCCTCGGCTGGGCGCTGGCCGAGCCGGCCGGGCTGGGCCTGGCCGGACTTGGCATCGGCTTCGCCGCGGTCTTCTGGGGCGCGGCCCTGGCCATGGCCGTGGTGGTGCTGCGCGGCGGCGCCGGCTTCCTGCCGAGCCTGCGCATGCGGCCGCAGGGGGCGCTGTTCTCCCGCATCCTCTCCGTCGGCTTGGTCGCCTGCGGCCTGGCCGCCATCGCCAACCTGACCACGGTGATGGTCACCCTGCAGCTCTCCGCCTACGGCCCCGTGGCGGTCGCGGCCTATGGCATCTCCGCCCGGCTGGAATTCCTGACCGTGCCGCTGGTCTTCGGCGTCGGCTCGGCGCTGACGGCGCTGGTGGGGCGCGCGGCGGGGGCGGGGGACTGGCGGCTCGCCCGGCGCATCGCCTGGACCGGCGGCGGCATGGCGCTGCTGGTGGCGAGCCTGCTGGGCCTGTCGGTCGGGTTGATGCCGGAGCTCTTCGCCCGGCTGTTCACCGCGGATGCGGCGGTGCAGGCGCTGGCGGCCCGCGCCCTGTCCTTCACCGGCCCGGCCTTCGGCGGCTTCGGGCTGGGCATGGCGCTGTACTTCGCCTCGATGGGGGCGGGGAAGATGCGCTGGCCGATGGTCGCCGCCCTGTCGCGCTTCGGCATCGCGGTGGGCGGCGGGTGGCTGCTGGCCGGCGCCGGCATGGGGATGGAGGGCTACTTCCTGGCGGTGGCGCTGGGCATCACCGCCTATGGGCTGGTGACGGCGGCCTCGGTGCGACCCGGCGTCTGGCGGGAGCGCAGGGCTGCCCCCGCCTAGACCAGGCTTTACATTCTCATATCGAAATGATAGGCTGTCGCCATCATCACCGGAACTGCGCCTGCAGCGGCCTCCGCGCCCGCTGCCAGGCCATGGCCAGCACCACCGCCAGCAGCGCGCCGGCGGTGATCGCCACGCCGAGGTTGAAGTCCCGCCCGGCGGTGTTGGCATAGAGGATGGCGACCAGCGCCCAGGCCACGGCGGCGGCGTACCAGGGCGAGCCGCGGGCGATCCACAGCACCGTCAGCACCAGCCCGCCGCAGGCCAGCAGGATCAGCACGGCGGCGACAGTCAGCCCGGCGCCCTGGTTGGGGAAGAAGCCGCTGACCAGGGCGGCGCCGGCGATATTGGCGAAGGTCGCGACCGAGACCCAGCCGGCCAGCAGCCCGACCAGCGGGCGGATCAGCCAGCGCTCGGCCTGGGTGGCGGCCAGGCCATGCTCGGCGCGGCGGTTGACGAAGAAGGCGGTCAGGCTGGCGGAGAGCACCAGCAGCATCACCGCCACCAGGTGCCAGCCATTCTCGGTCAGCTGGCTGAGCACCATCCAGAGGATCGAGCCGGCGAAGGTCGCGGCCAGCGGCCAGCCCAGACGCCGGGCCACCAGGCTGTCGCGCCCGGCGGAGGGCAGCAGCTGCCAGATGCCCCAGGCGATGCTGAGCGCGAAGAGCAGCCCCCAGATCGAGAAGGCATAGCCGGCCGGGACCACCGGGGTCTGGCTGCGGGCGGACATCTCGGCTTGGGTGTGGCCGATGCCGAAGACCGAGGCCATGGCGCCGACCAGCGGCTGGGCCAGGGGCAGTGCGATGTTCAGCAGGGTACGCAGGTCGTTGCGGGTCATCGGCGCCTTTCCGGAACTGGTGACGTAACCCGTGACGGCGGGCAGGGTTGGCGTGGCGCCCACCCTGCCCGAAGCAACGTCAGGCGGCGGCCTGGTGCGGCACGCCCTTCTCGTCGAGGAGCGCGGTCAGCTCGCCGTTCTGGAACATCTCCATCAGGATGTCGCAGCCGCCGACGAACTCGCCCTTCACATAGAGCTGGGGAATGGTCGGCCAGTTGGTGAAGGACTTGATGCCTTCGCGCAGCTCGCCATCCTCGAGCACGTTGACGCCCTTGAAGGGCACGCCGACGTGGCTGAGGATCTGCACGGCGCGGGCCGAGAAGCCACACTGCGGAAAGACCGGCGTGCCCTTCATGTAGAGGACCACGGCGTTCTCGGAAATCTCGGACTGGATGCGGTCGAAGACGGGGTTGCTCATCGGGGCGGTTCCTTAGGGGGCAGAGGTCTGCAGGGCGAGGGCGTGGAGCGCGCCGCCCATGCGGCCCTGCAGGGCCGCATAGACCAGCTGGTGCTGCTGCACGCGCGAACGCCCGCGGAAGGCCTCGGAGACGACGGTGGCGGCGTAGTGGTCGCCATCCCCCGCCAGATCCTCGATGGTGACCTGGGCGTCGGGCAGGGCCGCCTTGATCAGGGCCTCGATCTCGCCAGCGGGCATTGCCATGCGGGGTCTCCTGTCCGTCTCTGTGCTTACTGGTCGTTCTTACTGGGCCATCAGCGCCGGCAGGAAGCGCTCATGCGCCGCCCGCAGATCGCTCACGGATATGGCAAGGCTGCCCTCGACAACCAAGTCCCCCCCGCCGGAGCGGCCGATGCGCTGGGCGGGGATGCCGGCGGCGCGGGCGGCCTCCAGCAGGGCCAGGGCGTCAGAGGTCGCGACCAGGTAGCGGCCCTGGTCCTCGCCGAAGAACCAGGCATGGGCGGGGATGCCGGCGGGGGCGGCCGTCAGCGTGGCGCCGGCGCTGCCTTCCATGGCCATCTCGGCGGCGGCGACCAGCAGGCCGCCATCGGCCAGGTCATGGCAGGCGGCGAGCTTGCCCGCCTGGATCTGGGCGCGGACGAAATCGCCGTTGCGGCGCTCGGCGGCCAGGTCCACGGGCGGGGGCGCGCCGGCTTCCTGGCCGGCGACCTCGCGCAGCCAGAGCGACTGGCCGAGCCAGCCCTGCGTCTCGCCGAGCAGGACGAGCTCGAGGCCGGGGGCCAGGCCATAGCCGATGGCCTTCGCCGCATCCTCGATCACGCCGACAGCGCCGATCGCGGGGGTGGGCAGGATGCCGCGGCCCTCGGTCTCGTTGTAGAGCGAGACATTGCCGGAGACGACCGGGAAGTCGAGCGCGGTGCAGGCGGCCGCCATGCCGCGGACGGCGGCGGCGAATTGCCCCATGATCTCCGGCTTCTCGGGATTGCCGAAGTTCATGTTGTCGGTCACCGCCAGCGGCAGGGCGCCGGTCGCGGTGATGTTGCGCCAGGCCTCGGCCACCGCCTGCTTGCCGCCCTCCTCCGGGTCGGCGGCGCAGTAGCGCGGGGTGCAGTCGGTGGTCATGGCCAGCGCCCGCTTGCTGTCCTCGAGCCGGACGATGGCGGCATCCGCCGCACCCGGGCGCTTCACCGTCTGGCCGCCGACGGTGCTGTCATACTGGTCCCAGATCCAGCGGCGCGAGCACAGGTCGGGCGAGCCGATCAGCTTCTCCAGCGCCGCCTGCAGGCCGATCGGGTCGGCCACCGTCGCGGCGTCGAGCACAGGCTGCTTCGGGGTCTCGGTGGTGGGGCGGTGGTAGAGCGGGGCCTCGCTCTCCAGCGGGGCGAGCGGGATATCGGCCTCGATCTCGCCATTGTGGCGGATGACGATGTGGCCGGTGTCGGTCAGATGGCCGATGACGGCGAAGTCCAGCTCCCACTTGGTGAAGATGGCCTCGGCCACATGCTCCTCGCCGGGCTTGAGCACCATCAGCATGCGCTCCTGGGACTCGGAGAGCATCATCTCATAGGCGGTCATGCCGGTCTCGCGCTGCGGGACCTTCTCCATGTTCAGCTCGATGCCGACGCCGCCCTTGCCGGCCATCTCGACGCTGGAGGAGGTCAGGCCGGCCGCGCCCATGTCCTGGATGGCGACGATGGCGTCGGTCGCCATCAGCTCCATGCAGGCCTCGATCAGCAGCTTCTCCGCGTACGGGTCGCCGACCTGGACGGTCGGGCGCTTCTCCTCCGAATCCGCGCTGAACTCGGCCGAGGACATGGTGGCGCCGTGGATGCCGTCACGGCCGGTCTTGGAGCCGACATAGACCACCGGATTGCCCACGCCCGCCGCCGCGCTGAGAAAAATCTTGTCGGTGCGGGCGATGCCGACGGTCATGGCGTTGACCAGCGGGTTGCCGTTGTAGGCGGGGTGGAAATTCACCTCGCCGCCCACGGTGGGCACGCCCACGCAATTGCCGTAGCCGCCGATGCCGCGCACCACGCCGTCCAGCACCTGGCGGGTCTTGGGCAGGGCCGGGTTGCCGAAGCGCAGCGCGTTCAGGTTGGCGATGGGGCGCGCGCCCATGGTGAAGACATCGCGCAGAATGCCGCCGACGCCGGTCGCCGCACCCTGGTAGGGCTCGATGAAGCTCGGGTGGTTGTGGCTTTCCATCTTGAAGATGGCGGCCAGGCCCTCGCCGATGTCGATGACGCCGGCATTCTCGCCCGGGCCGTGGATGACCCAGGGCGCCTTGGTCGGCAGCTGGCGCAGCCAGACGCGGCTGGACTTGTAGGAGCAGTGCTCCGACCACATCACCGAGAAGATGCCGAGCTCGGTGAGGGAGGGCGCGCGGCCGAGGATGGCCAGCACGCGGTCATACTCGTCCGGCTTCAGGCCGAATTCGGCGGCGAGCTGCTGGGCGCGTTCGGGGGCGAGGAGGGCAGGGGTCGTGCTGGACATGGACGGCTTTTCGACAGGGCGGGCGCCGTTGTCCAGTGCTGGTTTGGTCATGGCCACCCCCAGCAGACGGAACGGCTGATGCGCGTCCGGCCGAGGGCCGCCCGCAACAGGGAGGTTAGCGCGGAAAGGCGGGGTTTCCAG